>CAXUBX010000043.1:0-28906 GCA_964249405.1 uncultured Acetobacteraceae bacterium | reverse complement strand
AGATCAGCGTCTCGTGCGCGTTGGTGAAGCGGCGGCCGCGGAAGTTCGGCATCGGGTTCGATTTCCGCCAGATCACGTCGTTCAGGATCCAGAACCCGAGCTCCTGGAGCACCGCGCCGATCCGGAAGATGTTGTGATAGGAGCCGATCACCCAGAGCGTGCCGTCCTTGCCGAGCAGGCGACGCGCCTCGGCGAGCCAGTCGCGGGTGAAGGCGTCGTAGGCCGCGAAGTCCGCGAAGCGGTCCCACTCGTCGTCCACCCCGTCGACCAGGCTGTCGTCGGGCCGGCGCAGCTCGCCGCGGAGCTGCAGGTTGTAGGGCGGGTCGGCGAACACGCAGTCGATCGCGCCGGACGGCAGCATGCGCATCTGCTCGACGCAGTCGCCGCGCAGGATCTGGTCGAGCGGGAGCTCGATCGCGTCCATCCGACCGCTCAAATGGCCGTCACAGGAAGGCCGCGAGCTCTGGCGCGGGCGAGCAGCCGGCCTCCAGCGCGAGCCGGCGCACGGTGCCGAAGCCCGGCCGGTGATGACGGGTCGGACCGAGGGCGCGGAGCGCGGCCCGGTGCGGCGGGGTGGCGTAGCCGGCGTTGGTCTCCCAGCCATAGCCCGGGCAACGGAGGGCGAGGCGCGCCATCAGCCGGTCGCGCGTGACCTTGGCGACGATCGACGCCGCCGCGATCGAGAGCGAGCGCGCGTCCCCGCCGACCACGCAGCGCACGGGGCAGCCGAGCGTCGGCGCGACGTTGCCGTCGACCAGCGCGAGGTCGGGCGTTGCGGCCAGCCGGCCGACCGCGCGCGCCATCGCGAGCAGGCTCGCGCGGAGGATGTTGATCCGGCCGATCTCGGCGACCGAGGCCGCGCCCACCGCGATCTCGGCGGCACCCGACGCGAGCAGGGCCGCGTGGGCGATCTCGCGGGCGAGCGGGTCGAGCGCCTTGCTGTCGTCGAGAAGCGGGGCGAGACCGGCCGGCACGCCGGCGCGGAACACCACCGCGGCGGCGACCACGGGCCCCGCGAGCGGCCCGCGGCCGACCTCGTCGATCCCCGCGACCCGCCCGCCATGCTCGCCCTCGAGGATGAAGTCCGGCATCGGGGATTCTTGATCATGTCCGCTCGTGACCGCGCAAGCGTGCGGGGGCGACCGAGAGATGCCGGACCGCGAACGGGGCGCGCCGGACGAGCGCGTCCGCGACGAGACGACGGTGGCAGCACGCGGGCTCGGCCTCGAAGCAGAGCAGGCAGCAGGCGGACGCGCGGGCGAGGCCGAACGCGGTCCCGAGCCCGCCGATCGCGGCCTCGGTCCCGAGATGCGCGCCGTAGATCCGCTCGAGCCCGTCGCGGTCGTTCCGCCGCGCCGCCTCGCGCCCGGGCTTCGGCGTCCCGAGCGCCGGGAGGTGCTCGTAGCGGATCCCCGCCGCCTCCAGCGACGCCCCGAGCATCCGCTTCGAGAAGCCGGGCTTGCGCGAGACCGGCACCGCGCGGACATCGATGACTGAGGCGACCCCGCTCGCGGAGAGCCGATCGATCAGGGCGTCGAGCGTGGTCCCCTGGTAGCCGATCGTGAACAGGTCCGGCCTCACGGCGCTGTCGCCTTGCCGCATCGCCCGGGATCGGGCTTCTGGTCGGCATGGACGGGGGAGCGAACACGACGCGGTGGAGACGGCCGGCGGGCCTCCACGCGGTTCCGCTGGTGATCGCGTCCGCCATGTTCATGGAGCAGCTCGACGGCACGGTGCTCGCGACCGCGCTGCCCGCGATGGCGCATTCCTTCGGCGTCGATCCGGCGCACATGAGCGTGGCCCTGACCTCGTATCTCGTCAGCCTCGCCGTGTTCATCCCGGCCTCCGGCCGGATCGCCGACCGGCTCGGCAGCCGCACCGTGTTCGCCGCCGCCGTCGCGCTGTTCACGCTCGGCTCGGTGCTCTGCGGGCTCGCGGGAAGTCTCCCGGTCCTGGTCGCGTCGCGCCTCCTGCAGGGCACGGGCGGCGCCATGATGGTGCCGGTCGGACGGCTCGTGCTGCTCCAGACCACCGCCAAGAGCGAGCTGATCGCGGTGATGAACTGGCTGCTGATCCCGGCGACGATCGGGCCGCTGCTCGGCCCGCCCGTCGGCGGCTTCCTGGTGACCGCGCTCGACTGGCGCTGGATCTTCTACATCAACGTCCCGATCGGGATCGTGGGCTTCGCGCTGGCGATCCGGATCGTGCCGCAGATCCGGGCCGAGCGCCGCACCGGCTTCGACATCCGCGGCATGGCGCTGTCGGGCGTCGCCCTCGCCTGCCTGATCTTCGGCTTCGAGCTGGTCAGCCGCGGGACGCTGTCGGTCGCGGCGAGCGTCGCCGTGCTGCTCGTCGCCGTCATCGCGGCCGTGCTCTACGTCGTGCACGCGCGGAGCGTCGCCGAGCCGATCCTCGATTTCCGGCTGATGCGGATCCCGACCTTCCGGCTGTCGGTGGTCGCCGGCGCCGCGACGCGGATCTCGGTGGGAGCCACGCCGTATCTGCTGCCGCTGATGCTGCAGGTCGGGCTCGGCATGTCGGCGGCGCAATCGGGGCTCACCACCTTCGTCACCTCGGTGGGCGGGCTCGTCATGCGTGGCTTCTCGCGGCGCCTGCTCCGGACGTTCGGCTACCGGACCACGATGCTCTGGAACGGGGCGGCCGCCGGCGCCTTCTCGTTCGCCTGCGCGACCTTCCGGCCGCCCGTGCACCACGTGCTGATCGCGGCCGTGCTGTTCTGCGGGGGCTTCTTCAACTCGCTGCAGTTCACCGCCTACAACACGATCGCCTACGCCGACGTGCCGGCGTCGCGCATGAGCGCGGCGACGAGCCTCTACTCGACGATGCAGCAGGTGATGCTGACGCTCGGCATCTGCGTCGCCGCGGCCGCGCTCGCGATCTCGACCTCGCTGCTCGGCCATGCCGGCCCGCATCTCGCCGACTTCTCGGCCGGCTTCGTGACCGTGGGCGCCATCGCCCTGCTGGCGCCGCTGCTGTCGGTCGGCTTCGCCGCCGACGCCGGGCACGAGCTCAGCGGCCATCACGCCTCCGGCCGACCGCCCCGGACGGAGCGCCGCCCGGGTAGCTGATCCGGGCGAGGACGGTCGGGCGCCGTCAGACCGGTCGGCGAAGCGTCCAGATGCCGGGCACGGAAGGCTCGCGCTCGCGGCCGAGGACCTCGCGCGCGGCGATCATCGTCTCGCGCTCCTCCAGCCGATCGCGCACCAGGTCGATGCTCTGGCGCACCGCCTCGATCTCGGCGGCGAGCAGTTTCCGGAACATGGCGCCTCTCCTCCGGTCGTCATCGCGTGACATCCTGGTTAACACGGGCGTCGCCGCCGCCACAATCTTGCCGCGATCCTCGCCGATCGGGAGTCACACTTTGTGCGGTGCGGCGATCGGCGAGACCGATGCCCGCACCGGCGCGACCTGATACAAGGCTCGGCCGCCGGGGCCGGAAGAGAATGGACGAACAGGTCAAACCGCCGATCGTGAGGACGACAGGCACGACGAGCGGCGACACGCGGCGCCGGCGGCGTCTGTGGCCCTGGCTCCTGCTCGTCGTCGCGATCGCGGTGCTGGTCTGGCATCCGTGGTCGCGCCACGCGAGACACACGGCGTCCTACACGGCGCCGATCGCGGTCGCCGTCGCGACGGCGAACACGGGATCGATGCCGGTCACGCTGACGGAGCTCGGGACCGTCACCCCGCTCGCCACCATCACCGTGCAGTCGCAGATCAGCGGCTACCTGCTCTCGGTCGATTTCCAGGAAGGGCAGGACGTGCGCAAGGGCCAGCTCCTGGCCCTGATCGACCCCCGCCCCTACGAGGCGACGCTGGAGCAGTACCAGGCCCAGCTCGCCCGGGACACCGCCGCCTGGCAGCAGGCGAAGATGGATCTCGGGCGCTACCAGACGCTCGGCCGGCAGAACAGCATCGCCAAGCAGACGCTGGAGGATCAGGTCTTCACCGTCGCCCAGGACGCCGCGACGATGAAGGTCGACCAGGCCGAGATCGACACCCAGAAGCTCGACATCGCCTACTGCCATGTGCGGTCGCCGGTCGACGGACGCGTCGGCCTGCGCCAGATCGACGCCGGCAACTACGTGACCTCGGCCGAGACGAACGGCCTGGTCGTGGTGACGGAGATCAAGCCGATCTCGGTGATCTTCACCACCGCGGAGGACAACATCCAGTCGATCCTGGACCGCATCGGCCAGAGCGGGACCAAGCTGCCGGTCGACGCCTATGACCGGACCGACCAGACGAAGATCGCCACGGGCACGCTGGAGACGATCGACAACCAGGTCGATACCAGCACCGGGACGGTGAAGCTGCGGGCGATCTTCCCGAACGCCGACGAGCGACTGTTCCCGAACGAGTTCGTCAACGCGCACCTGCTGCTCAACACGCTGGACAACGCGCTGATCGTGCCGAACGCCGCCATCCAGACCGGGCCGAACGGACCGTTCGTCTACCAGGTGGTTCCGCTGACCGCGGCCGAGATCCGCAAGGCCCGGATGGCGGCGGCACACGCGCGGCATGGCGGACAGTCGGGCGGGTCGGGCGCCGGGCATCGCCGACAGGTCGGCAGTCCCGGCCCGGCGACGGACAAGGTGGTGGTGCGGGTGCTGAAGACCGGGCATACCGACGGCACGAACACCGTCGTGCTGTCCGGGCTTCAACCGGGCGTCCAGGTCGTCACCGACGGGATCGATCGCCTGAAGGACAATGCGCCGGTGACGATCTCGACCGGCTCGCCATCGAACGGGCAGACCGCGGCGAAGGCGCAGGGCAAGGCAAGGCAGGCCGCGCCGGCCGGCGGCGAATGAACGTCTCCCGCCTCTTCATCGCGAGACCGGTCGCGACCTCGCTGCTGATGATCGCGATCATGCTGGTCGGCCTGATCGCCTACCGCTTCCTGCCGGTCTCGGCCCTGCCGGACGTCGACTATCCGACCATCCAGGTCTCGACCTTCTATCCGGGCGCCGCACCCGACGTGATGACCACCTCGGTCACGGCACCGCTCGAATTCTACTTCGGCTCGATGCCCGGGCTCGACCAGATGATGTCGCAGAGCTCGGGCGGCTCGTCGATCATCACGCTCCGGTTCTCGCTCGACACCAACCTCGACGTCGGCGAGCAGGAGGTGCAGGCGGCGATCAACGATGCGGCGTCGCTGCTGCCGACCAACCTCCCGGCCCCGCCGATCTACGCGAAGATCAATCCGGCCGACGCACCGATCCTCACGCTCGGCATCACCAGCCGGACGATGAAGCTGGTCGACGTGCAGGACGCGATCTCCACCCGCCTCGTCCAGAAGCTGAGCCAGATCGACGGGGTCGGGAACGTCGCGGTCTCGGGCGGCAACGTCCGCGCGCTCCGGGTCGAGCTCAATCAGCGCGCGCTGTTCGCGTACGGGCTCAGCGCGGACAACATCCGCACCACGATCGGCAACGTGAACGTCAACTCGCCGACCGGCAGCTTCGACGGGCCGCTGCAGGCGGTGACGCTGCGCGAGAACAGCCAGATCAACGATCCCGCGACGCTGGCGAACCAGGTGATCGCCTACCAGAACGGCGCGCCGGTCCGGATCCGCGACATCGGCCGCGTGGTCGAGGCGCCGGAGAACACCGATCTCGCGGCCTGGGCGAACCGGACGCCGGCGCTGGTGGTGAACGTCCAGCGCCAGCCGGGCGCCAACGTGATCGCGGTGGTGGACGCGATCGAGCGTGCGCTGCCGGCGATCCGTGCGGCGCTCCCGGCCGGCATCACGGTGACCACGCTGTCGGACCGGACGACGACGATCCGCGCGTCGGTGTCCGACGTCGAGTTCGAGCTCGCGCTTTCCATCCTGCTCGTGGTGCTGGTGATCTTCGCGTTCCTCAGGAGCGGCCGGGCGACGCTGATCCCCTCGCTCTCGGTGCCGCTCTCGCTGGTCGGCACGCTGGCGGCGATGTACCTGCTCGGCTACTCGATCGACAACCTGTCGCTGATGGCGCTGACCATCGCGACCGGCTTCGTGGTCGACGACGCGATCGTCATGATCGAGAACATCGCGCGCTATCTCGAGGAGGGAATGAGCCCCTACGACGCGGCGATGACCGGTGCCGGGCAGATCGGCTTCACCATCATCTCGCTCACCATCTCGCTGATCGCGGTGCTGATCCCGCTCCTGTTCATGGGCGAGATCGTCGGCCGGCTGTTCCACGAGTTCGCGGTGACGCTCGCGGTCACCATCATCATCTCGGCGGTGGTCTCGCTGACGCTGGTGCCGATGCTGTGCTCGCTGCTGCTCCGCCACTCGCCGGCGCCGGAATACGGCTATCGCGGAGGCGCCGACCGGCGATCCGATCGCGGCGCGGGCGAGAGCAGGGTCACGCGCCTGTTCTCGCGCCTGATCGAGACCTATCGCCGGGCGCTCCGCGTCGTGCTCGACCACGAGGCGCTGACGCTCGCCGTGGTCGCCGTCACGATCGCGCTCACCGCCTACCTCTACGTCACCATCCCCAAGGGATTCTTCCCGGTCCAGGACACCGGCGAGATCGAAGGGATCTCGGTCGCGTCCCAGTCGACGTCGTTCGCCGCGATGGCGACGCACCAGCAGGCGCTCGCCCGTGCGATCCTGAAGGACCCGGCGGTCGTCAACGTCGCATCGTTCATCGGCGTGGACGGGACCAACACGACGCTGAACCAGGGCCGCTTCACCATCACGCTGAAGCCCAGGGGCGAACGCACGCTCGACGCCTCGTCGATCATCCGCCGTCTCACGCGGGAGACCGCGAACGTGGTCGGGATCAGGCTCTACATGCAGCCGGTGCAGGATCTCAGCCTCGCGACCGAGACCACGGCGACGCAGTACCAGTTCATCGTCATGAACCCCAATCCGGCGCTGCTCGCCGCCGACGTCCCCCCCTTCGTGGCGTCCCTCCGGGCCCGTCCCGAGCTCGCCGACGTCACCAGCGACCTGCAGCAGAACGGGCTCGGGCTGATGATCACGATCGACCGCGCCACCGCCGCGCGGTTCGGCATCACGCCAGCGACGATCGACAACGCCCTCTACGACGCCTTCGGGCAGCGTCAGGTCTCGACGATCTACACGCAGTCCACGCAGTACCGGGTGATCCAGCAGGCCGAGCCCTCCCTGACGAAGAGCATCGCGGCGCTGAACCAGCTCTACCTGCCGGCATCGGGCGTCACCGCCACCACCTCGAGCGGCTCGTCCACGGGCGCGACGCCGACGCAGGTGCCGCTCAGCGCGATCGTCAGCGTCAAGGTCGAGCCGATGCCGCTGCTCATCACGCATTTCGGCGAGTTCCCGGCCACCACCATCTCGTTCAATCTCGCGTCCGGCGCCTCGCTCGGCCAGGGCGTCGACGCGATCGACCACGTGCTCGCGGACCAGGACTGGCCGGCATCGTTCCAGACCAGCTTCGAGGGTTCGGCGGCCGCGTTCCAGAGCTCGCTCGGCAACGAGCTCTACCTGGTGCTGGCCGCCCTCGCCGCCGTCTACATCGTGCTCGGCATCCTCTATGAAAGCTTCGTCCATCCGGTCACGATCCTGTCGACGCTGCCTTCGGCCGGCGTCGGCGCGCTGCTCGCGCTGCTGATCACGGGCAACGACCTCGACATCATGGGCATCATCGGCATCGTTCTGCTGATCGGCATCGTCAAGAAGAACGCGATCATGATGATCGATTTCGCGCTCGATGCCGAACGCACGGGCGGCCTCGCGCCGCGCGACGCGATCGAGCAGGCGGCGCTCCTCCGCTTCCGCCCGATCCTGATGACGACGCTCGCCGCGATGCTGGCGGCGGTGCCGCTGATGCTCGGCACCGGAACGGGATCGGAGCTCCGCCGTCCGCTCGGGCTCGCCATCGTGGGCGGGCTCGCGGTCAGCCAGCTGCTGACGATCTTCACGACCCCGGTGATCTATCTCGCCTTCGACCGCGTCGGCACCTTCGTCGCGCGCAGGCTCGGCGGTGGCCCGCAGGAGGACCCGGTTCCGGCGTCGCCGCGGGCGTGAACATCTCGGCCCCCTTCATCGCGCGACCGGTCGCGACCACGCTGGTCGCGGTGGCGCTGGTCGTCGCCGGCCTGTTCGCCTACGTGCGGCTGCCGATCGCGCCGTTGCCGAACGTCGACTTCCCGACCATCCAGGTCCAGGCGATGGATCCGGGCGCCAGCCCGTCGATCGTCGCGAGCACGGTCGCGGCCCCGCTGGAACGTCATCTCGGCGCGATCGCCGACGTCACCGAGATCACCTCGCAGAGCACGATCGGGGAAACCCGGATCACCATGCAGTTCGGCCTCGACCGCGACATCAACGGGGCCGCGCGCGACGTCGAGGCCGCGATCCAGGCCGCGCGCGCCGACCTGCCGACGTCGCTTCGCTCGAACCCAAGCTACTTCAAGTTCAATCCGGCCGGCTCGCCGGTGATGCTGCTCGCGCTCACCTCGAAGACCAGGACGCCGGCGCAGCTCTACGACAGCGCGCAGAACGTCATCAGCCAGCGCCTCTCGCAGATCAAGGGCATCGGCTACGCCGAGATCGGCGGCAGCGCGTTGCCCGCCGTCCGGGTCGAGCTGACGCCGCAGCCGCTGTTCCAGGAGGGCGTCAGCCTCGAGACCGTCCGCGCCGCCCTCGCGTCCGCCAACGCCGACACGCCGAAGGGCGTGATCGACACGCCGACGACGCGCTACCAGCTCTACACCAACGACATCGCGAGCAAGGCCGCCGACTACAAACCGCTCATCATCGGCTACATCGACGGCAATCCGATCAAGCTCGCCGATGTCGCGCACATCTACGACGGGACCGAGGATCTCAGGAACGCCGGCCTCTACAACGGACAGCCGGCCGTGATCCTGATCCTGTTCCCGACGCCGGGCGCCAACATCGTCAAGACGATCGACCAGGTGAAGGCGGTGATCCCGTATTTCCGGGCCGAGCTTCCGCATGACGAGGTGCTGACCGTCGCCGGCGACCGCTCGATCGCGATCCGTGCCTCGCTCGCCGACACCCAGCGGACGCTGGTCATCGCGGTGATCCTGGTCACGCTGGTGACGCTGCTGTTCCTCCGGAGCGTGCGCGCGACGGTCATCCCGGCGGTCGTGGTGCCGGCGTCGATCATCGCGACCTTCGCGGCGATGAGCCTGTTCGGCTTCTCGCTCGACAACCTCTCGCTGATGGCGCTGACGGTCGCGACCGGCTTCGTGGTCGACGACGCCATCGTGGTGCTCGAGAACATCGCCCGCTACATGGAGATGGGGCACAACCGGGTGGCCGCCGCCCTGCTCGGCGCCCGCGAGGTCGGGTTCACGGTTCTCTCGATCACCGTGTCGCTGATCGCGGTGTTCCTGCCGATCCTGCTCATGCAGGGGATCGTCGGCCGGTTGTTCCGGGAGTTCGCGGTGACGCTCGCGACCACGATCGTCATCTCGATGTTCCTGGCACTGACGCTGACGCCGATGATGTGCTCGCGCTTCCTGCGGCCACCGTCGCACGCGAGCGAGGACGAGCGCCCGAACGTGGTGTTCCGCGTCGCCGAGCGCGTGCTCGCGGCCATGCTCCGCGGCTACGAGCGCTCGCTCGACTGGTCGCTGCGCCACCCGGC
Organism: uncultured Acetobacteraceae bacterium; assembly: GCA_964249405.1. GTDB lineage: Bacteria > Pseudomonadota > Alphaproteobacteria > Acetobacterales > Acetobacteraceae > CAXTPV01. Next base: position 19,289 of record CAXUBX010000043.1, on the reverse strand, counting down.
GCTCCTGATCGCGAGCTTCTTCGCGACGATCGGGCTCACGGTCTGGCTGTTCGTGATCGTGCCCAAGGGCTTCTTCCCGGACCAGGACACCGGCCTGATCCTCGGCCAGGTGCAGGCCGACCAGTCGATCTCGTTCCAGAACATGCGGCGCAAGATGGTCGAGCTGCAGTCCATCATCCAGCACGATCCGGCAGTCGCCGGCATCGTCGGTTTCACCGGCGGCCGCTCGACCAACAGCGGCTTCCTGTTCGGCCAGCTGAAACCGCTCTCCGAACGCGCGCCGATCGAGCAGATCCTGGCGCGCCTGCGCCCGAAACTCGCCCGCGTGCCGGGCGCCCAGGCCTTCCTGCACGGCGCCGACGACGTCCGGGCGGGCGGCCACCAGACGAACGGCGCCTACCAATACGTGCTGCAATCCGACGATGCCGAGCTGCTGCAGAGCTGGGCGCCCCGCCTTGTCGCGGCGTTGCAGAAGCGGCGCGAACTCACCGACGTGAACAGCGACCAGCAGGACCACGGAAACGAGATGAACGTCGTGATCGACCGCGACACCACGGCGCGCTTCGATCTGACACCCGCCGCGATCGACGACACGCTCTACGACGCGTTCGGCCAGCGCCTCGTGTCGACGATCTACACGCCGCTGGCCCAGTATCACGTCGTCATGGAAGTGGCGCCCCGCTACTGGCAGAACCCTGCGATCCTGCACCAGATCTGGGTCAACACCGCGCCGGTGACGGTGCCGGGCGTCTCGAGCACGTCGACGATCACCACCGGCAACGCCGCCACGTCGACGACGACGTCCTCGTCGACGGCAAACTCCTCCACCTCGTCGCCTCAGAGCGCGAGCGAGGCCGGCAGCTCCGCCGAACAGGCGGCCTCGATCAACTCGATCTCGGCGAGCGGCAACAACGGATCGAGCGCCGCGTCCGCGTCGTCCTCGGTCGCGACCAGCAGCACGGCTGCCGTGCCCCTCTCCGCCGTCTCAGCCTTCCAGCGCGGAACCACCGCCGTCTCGGTCAATCACCAGAGCGAGTTCGTCGCCTCCACCATCTCCTTCGACCTCCCGCAGGGTCAGACGCTGGGCAACGCCGCCCGCGTGATCCGCGAAACCGCGCTGGCGCTCCACATGCCGGCCGAGATCACCGGCGAGTTCGCCGGAACCGCGCAGCAGTTCCAGCAATCGGTGAGCGACGAGCCGATCCTGATCTTCGCGGCGCTGGCGGCCGTCTACGTGACGCTCGGGATCCTCTACGAGAGCTACATCCATCCCCTCACGATCCTGTCCACCTTGCCGTCGGCCGGGCTCGGCGCGCTGCTCTCGCTGCTGATCAGCGGCAAGCAGCTCGACGTGATCGGGCTGATCGGCATCATCCTGCTGATCGGCATCGTGAAGAAGAACGCGATCCTGCTCGTCGACTTCGCGATCTCCGCGGAGCGCGCCGACGGCCTGTCGCCGTTCGACGCGATCCGGACCGCGTGCCTGCTGCGCTTCCGGCCGATCATGATGACGAGCTTCGCGGCCGCCTTCGGCGCCCTGCCGCTCGCCTTCGGCTCCGGCGAAGGCGCCTCGCTCCGCCAGCCGCTCGGCATCGCGATCGTCGGCGGGCTGGTGGTCAGCCAGGCGCTGACGCTCTACACCACGCCCGTCGTCTATCTCGCGCTCGACCGCATGCGCCATCGCTTCAACGCGAGACGGCGCTTCGGAAGCCGGCCCTCGCCACAGACCTCATGACCCGCCCCCTCTCGTCTCGTCTCGGACGCTCCCTCATCATGGCCGGCGCGGCGGGAACGCTCGCCGGCTGCATGGTCGGCCCGGACTACCACCGGCCGACCGTGGAGACGCCGTCGCGCTTCAAGGAGGCACGGCCGCTCCCCGGCTGGCAGGCGGCCTCGCCGGCCAACGCGTCGATGCCGAAGGGCCCGTGGTGGACGATCTACGGCGACACCGTGCTCGACGGGCTGGAGGCCGAGGCCGACCGGTCGAACCAGTCGCTGAAAGCCGCCGTCGCGAACTACGACCAGGCGGCGGCGCTGGTGGACGAGGCGCGGTCGAGCCTGTTCCCGGTGCTCGGACTGTCGCCCTCGGTGCAGCGCTCGGGCAGCGGCGGCCGCGGCGTCGTGGTCGGCAGCGGCAGCAGCCTCTCGTCGACGGGCGGCGCCACCGGGACCACGACATCGACCAGCACGTCCACTATCGGCAGCACGACGGCGGGGTCGGGCAGCATCGGGAACGGGCTCACCGGCGTCAGCACGGCGTCGACCACCAGCACGCTGACGCTCGAAGGCACCGCGAGCTGGGACCTCGACCTCTGGGGACGCATCCGTCGCCAGGTGCAGGAGCAGGTCGCCTCGACGCAGGCCAGCGCCGCCGAGGTGGCCAATTCCCGGCTGTCGCTCGAGGCGTCGCTGGCGACCGACTATTTCGAGCTGCGGTCGACGGACAGCCTGCAGACCCTTCTCGACCAGACCGTGGTCGCGTATCGCCGGAACCTCCAGGTGATCCACAACCAGTACGCCGCCGGCCTCGGCACGACCCCGCCGTCCGACTACCTCACCGCGCTCACCCAGCTCCGTTCGGCGCAGGCCTCGGCGGACGAGGTCGGCGCCGCGCGCGCGCAGTACGAGCACGCGATCGCGGTGCTGACCGGCCACGCGCCGTCGGATCTGGAGATCGCGCCGGGCGCCCTGCAGGCCTACGTGCCGGAATTGCCGGCGGGAGTTCCCTCGGCGCTGCTGCAACGCCGGCCGGACATCGCCGAGGCGGAACGCGAGATCGACAGCGCCAATGCCGCGATCGGCGTCGCGGTGGCCGCCTACTACCCCGACATCTCGCTGTCCGCGAGCGGCGGCTATGCGGGACCTCAGCTCAGCACGCTCGTCGAGACCGCGAACCGGTTCTGGTCTCTCGGCGTCGCCGCGAGCGACGATCTGTTCGAAGGGGGATTGAAGTCGGCCGACGTGCGCGCCGCGGAAGCGAGCTACGATGCCGCGGTCGCCGACTACCGCCAGACCGTGCTCACGGCCTTCGAGGGCGTGGAGGACGAACTGGCCGCACTCCGCTTCTACGGCGAGCAGGCCGTCGCCGAGCGCCTCGCCGTCGAGGCGGCCGTGCAGAACGTGACGGTCTCGTTCAATGAATACCAGGCCGGAACGGTCGACTACACCACGGTCGCGACCGCGGAGACGACGGCGTTGTCCGACGAGCAGACCGCGCTCACCGCCCAGCAGGACAGGCTGACCGCGAGCGTCGCCCTGATCGAGGCCCTCGGCGGAGGCTGGACCACGGCCGATCTCCCGGGGCGCAACGCGCTCCAGGAGAACGATCCGTTCCTCCCGTCCTTCGTCCAGCCGGACAGCGTGCCGCCGCCGGGCTGAACGAAAGCGCCCCGACGGGGGCCTCTACATCACGGCTCGTCCGGCCATCAGGCCGAGCACGAGCAGCACCAGGAAGATCACCAGGAACACGACGAAGAGGATCTTCGCGATCCCGGCTGCCGCGGCGGAGATGCCGCCGAAGCCGAACACCGCGGCGACGATCGAGATGATCAGGAAGAAGATGGCCAGCTTCAGCATCGGTCAGACGCTCCGATCGGGTTGAAGAGGCTCAGAGCCGGCCGAGCAGCAGGCCGATCAGCAGCCCGGCCCCGGCCGCCGCCGCGAGCGCGGTGATCGGCCGGTCGGCCGCGACGTCCCGCACGGTGTCGAGCGCCTCGCCGTAATAGGCCTGGGCATTGCCGGACGCCTGGTCGAACTTGCCCTCGGCCTGGAGGTCGGTGTCGCCGAGCAGACCGCCCGACGCGTCCTTCACCTTGCCACCGACGTCTTTCAGCGTGCCTTCAACGCGGTTCTCGTCGACCATCATTCGCTCCTTGGCCTCATGGGGCCTGCTCGGGGACCGAGCAACCCGGAAACGGTTCAACGCCGGGGCACGCCACGGGATGCGCCGGGGCGGGAACAAGCCGTCGTTTCGTGCGTCGACCCGATCTCGACGCCACGGATCCGGACGCGACCGATGCGACTGTTCGCCTGCCAGAACTGTGGCGCCACGCTGTTCTTCGAGAACACGGCCTGCGGACGATGCGGCCTTCCCCTCGGCTATCTTCCGGACCTCGCGACGATGTCGGCGCTCCGCCCCGCGGGCCAGGGCTGGGCGGCGATGGCCGAGCCGGAGCGCACCTACCGGTGGTGCGCGAACGCGCTGCACGGGGCCTGCAACTGGCTCGTCGCCGAGCGGTCGGGCCAGACGTTCTGCGCCGCCTGTCGCCACAACCGGATCATTCCCGACCTGTCGATCCCGCTCGGGCTCGAGCGCTGGCGGAAGCTCGAGCTGGCGAAGCACCGGCTGATCTACTCGTTGATCCGTCTCGGCATCGAACTGCCGGACAGGATCGACGATCCCGCGCGCGGACTGGTGTTCGACTTCCTCGACGACCGGCCGGAGCAGCCAGTCATGACCGGTCACGACAACGGCCTGATCACGATCGCCGCCAGGGAGGCCGACGACGCCATCCGCGAGGAACGGCGGAACGCGATGCAGGAGACCTACCGGACGCTGCTCGGCCATTTCCGCCACGAGGTCGGCCACTGGATCTGGGGACGCCTGGTCCGGGACGGCGGTCGGCTCGACGAGTGCCGTTCGCTGTTCGGCGACGACCGTGCGGACTACCGCGCGGCGCTCGTCCGGCACTATCGGGAGGGCGCGCCGGGCGACTGGCAGGCCGGCTTCATCACCGCCTACGCCACCAGCCATCCGTGGGAGGACTTCGCGGAGACCTGGGCGCACTACCTGCATATCGTGGACACGCTGGAGACGGCGGACGCGTTCGGCCTCGGCCTGCAGCCGGGCGGCTCGATCCCGTCCCTCGAGACCGGCGGCCTCGACCCCTACACGGCGGATCGCATCGAGCCGATCATCGAGGCGTGGCTGCCGCTGGTGCTCGCCGTGAACAGCCTGAACCGGAGCATGGGGCTCGCGGATCTCTATCCGTTCGTGATCAGCGAGCCGGTGATCGGCAAGCTCGCCTTCATGCACCGGATCGCGCGGGCGCGGGACGCCGCGTGACCGGGGACCTGCCGGCCCCCGGGGTGAGCGGCCGGATCGTCAGTCGAAATCGTTCGGGCTGGCCTCGTCGCCCTCGCGCGCCTGGACCGGGCCGCTGTCCTGGCCCTTGGCGGAGGGGTCACGGTCGACCAGCTCGATCACCGCCATGTCGGCCGCGTCGCCGTAACGGACGCCGGCGCGGAGCACGCGGGTGTAGCCGCCCGCCCGTGCCTTGTAGCGATCGGCGATCGTCGTGAAGAGCTTGCTCACGATCACGTCGTCGCGGAGCTGCGCGTAGGCCTGCCGCCGCGCATGGAGGCCACCCCGCTTGCCGAGCGTGATCAGCCGCTCGGTGTAGGGACGGAGCTCCTTGGCCTTCGGCAGCGTGGTGGTGATCTGCTCGTGCTTGATCAGCGCCACCGCCATGTTGCGGAACATGGCGAGACGGTGGGACGAGGTGACGCCGAGCTTACGGCCGGCAACGCCGTGACGCATGGTGCGGGATTCCTGACGGTCAGAACGGCTCGTCGAGCCTTTTGGCGAGTTCCTCGATGTTCTCCGGCGGCCAGGTCGACACGTTCATGCCGAGCGAGAGGCCCATCGTGGACAAGACCTCCTTGATCTCGTTCAGCGACTTGCGGCCGAAGTTCGGGGTCCGGAGCATCTCCTGCTCGGTCTTCTGAACGAGGTCGCCGATATAGACGATGTTGTCGTTCTTCAGGCAGTTCGCGCTGCGGACCGAGAGCTCGAGCTCGTCGACCTTGCGGAGCAGGTTGCGGTTGAACGGCAGGTCGTCCTGCGGCTCCTCGGCGCGCGCCGGCCGGGGCTCGTCGAAATTGATGAACAGCTGGAGCTGGTCCTGCAGGATGCGGGCGGCGAGCGCCACCGCGTCCTCGGGGGTGACGGCGCCGTTGGTCTCGACGGTGAGCAGCAGCTTGTCGTAGTCGGTCACCTGGCCGACGCGGGTCGGCTCGACCTTGTAGGAGACGCGACGCACCGGCGAATAGATCGCATCGACCGGGATCAGCCCGATCGGCGCGTCCTCGGGCCGGTTGGCGGCCGCGGGCACGTAGCCCTTGCCGAGCTGGGCCGTCAGCTCCATGCCGAACTTCACGCCGTCGTCGAGCGTGCAGATCACCAGCTCGGGGTTCATCACCTCGATGTCGTGGCCGACCTGGATCTGCCGGGCCGTCACCTCGCCGGGGCCGGTCGCCTGCACCACCATGCGCTTCGGGCCGTCGCCGTGCATGCGCAGCGCCAGCTGCTTGATGTTGAGCACGATGTCGGTCACGTCCTCGCGGACGCCGGCGATCGAGCTGAACTCGTGCAGCACGCCGTCGATCTGGATCGCGGTCACCGCCGCTCCCTGCAGCGACGACAGCAGGATGCGGCGGATCGCGTTGCCGAGCGTCATCCCGAAGCCGCGCTCGAGCGGCTCGGCGACCACGGTCGCGATCCGGGCGGGCTCGGCGCCGCTCTCGACCTCAAGCTTTTCCGGCTTGATCAGGCTTTGCCAGTTCCTCTGCAGCGCCACTTGGGACACCTCTCTCGAAATGGGTCTCTCGCGAAACGGGCGAGGCGTCGGCACCTTGCGGCGCCGCGACGCCCGCGCCCGGGGTCGGGAACGATCAGACGCGCCGGCGCTTGCGCGGACGGCACCCGTTGTGCGGGATCGGCGTCATGTCGCGGATGGCGGTGATCGAGAACCCGGTCGCCTGGAGCGCCCGCAGCGCGCTCTCCCGGCCGGAACCCGGACCGGACACCTCGATCTCGAGCGTCTCCATCCCGTGCTCGCGGGCCTTGCGGCCGGCCTCCTCGGCGGCGACCTGGGCCGCATAGGGCGTGGACTTCCGGCTGCCCTTGAAGCCCTGGCTGCCGGCGGACGACCAGGCGATCGCGTTGCCCTGCGCGTCCGCGATCGTGATCATCGTGTTGTTGAACGTGGACAGCACGTGCGCCACGCCGGAGATGATGTTCTTGCGCTCCTTCTTGCGGGTGCGCGTGCCTGAGGAGGCGGGCTTCGCCATGGTGTTCGGTTCCTGTGATCGGTGCGTCTGGAGCGGAGGCGTCGCGAAGCGTCAGGACGGCGCGGTCAGCGCGTGACCTTTTTCTTGCCGGCGATCGGAACCGCCTTGCCCTTCCGGGTGCGCGCATTGGTGTGCGTCCGCTGGCCACGGACCGGCAGGCCGCGCCGATGACGAAGACCGCGGTAGCAGCCGAGATCCATCAGCCGCTTGATGTTCATCGCGAGTTCGCGGCGAAGGTCGCCTTCGACCTGGAAGTCGCGGTCGATCAGCTCGCGGATGCGCAGCACCTCGTCGTCCGAGAGCTGGTTCACGCGGCGGTCGGCCGGGATGCTGAGCGTCCGGCAGATCGTGTCGGCCTTCGCCGGCCCGATCCCGTAGATGTAGCGAAGACCGATGACGACCCGCTTGTTCGTCGGGATGTTCACGCCGGCAATACGCGCCACGAAAGCCTCTCCTCGGCCGGCATGACCCGGCCCTGCGAATGCGCCTCGCGCGCCTCGCCTCGGTTCACGAGGGATGCGGGATCGCGCGAGACGATGGACGTCGACCGGGCTCCAATGTCCCGCGGCCAAGCCGGCGAGATATAGTGGTCGGGGATCCCCTGTCAACGAGACCGGATCAACTCTGCGTCAGCTGCGGCTCGGCCGGTTCGCCGAGGATCCCGTCGATCGCCCCGGCCACCTCGTCGATCCCCGCCATGCCGTCCACCCGGTGGAGGCGTCCCTGGGCCTCGTAGTGCGGCAGGATCGGCGCGGTCTGGGCGCGGTAGGCATCGAGCCGGGCGTGGACCGTCTCGCGGTTGTCGTCGTCGCGCCGGACGAAATGATGCGAGCCGCAGACGTCGCAGGTGTTCTCGACGCGCGGCCGCCTGAAGCTGTCGTGGTAGCCGGCGCCGCACGTCGCGCAGGAGAACCGGCCGGCGATCCGCTCGACCAGGGCCGCCTCGTCCACCGCGAGCTCGATCACCGCGTCGAGCCTGAGCCCGGTCTCGGCGAGCAGCGCGTCGAGCGCCGTCGCCTGGGCGACGGTGCGCGGGAACCCGTCGAGGATCACGCCGCGGGCGGCGTCGGGCCGGCGCATGCGTTCCCCGAGCATGGCGATGATGATGTCGTCTGGGACGAGCCCGCCGGCCTCCATGATCGCGCGCGCCTTGAGCCCGATCGCGCTCCCTGCCCGGACCTCGCTGCGCAGCATGTCGCCCGTCGAGACCTGGACGACGCCGCGACGCTCCTCGAGACGCTTGGCCTGCGTGCCTTTCCCGGCGCCGGGTGGCCCGAGGAGGATCAGGTTCATCGCGCCGGGCGCCCGCGGGCCGCGAGGCCGCGCGCCCCGCCGCCGCGCTGCGTGTTGGCGGGGCGCTGCTTGCGGATCAGGCCCTTGTACTGGTGGGCGAGGAGATGGCTCTGGATCTGCGTCACCGTGTCCATGGTGACCGAGACGATGATGATCAGGCTCTGGCCGCCGAAGTAGAACGGCAGGTTGTAGCGGCCGACCAGCACCTGCGGCAGCAGGCAGACCACCGTGAGGTAGAGCGCGCCGACCGTGGTCAGGCGCGTCAGCACGTAGTCGAAGAACTCCGCCGTGTTCGCACCGGGTCGGCGCCCCGGGATGAAGCCGCCCGAGCGCTTCAGGTTGTCCGCCGTCTCCTGCGGGTTGAAGGCCACGGCCGTGTAGAAATAGGAGAAGAAGATGATCATCGCGGCGTAGAGCGCGAGGTAGAGCGGCTGGCCCTGGCCGAGCTCCTGGGCGAGGAAGCCGGTGATGCCCGACCCGCCGGGATGGGCGGAGAAGCCGATGATCGTCGCCGGGATCAGCAGGATCGAGCTCGCGAAGATCGGCGGGATGACGCCGGACGTGTTCACCTTGAGCGGCATGTAGGTGGTGTCGCCGCCGTACATCCGGTTGCCGACCTGGCGCTTCGGATGCTGGATCACGACGCGCCGCTGCGCCGTCTCCATGAACACGATGAACGCGATCGCGGCCAGCGCGAGCACGAAGAACGCGACCACCGCGACCGGCGACAGCCCGCCCGTGTAGCCGAGCTCGAGGATCGAGGCGACGGTGTGGGGCAGGTTGGCGACGATGCCGGCGAAGATGATCAGGCTGATCCCGTTGCCGACGCCGCGCGCGGTGATCTGCTCGCCGAGCCACATCAGGAACATCGTGCCGCCGACCAGCGTCACCACCGAGGAGAAGATGAAGAACGGACCGGGCGTGATCACCGCCGGGCCGGACGCCCCGTGCATGCTCTCGAGACCGACCGAGATCCCGTATGCCTGGAACAGCGCGATCAGCACCGTGAGGTAGCGGGTATACTGGTTCAGCTTCTTCCGCCCCTGCTCGCCTTCCTTCTTCAGCGTCTCGAGCGTGGGCACCGCGGAGGTCATCAGCTGCACGATGATCGAGGCGGAGATGTACGGCATGATGTTCAGCGCGAACACCGTCATCCGCCCGAGCGCGCCGCCGGTGAACATGTCGAACATGCCGAGGATGCCGGACCCGTGCTGCGCGAGCAGCTGGCCCATCACCGCCGCGTCGACGCCCGGGACCGGGATGTAGGTTCCGACCCGATAGACGATCAGCGCCCCGAGGGTGAACCAGATCCGCTTCTTGAGCTCGGTCGCCTTCGAGAAGGTCTGGAGATTGATGCTGCCTGCCAGCTGCTCGGCCGCCGAGGCCATGCGCCCGTTCCTTGCCCTGCGCTCACGGAGACGGCGGTCCGACCCGTCCCGTCCCGGAGCGTCGAGACCCTCGAGAGAAAGACCGGACGATCCGGGCGCCGCTTCCGGGAATGTCGATGATGCTATGACCGGCCGCCCCGCCGCAAGCGGGACGCCCCGTCAGGCGTTCGCGTCGGCGCCGGCGCCCGGCGGCCGCGCGACCGTCGTGGTGACCTCGCCGCCGGCATTCCGGACCGCCTCGATCGCCGCGGCGGACGCGCCGGAGACGGTGATCCGGATCGGTCGCGTGATCGCGCCCCGCGACAACAGCCGCACCCCGTCCACCTTCGCCGCCGACACCAGACCGGCCGCGATCAGCGTCGCCTCGCTGATCTCGGCGTCGGCCTGCAGGCGGCCCGCCTCGATCGCGGTCTCGATCGTGTCGAGGTTGATCGGCGCGTAGACCTTCCGGAACGGGTTCTTGAAGCCGCGCTTCGGCAGCCGGCGGTAGATCGGGAGCTGGCCGCCCTCGAACCCGTTCAGCGACACGCCCTCGCGCGCCTTCTGCCCCTTCACGCCCTTGCCCGACGTCTTGCCCTTGCCGGACCCGATGCCGCGGCCGAGCCGCTTCGACTTCGGGCGGGCGCCCGCGTTGTCGCGCAGTTCGTTGAGGTTCATCTCAGTCCTCCACCCGCACCAGGTGCGCCACCTTGCGGATCATGCCGCGCACCGACGGCGTGTCGGCCAGCGTCCGGGTCCGGTGCATCTTGTTGAGCCCGAGCCCGATCAGCGTCCGCCGCTGGGAGTCCTCGCGGCCAATCGGCGAACCGGTCTGGGTCACCGTCACCGTCTTGCCCGGCGCGTCAGACATCGGCGGTCGCCTCCGCCGCGGGCGCGTTCTCGCGCTTGCCGAGGATGTCGGTCACCTTCTTGCCGCGACGGCTGGCCACCGAGCGCGGGCTGCCGCAGCGCTCGAGCGCCGCGAACGTGGCCTTGACCATGTTGTGCGGGTTGCGGCTCCCGAGCGATTTCGCGACCACGTCGGCGATGCCGAGGCTCTCGAACACCGCCCGCATCGGGCCGCCGGCGATGATGCCCGTGCCGGCCTCCGCCGAGCGGAGCACCACCTTGCCGGCCCCGTAGTGCCCGTCGATGTCGTGATGCAGCGTGCGGCCTTCGCGCATCGGCACCCGGATCATGCCGCGCTTGGCGCGCTCGGTCGCCTTGCGGATCGCTTCCGGCACCTCGCGCGCCTTTCCGGCGCCGTAGCCGACGCGGCCCTTCTGATCGCCCACCACCACGAGGGCCGCGAAGGCGAAGCGGCGTCCGCCCTTCACCACCTTTGCGACACGATTGATCGTGACGAGCTTGTCGACCAGCTCGTCGCCGTCCCGGTCGCGCTCGCGGTCGCGCCTGCCGCCGTCTCTCGACTCCCGTGCCATCCCGTTGCCCTCAGAACTCGAGGCCGCCCTCGCGGGCGGCTTCGGCCAGCGCCTTGACGCGGCCATGATAAAGATAGGAACCGCGGTCGAACACGACCGCCTTGATGCCGGCCGCGACCGCCCGCTCCGCGATCAGCTTGCCGACCGCGGTCGCCGCACCCCGGTCGGCGCCGCTGCGGAGCTCCGTCCGCAGCCCGGCATCGAGCGTCGACGCGGCGGCCAGCGTGCGGCCCGCCACGTCGTCGATCACCTGGGCGTAGATGTTCTTGCCCGAGCGGAAGACCGAGAGCCTCGGCCGCCCGCCCGCCTTGCGGCGGAGCTGGAAGCGGAGCCGTGCCCGCCGCCGCTCGCGAAGGTCCTGCTGCGCGCTCATTACTTCTTCTTGCCTTCCTTGCGCCGGATCTGCTCGTTGTCGTAGCGGATCCCCTTGCCCTTGTAGGGCTCCGGCTGCCGGTAGCGACGGATGTCGAGTGCGACCTGACCGACCTGCTGCTTGTCGGCGCCCGCGACGGTCACCGACGTGGGCCGCGGGGTCGTGATCGTGATGCCGTCCGGGATCGGATAGACCACGGGGTGCGAGAAGCCGAGGTTGAGCTCGAGGTTCCGGCCCGCGACCGCCGCCCGGTAGCCGGTGCCGGTGATCTCCAGCGTCTTCGAGTACCCCTCGGAGACGCCTTTCACCGAACTCGCGACCAGCGCCCGCGTGGTGCCCCACATCATCTGCGCCCGCCGCTCCTTCGAACGCGGCGCGACCGTCACCGACCCGTCCGACACCGTCGTGTCGACGTCGTCCGACAGCCGCACCGTGAGCGAGCCGAGCCGGCCCTTGGCCGTGAGCACGCCGTCCGCGATCGCGACGTCGACGCCGGCGGGAATGGGAACCGGGTATTTTCCGACACGGGACATGGCAGCGGCCTCAGAACACGCGGCAGAGCACTTCGCCGCCGACATTGGCGGCGCGTGCCTCTGCATCGCTCAGGACCCCGCGCGGGGTCGACAGGATCGAAACGCCGAGACCGGCATAGACGCGCGGCAGTTCCTTGATCTTCGAATAGACGCGACGACCGGGCTTCGAGACCCTCTGGATCTCCTTGATGACCGGCTCGCCCTCCGCGTATTTCAGCTCGATCCGGAGCTGCGCCACCCCGGGACGCAACTCCTCGGTGCTGAAGCCGCGGATGTAGCCCTCGCGCCGCAGCGCCTCCAGCACGTTCGCACGGAGCTTGGACGCGGGCGCGATGCAGGCGGCGTGACGGCTCCGCTGCGCGTTGCGGATTCGTGTGAGCATGTCGCCCAGCGGATCAGACATCGACATCGGGTCGGTTCCTTACCAGCTCGACTTGACCATGCCGGGGATCTGCCCGGCGCTCGCGAGCTCGCGGAGCGCGATCCGGCAGAGCTTGAACTTGCGGTAGTTGGCGCGCGAGCGGCCGGTCAGCGCGCACCGGAGACGGACCCGGGTGCGGCTGCCGTTCCGGGGCAGGCCGGCGAGACGCACGGACGCCTCGAAGCGTTCCTCGACGCTCGCGTCGCGGTTCTGCACGATGTCCTTGAGCGCCGTCCGCTTCGCGCGATCGCGGGTCGCCATGTACTCGCGCTTCTTGTTGCGGTTGACGGCGGATGTCTTGGCCATGCTGACTTGATCCTTCGGAACCTGCCGGCCTCGCGGAGGCCGGCCGTTTTCCCGCTGCGAGACGATTACGGCTGGAACGGCAGGTCGAAACCCTTGAGCAGCGCCTTGGCTTCCGCGTCCGACCGGGCCGTGGTCACGAAGATGATGTCCATCCCGCGCACGCTCTCGACCTTGTCGTAGTTGATCTCCGGAAACACGATCTGCTCCTTGAGGCCCATCGCGAAGTTGCCGCGCCCGTCGAACCCCTTGTTCGCCGGCAGGCCCCGGAAGTCCCGGACCCGGGGCATCGCGATCGTGACCAGACGATCGAGAAACTCGAACATCCGCGACCGACGGAGCGTCACCTTGCAGCCGATCGGCAATCCTTCACGGATCTTGAAGCCGGCGATCGCCTTCTTCGCGACCGTCTTGACCGGCCGCTGGCCGGCGATCAGCGTCAGGTCCGCCACCGCCGCGTCGAGCTTCTTCTGGTCGCCCGCCGCCTCGCCGACGCCCATGTTGATGACGATCTTCTCGAGCCGGGGCACCTGCATGATGTTGGCGTAGCTGAACTCCTTCGTCAGCGCCGGGCGGATCTCGTCCACGTAGCGCTGCGAGAGACGCGGGCGCGGGGCCCGCTCGGTCACGTCGGACATCGTCAGCTCCCGATCAGCTCGCCGGTCGCTTTCGCGACCCGAGCCTTGGTGCCGTCGTCGAGCTTGCGGAACCCGACCTTCGTCGGATTGCCGCTCTTCGGATCGACGAGCTTGAGGTTGGACAGGTGGATCGGACTTTCCTTCTGCACGATCCCGCCCTGCTCGCCCATCCGCTGCTGCTTGGTGTGGCGCTTGACGATGCGCACGCCCCGCACGATCGCGCGGTTCTCGGCCGGGAACACCTGGAGCACCTCGCCCCGCGTCCCCTTCTGCGCCCCGGTGATCACGACCACCTGGTCGCCTTTCACGATCCGCGCGGCCATCACAGCACCTCCGGCGCGAGCGAGATGATCTTCATGAACCGCTTCGCCCGGAGCTCGCGCACCACCGGCCCGAAGATGCGGGTCCCGATCGGCTCGGCCTGCTTGTTGATCAGCACCGCCGCGTTGCGGTCGAACCGGATCGCGCTGCCGTCGGGACGCCGCACCGCCGCCGCGGTCCGCACGATCACCGCCTGGTGCACGTCGCCCTTCTTCACCTTGCCGCGCGGGATCGCCTCCTTCACGGAGACCACGATCACGTCGCCGACCGAGGCGGTCTTCCGCTTGGAGCCGCCCAGCACCTTGATGCACTGCACCCGACGGGCGCCCGAATTGTCGGCGACCTCGAGGTTGGTCTCGGGATGGATCATTGTCCGACGTGCTCCCTACGCCGCCGGCGTCGCGGCGGCGGCAGCCTCGCCCGGGACGGCGCCCGCGAAGGCTTCGCCGTTCCGGGTGACCACCGTCCAGGTCTTCCGCTTGCTGATCGGCCGGCATTCCTCGATCCGCACGGTGTCGCCGACCCGACAGACATTGTCCTCGTCGTGCGCGGCATACTTCTTCGACCGCCGGATGAACTTCTTGTAGAGCGGATGCATGACGCGACGCTCGACCGAGACCGTCACGGTCTTGTCCATCTTGTCGCTGGTGACCCGCCCCGTGAGCACGCGCTTCGGCATCGTACCCTCCTCAGGACGTCTTGATGTTGCGGGATTGGGCGTGCTGCAGCGTCTTGACGCGCGCGATCTCGCGGCGGACGACGCGGATCCGCGCGGTTCCTTCCGCCTGACCGGTCGCGCGCTGGAAGCGCAGGTTGAACTGCTCGCGCTTGAGATCGATCAGCAGCGTCGAGAGCTCGTCCGGGGTCTTGGTGCGCAGCTCGGCGGCGTCGTTCTTCGCGGCCATGGCCTCAGCCCTCCCCGATCCGGGTGACGAACTTGGTGCGGATCGGCAGCTTCGCCGCCCCCAGCGTCAGCGCCTCGCGCGCGACGTCGGGCGGCACGCCGTCGATCTCGAACATGATCCGGCCCGGCTTGACGCGCGCGACCCAGAACTCGGGCGAGCCCTTGCCGGAGCCCATGCGCACCTCCGCCGGCTTGGTCGACACCGGCACGTCCGGGAAGATCCGGATCCAGACCCGTCCGGCCCGCTTCATCGCGCGCGTGATGGCACGGCGCGACGCCTCGATCTGCCGGGCGGTGACCCGCTCCGGCTCGAGCGCCTTGAGGCCGAACGCGCCGAAATTGAGCGCGGTGCCGCCCTTCGCCAGGCCGTGGATGCGCCCCTTGTGGGCCTTGCGGAACTTGGTCCGCTTCGGAGACATCATGGTGCTTGGTTCCTAGATCGGCCGGTCAGCGCTGCGGCGCCTGCTCGGCCGCACGACGGTCCTGCGCGAGCGGGTCGTGCGCCAGGATCTCGCCCTTGAAGATCCAGACCTTCACGCCGCACGTGCCGTACGTCGTCTTCGCCGTCGCGATGCCGAAATCCATGTCGGCGCGGAGCGTGTGCAGCGGCACGCGACCCTCGCGGTAGAACTCGGTCCGCGCGATCTCGGCCCCGCCGAGACGTCCGCTGCAGGTGATCCGGATCCCCTGCGCGCCGAGCCGCATCGCCGACTGCATCGAGCGCTTCATCGCACGCCGGAACGCGACCCGGCGCTCCAGCTGCTGGGCGATGTTCTCGGCCACCAGCTGGGCGTCGATCTCGGGCTTGCGGATCTCGACGATGTTGAGCGCGACCTCGGCCTTCGCCATGCGGGCGAGGTCGCGGCGCAGCACCTCGATGTCCTGTCCCTTCTTGCCGATCACGACGCCGGGGCGCGCCGCGTAGATCGTCACCCGCGGCTTCTTGGCGGGGCGCTCGATCACCACGCGCGAGACCCCGGCCCCCGACAGCTTGCGCCGGAGATGCGACCTGAGCCGCAGATCCTCGAGCAGGAGCTTCGAGTAGTCGGCACCCGCGTACCAGCGGCTGTCCCAGGTGCGGTTGATCCCGAGCCGGAGCCCGATCGGATTGACCTTGTGACCCATCTCAGGCGGCCTTCCCGTTGTCGGCGGCGGCATCCGGCGCCTCGTCCCGCTCGGCCACCACGATCTTCAGGTGGCTGAACCATTTCTCGATCCGCGCCGAACGGCCGCGGCCGCGCGCCTGGAAGCGGCGCATCACCATCGACTTCCCGACCTCGGCCCGCGTCACCACCAGCTGGTCGACGTCGAGCTGGTGGTTGTTCTCGGCGTTCGCGATGGCGCTCTCCAGCGCCTTGCGGACCGCATGCGCGATCCGGCGCTTGCTGAACGTCAGCCTCGCCACCGCCTGGCCGGCCGGGATGTTGCGGATGGTCGCCGCCACGAGGTTCAGCTTCCGCGGGCTCACCCGGAGGTTGCTCACGATCGCCTGCGCCTCGGTCTCGCCCAGCCCACGCGAATGCTTCGGCTTGCTCATCTCTGCCTCATTCGATCAGCCCCGCCTCGCCTTCTTGTCGGCCGAGTGGCCGGTGAAGGTGCGGGTCGGCGAGAACTCGCCGAACTTGTGGCCGACCATGTTCTCGTTCACCTGCACGGGCAGGAACTTGTGCCCGTTGTAGACGCCGAACGTGAGGCCCACGAACTGCGGCAGGATCGTCGAGCGGCGCGACCAGATCTTGATGATCTCGTTGCGGCCCGACGCGCGCGACGCATCGGCCTTCTTCAGCAGATACCCGTCCACGAACGGGCCCTTCCAGACGGAACGTGCCATACCGACCTCTCGCCTACTTGCCGGTCTTGCGGCGACGGATGATCAGGCGATCCGTCCGCTTGTTGACCCGCGTCTTGTATCCCTTGGTCGGAATGCCCCAGGGCGTCACCGGATGACGTCCGCCCGAGGTCCGGCCCTCGCCACCGCCGTGCGGATGGTCGACCGGGTTCATCACCACGCCGCGATTGTGCGGACGACGGCCGAGCCAGCGGGACCGGCCGGCCTTGCCCATCTCCTGGTTCATGTTGTCGGGGTTCGACACCGCGCCCACGGTCGCCATGCACTCGCCGCGCACCAGCCGGACCTCGCCGGACTGCAGCTTGATCTGCGCGTACCCGGAGTCCTTGCCGACCAGCTGCGCGTAGGTGCCGGCGGCGCGCGCGATCTTCCCGCCCGCGCCTTCCTTCAGCTCGACATTGTGGACGATCGTGCCGACCGGCATCGCGGCCAGCGGCATCGCGTTGCCCGGCTTGACGTCGACGCGCCGGCCGGCGACCACGACGTCGCCCGCGCGGAGCCGCTGCGGCGCCAGGATGTAGGCGAGCTCGCCGTCCTCGTAGCGGATCAGGGCGATGAAGGCGGTCCGGTTCGGGTCGTATTCGAGCCGATCGACGGTCGCCGGCATGTCGAACTTGCGGCGCCTGAAGTCGACGATCCGGTAGGACTGCTTGTGCCCGCCGCCACGGAAGCGCGAGGTGATCCGGCCGTGGTTGTTGCGCCCGCCCGAATGCGACTTGCCCTCGGTCAGCCCCTTGACGGGCTTGCCCTTCCAGAGCTCGGCGCGGTCGATCAGGATGGTGCCGCGAAGGCTCGCCGTGACCGGATTGAAATGCTTGAGTGACATCGTGCCGCCCTCCGGTCAGGCGAGTTTCGTGGTCGGGTCGATCGACTGACCCGGCGCCAGCTTCACGTACGCCTTCTTGGTGTCCGAACGCCGGCCCGGACGGCCCTTGAAGCGCTTGGTCTTGCCTTTCTGGACGACCGTGTTCACGCCGACCACGGAGACCCCGAACAGCGTCTCGACCGCCTGCTTGATCTCGAACTTCGTCGCCTCGAGGGCGACCTTGAACACCACCTGCCCGTGCTCCGACAGGGTCGTCGCCTTCTCGGTGATCACCGGCGCGCGGATCGCGTCGAACATCGCCTCGCGGGACATCCGCGTCGCCGCCCGGCGAAGCGCGAGCACGTTCGTCATGCCAGTCGCTCCTTGAGACCCTCGATGCCGGCCCGCGTGATCGCGAGCACGTCGTGGTTGAGGATGTCGTAGACGTTGGCGCCGACCGTCGGCAGCACGTCCACCTTGTGGATGTTGCGCACCGCACGGCCGAACTGCTCGTCGACCACGCCGTCCACGATCAGCGCCGAGACCCATCCGAGCGCCGTCATCGTCCGCGCGACCTCGCGCGTCCGCCCGGACGCGACCGCGGCCTCGATCACCACCAGCTTGCCCTCGGCCGCCTTCTGCGACAGCGCCGAGATCAGCCCGAGCCGGCGGACCTTCTTCGGAAGATCGTAGCCGTGGTCCCGGACCACCGGGCCGTGCACGGCGCCGCCGGTGCGGAACTGCGGCGCCCGGAGCGAACCCTGCCGGGCGTTGCCCGTCCCCTTCTGCCGATACGGCTTCTTGGTCGTCCCCGACACCTCGCCCATGCCCTTCACCTTGTGGGTGCCGGCGCGGCGCTTCTGCAGCTGCCAGTGCACGACACGCGCCATGATGTCGGCACGCGGCGCGACCCCGAAGATCGCCTCCGGGAGCTCCATCGAGCCGGCGGTGTCGCCGGCCAGCGTCCTGATCTCGACCTGCATGTTCAGGCCCCCGCGTTCTCGTTCGGTGCCGCATCGCGGAGCGCCGCCGGGAACGGCAGCCCCTCCGGCGCCTTGCGCTTGACCGCGTCGCGCACCAGCACGATCCCGCCCCGGCCGCCGGGCACCGCGCCCCGGACCAGGACGAGGTTCCGCGCCTCGTCGATCGCCGCCACCTCGAGGTTGAGCGTGGTGACCCGCTCATGTCCGAGATGACCGGCCATCTTCTTGTTCTTGAAGGTCTTGCCGGGATCCTGGCGGTTTCCGGTCGAGCCGTGCGACCGGTGGCTGACCGACACGCCGTGCGAGGCCTCGAGGCCGCTGAAGTTCCAGCGCTTCATCGCGCCGGCGAACCCCTTGCCCTTGCTGGTCGCGGTGACGTCGATCTTCTGCCCCGGCACGAAATGCGTCGCCGACAGCGCCGCGCCCGGTTCGAGGAGCGCGTCCCCGGACACGCGAAACTCGACCAGCGTCTTCTTCGGCTCCACCTTGGCGCGCGCGAAATGCCCGCGGTTCGGCTTCGTCACGTTCTTCACCTTGGCGCGGCCCGCGCCGAGCTGCACGGCGGTGTAGCCGTCGCGCTCCACCGTCCGGACGTCCACCACCTGCAGCTCGTCGAGCTGCAGCACGGTGACCGGCACGTGGGTGCCGTCGTCCCTGAACATCCGGGTCATGCCCAGCTTCTTCGCGATCAGACCGGTACGCATCGTCTCTACCCGAAGTCCTTCCCGCTCAGATCTTGATCTCGACGTCGACGCCCGACGCGAGATCGAGCTTCATCAGCGCGTCCACGGTCTGCGGCGTCGGCTCGACGATGTCGAGCAGCCGCCGGTGGGTGCGCATCTCGAACTGCTCCCGGCTCTTCTTGTCGACATGCGGCGAGCGGTTCACCGTGAAGCGCTCGATATGCGTCGGCAGCGGGATCGGCCCGCGCACCCGCGCACCCGTCCGCTTCGCCGTGTTCACGATCTCCCGCGTGCTGTTGTCCA
>CAXUBX010000042.1:0-29040 GCA_964249405.1 uncultured Acetobacteraceae bacterium | reverse complement strand
CCAAGACCAACCCCGCTCAGAATCCCCAGGGTAGAATTTCCGCAGCCTGCTAGGTGTTGACGGTCAGCATCTGTTCGGAGGCATCCTGGGAGGTTCGTGACGTTTGGGAGAATGAGATCGCGAGCCGGACCAAACCTGGAGCGGTTACTCCAGGCACAAGCGCTCGGATCGCCGGCTGCATGCGCGTTAAACTTGGTCCGGCAACGTTTGCCGTCGCCTCTCAGCGGCGACGATCGACAGTCCGGAGCCGGTCTCGCCAGGCGAAATGCGCCTCGCCGGCAAGCGGCAGCACGCCGTCGCACGGTTCCTCGTCGAGATGGTTGGGGATCAAGGAAAACGGGTTGACACCTTCGCCTGTGGCCAAGGCAATGGCCTGTGCTCTCGCGTGAGCGGCCGCATCGTTGCCGTCGACCACCTCACCCTCGCTCTCGCGCTCTTTGGTATCGCCAAGAAGCAATCTTTTCACGAGCCGCTCTCCACGATCGCGGGGGTTCATCAGGCGCATTTACGGAGATCTAGGCGAGGTCGATGTGAAGAGCGCGTGAAGATGTTCACAAGCCATCCGCCGCAGTGAGCAACGTGCCCGGTCTAACGGCCGACAGGTCCTCGGCCTCCTGCACCTGATCGAAGTCCAGGTCGGTGAACCAATGGTGATAGCCTAGCGCTGTCGAATGCCGCCAGGATCGTTCCCGCGAGGAGAGCTCGCTGCTGCCGAAGCGTCATCAAACCTTCTCCCACCAGCGTCATGACCCGGAGGATGGTCCCGTCCGCTGACGGCGGGCTCACGCAGACGCGATCGTCACGGAACTGTCGGAGGATTGATGCGGCTGCTGCTCGTCGAGGATCATCCGGGTCTTCGTGAGACCCTGGCCGCCCATCTCCGTGGTCTCGGTTACGCGACGGACGCATTCGGCTCCGGCCTCGACGCGATCGAGGCGGCGAGCGTCTCCACCTACGACGCGGGAGTCCTCGACCTCGGACTACCCGACATCGACGGCATGGACGTGCTCCGACGGCTGCGCCGCGAGCTCTCGGCCACGTTCCCGATCATCGTGCTCACCGCGCGCGACGCGTTGCACGACCGGGTCAGCGGGCTCGACGCCGGCGCCGACGACTACATCCTGAAGCCGTTCGATCTCGGCGAGTTCAACGCGCGGCTCCGGACCATCCTGCGCCGTCCGGGTCAGCGTCGCGATCCGGTCGAGCTGTTCGCCGATCTCAGCTTCGACACGGTCTCTCGCACGGCGAGCGTCGGCGGACACGAGATCGAGCTGACGCGCCGAGAAACCGGTCTAGTCGAGGAGCTGCTCCGGGCGAACGGGCGGACGGTGGTCCGCGACGAGCTCGAGGAGCGGATCTACGGCTACAACGAGCGGGTGAGCGCGAACGCGCTTGAGGCGATCGTCTCGCGCGTCCGCCGCCGCCTAGCCGCCGCCGCTTCCACCGTCACCGTCGAGGCGGTGCGCGGCATCGGCTATCGGCTGCGCGCCTCATGAACGGTTCGCGTCCGCTCGTCCGCAGCCTCCGCTTCCGGCTCGTCGCCTCCATGTCGGCGGTCGCGGTCCTGAGCCTCGTCGCGGTCACACTGCTCCACGCGGCCGCGGAAGAGAGGCATGGTCCGCTCCGGCTGATCAGCGCGCTGCTGCTCGGCGACGAGCTTCCCGAGCCCTGGCAGGACCTCGCGATCCTGCTGCCGTTCAGCGTCCTCGTCGTGGTGCTCGTGTCGCTGGTGACGGTTTGGAACCTGCGGTCGCTGACCAAGGCGTCCGCCGAGGCGGCGCGGGTCGGGCCGCAGAACCCGCACGCACGGATCGCGGCCACCGGACTGCCGAGTGAGGTCGGGCCGCTTGTCGACGCGGTGAACGGCGCGCTCGAGCGCATGGGCGTCGCCTACGAGAACGAGCGCCGCTTTACCGCCGACGCTGCGCACGAGCTCCGCACCCCGCTCGCCGCGTTGAAGCTCCGGCTGCAACGGGCGCGGATCGACGGCCGGCTCGAATGGAACGAGATCGGGCAGGATCTCGGCCAGATCGAGCGCCTTGTCTCGCAGCTGCTCGAGCTCGCACGGAAAGAGGCGACGCGTTCGGATCAGGCGGCGCGTGCGGACGCAATCGTGAATCTCGCGCGGGTGGCGCGCGCGGCCGCGGCCACGCTGCTGCCGCTCGTCGAGGTGGCGGGGCGGCGGCTCGACGTCGATCTCGACGAGGATCTCACCGTCGGCGGCGATGGCGGCGACCTGCAGGACCTGCTCCGCAACCTGCTGGAGAACGCGCTCGTGCACGGGCGGGGACCGATCCGTCTCAGCGGCCAGCGATCGTCGGGACGCGCCGGCACGCCGATCGTCCGGATCGTGGTCGCCGACGACGGCGACGGCGTACCGCCTGACAGCCAAGACGCGATGTTCGAGCGGTTCCGCAAGGGACGCGCCTCATCGTCGGGCAGCGGGCTCGGCCTCGCGATCGTCCGTGCCGTTGCCCGCGCCCATGGCGCGCGCGTCGCCTTCGGCGACGGGCCGGGCTGCCGCGTGATCCTCGAGGTGCCGGCCCGCACCGCGGTCGCGGAGCGGCGACCCCGCCTCGACGCGACGACCGACGCCTCGCAGATCGACGAGGCGACCGCCGCATGACGACGCGCAGCTGGGTCGAGGAACGTCCCGGTCCGAACGCGACGGCGGCAATCCTCGCGGGGCTCGCGACCGCATCCCTCGCCCTGCTGGCAGCGCTCTCGTTGGACAGGGCGCCGCAGCGCCCCGACACGCGCCGGCCGCCTCCGGTGCTGCACATCGTGACCGCGGTGCCGCATGCGCCGGCGCCGCCCGTGCCGCCGCTGCCGAAAGCGAGGACCCTGGTCCGCCTTCCCGCAGTCAGATTGCCGGAACCGGCCATCCGCATGGTCGCGGTGCCGGTCCCTCGCCGGCCGGAGGTGCCGCATGCAGAAGGGGGCCGCGTGGCCGCCGCGGCAGCGCCCGCGCCGCATACCGCGTTTCAGCAGCCGGCGGCGCCACCCGCCCCGCCCCCGGCAGCGGCGAGCCCGGCCGCGGTTCGGACGCTCGAGGGCGAGATCCGCGAGGCCGTGCAGGAGGCGCTCCGCTATCCGGCCGCGTCTCGCATGATGGGCGAGGAAGGACGATCGCTCGTCGGTTTCGACTATCGGGATCGTGCGGTTTCGAACCTACGGCTTCTGGCTTCGAGCGGGATCGCGCGGCTCGACGACGCGGCACTCGCCACTGTGCGCGACGCGTCCTATCCGCCGCCGGGTAAGGCCGCCGGACGGACGCTCTCGCTCGCGGTCTGGGTGACGTTCCGGCTGGGCGATGGATAGATGCGGGGCCTTGCCTCGCGCCCGACCGAACGCTGGGCGTCTGGATCCTAAAAAGCCCCCCTCCCGCCGGAAGAGGGAATCCGGACGAAGACGTATCAGTCGTCGTCGGAGTCCTTGGCTTTGACGACGTTGCGGAACGAGGCCGGCCAGAGCATCGACCTGTCGCCCGGATAGGGGCGGTGCCAGCCTGTCGCCGAGTACCAGATCACGTGGTTGAGGAAGTTTTCGTCCACGATGTCGGCCTTGGTCATGTTCGGCCGCATGACGCGGTCGGACGCGAGAACCCAGGCCCTCTCGAACGGCGGCAGCTTCGGCGTCCGCATCGCATAGTTCGCGGGGCCTGTCCCCGCGATCGGCGTCCCGCCCGGACCGATGTTGAGCGGCGTATTCGCTGGCACGTGGGTGAAGGGCGTGAGGTCCGCCGTGTTCTGGAAGGCGTTGAACATCGGCGTCGCGATCCGGTCGAACTGCGTCATCGGCTTGAGGCCGAGGATGTTCTCGATCGTTCGCTCCATGTTCACGACCGTATAGGTCGTGTCGATCACTTGGCCGACGCCGGTCGACTGCGGCGGTACGGTGTAGGGGCTGATCACGTAGACCGGCTCACGATGGCCATCCACGTGGTCGACGCCGTCCTGCGCGTCGTCCTCGGTCACGAAGATCGCGGACGAGCCCCAGACCGAAGTGTGGCTGATCGCCTCGACCACGCGGCCGAGCGCCAGATCGTTGTCGGCCTCGTAGTTGTTGGGCAGCGGATCGCCGTCCGTGGTGCCGTTGGTGTGGTCGTCCGGCAGCCAGATGACAGTGAGGTTCGGCACCTGACCGGCCGCGTCCTGCGCCTCGAGGATCGGGATGTAATAGTCCATCCGATACTGGTCGGGAATGCCGAGGTTGAACGACGGGTAATGCGGATCGAGCAGCGCGTTGACGGCCGGGATCTGCGACTTCTCGCTGTCGCTGTCGGGGGGCACCACGTTCTTGCCTTGGGCGCCGTTCGTCTCGTTGTAGAGCGATGTGTTGTAGAAGTCCGCCCAGGTGTAGGGCTGGCCGGTTGCCGGGTTGTTCGCGACGACGGACCCGTCGCTCCATTCGCCGTAGATCTTGACGTCGAGACCCTTCCTGACCGCGTCGGTCCAGATATAGCCCTTCTGCGTGAAGGTCAGTGCGTCGTTGTCATTGCCGCCCGGATAGGAGCGGATCCAGTCCGGCGACTGGATGTCGTTCGAGTAGAACGAGCCCGCCTCGATCGTCCACGGATGACCGTCCGCCGACTGGCGGCTCGGCGCGTAGAAATTGTCGAGCAGCGGGAAGCGCGCGATCAGCGCGTGCTGGTTCGGGACATTGCCGGCGAACACCGCGATCGAGTCGTCGCCGTTGCCCTGCGTGACATCGCCGAGCATCTGGTCGTAGGTCCGGTTTTCCTTGATGATGTACCAGACATGCTTGATGAGCGATGGCTCACCGATCCGCTTCGGGATAGCGACCGGCGTCGCGTTCGGGTCGGGATCGTTCAGGGCGGCGAATTTCGATGTCCAGTCGTTGTTGCTGATCACCTGAAGAGTGTCGGCGGTCAGCTGCGACGAGCTCGGGATCTTGATTAGGCTGATCGTGCCGGTGTCCTGATGGGTGTTGAAGCCTTCGACACCCTCCGCGGAGCCGATCGAGCCCTGGGCGCCGGTGCCCTTGTCGTCCGACACGACGAGCTGCTTCGACGCCGTGTCGTAGGCGATCGAGGTGGGAAAGTAGAGGGTCGGGATGTAGCCGATCACCGCCTGCGCGTCCGGCAGCGTGAGATCGACCACCGCGATCGCGTTCGACTGCCCGAGCGTCACGTAGGCCCTGGTGCCGACCACGGCGACATCGTTCGGACCCGCGCCGAACGCGTTCTTGATCAGCGGCACGCCGACCGGGATGGTCCGCGTCACGGTGTTCGTCGCCGTGCTGATGACCGACAGCGTGTCGCTGTAGGCGTTGGCGACGTAGACGCTGCCGTTCGCGGCGGTGAGACCCGCCGGACGCAGGCCGACGTCGATCGTTCCGGTCACCGCGCCCGTAGTGATGTTGCCGACCGTGACGGTGCCGGTCGTGGCCGCGCCCGTGGTCTTGTTCGCGACCATCGGCGTGCCGTCGGAGAGCGTCGTGAAATCGGACGAGGTGGCGGGGCGACCGCCCTCGTTCGTGACGTAGACCTGATTGCCGGAGACGGCGATGTGCGTCGGCGCGTTGCCGACGGGGATCTGCGAGGTGATCGTGCCGGTGCCGAGATTGACGATGCCGACCGCGTTGCTCGCGTTCAGCGCGACGAGGCCTTCGGTGTCGTCGAGCATGGCGAGGCCGCCGGGATTGGCGGTGCCGGGCGTGTAGAGGTTCGGATTGTTCGGCGCCGGAACCGGGATCACCGCCGACGGCGTGAGCTCGCCGTTCTGCGGATTGACGGTCGCGACCTGGATGTCGCTCTGGTCCTGGCTGAACAGCAGCTTCGAGCCGTCCGGCGTATAGGCGATGCCGGTGAACGAGCCGTCGGGGCTGCTCGTGTAGGTGCCGTTGCTGACGGTGACCGGCACGTAGCGCTGCAGCACGGTGCCGGTACGGGTGTCGAACACGATCACCGCCTCCGCCGCGTTTTCCAGCAGCACGGCGGCGCTATGGGTCGCCGTGTTCGGGTTGATGGCGACCGCCTTGGCGCGCACCGGCGAGCCGAGCATCACAGTGGTGCCGGCCGGCGTCAGGAGCTGGTTGTCGGACGCGACGATCGATCCGTTCAGCTGCGGGCCGACGGTGCGGGTCTGGTTGTCGGCGGCCGTGGCGAAGCCGGGAGCGGCGAGAACAAGGGCCAGCGCGCTCGCGAGCGACGGGTTCAGGGTTCTTTTCAAGATGATCTCCTCGGATTGGCCGCCCATGATCGACGGCGCCCCGCATCGTGGGACATCGCGCGCGCCTCGCCTGGTCGGCCGGCCCGCGTGTCGGCCGGAATGCGGAGCAGATACCCCCGCGACCTGACGACACCCTGACGCGCGTTCAGTCGGCGTATGAAGAAATGAGGTCACTGTCATGACGGCACGAGGGTCGGGCCATGCGGGGCCGGCAAGCGAGCTGCTCGCCAAGGCTGGCGCGGCGCTCGCCGCCGAACGACGCGAGGAGGCGATCGGGCATCTGCGCGCGGCGGCCGAGGCCGCCCCCGACGATGCCGCGATCCACCACGACCTCGGCTATCTGCACCTCGCGTCCGGTCATTTCAGCGAGGCCGCGCGATCCTTCCGCCAGGCCCTCGCGGCGGACGACAACTTCGCGCTCGCCGCCGTCCGGCTCGGCGTCGCGCTGCAGGCGCTCGATGACGTCGACGGCGCGCTCGGCGCCTACCGTCACGCAGCGGCATGCGCCCCGTCGCGAGCGGACGCGCCTTTCCGCGAGGGCGCCCTCCTCGAGCTGCTCGGCCGTCGGACGGCCGCGCTCGCGAGCTTCGGTCGCGCCGCCGCGACCCGGCCCGGGACGGCGCTGTCGCTTCTCGCAGCGGTCCGCCTCGACCTCGCGCACGGGCGCCTCGAGCCGGCGGAGCGCGGGCTCCGAGCGCTGCTCGACGTCCATCCCGCGCACCTGGAGGCGACCGACACGCTTGGCGAGCTCCTCGCCGACACCGGGCGTCTCGACGAGGCGTGGGATTGCTACGCGCGCGTCACCGCCACCTCGCCGCACTACGCGGGCAGTTTCTACGATCTCGTCCGCTGCCGCCAAATCCGGCCGGACGACGGCGATCTCGTCGGGCGCATGGCGACGGCGGCGGCGCGGACCGACCTGCACGCGGAAGCGCGCGCGCGGCTGCATCTGGCACTCGGCAAGGCCGCCGACGATCTCGACGACCCGGCCCGCGCCATGGCGCATTTCGACGAGGCGGACCGGATCCGCGGCCGAAGTGGCGAGCCCGTCGCGCAGCTGATCGAGGAGCGGGTCGAGCGTCTGATCGGCCGCTTCGACGCCGGCGCCCTGGCCGCCGCCGCCGCGACCAGGACTTCGGCCGGTGGCGACGGTGATCCGGCGCCGATCCTGATCGTCGGCCTCCCGCGATCGGGGACGACGCTGGTCGAGCAGGTCCTGTCGTGCCACCCGGCGGTCGTGGGTGGCGGCGAGCTCCCGTTCTGGACCGAGCGTGCCGCCGATCTGACCGACCCCGTCGGCGACGAGGCATTCCGGGCGCGCGCGGCCTCCGACTACCTCGACGTCCTCCGCGCGATCGGTCGGCCCGAGCCGGGCGCGACCAGTCGGGACGCCGCCTCCGTGACCGACAAGATGCCGCTCAACGTGTTCCATGCGGGCCTCGTCCATCTCGCGCTGCCGCGCGCCGTGATCGTCCTCTGCCGGCGCCGGCCGATCGACGTTGCGCTCTCGATCCACCGGACGTCGTTCAATCGGCATCTCGCGTTTCCGACCGGCGGCGACGCGCTGGTCCGGACCGTGCGCGCGGTCGAGCGCCTTTTGCTTCACTGGCGCGCTATGCTGCCGCCGGCGAGCATTCACGAGGTGCGATACGAGGAGCTGGTGTCCGAGCCGGAGCGCGCGATTCGCGCTCTTGTCGCCGCCTGCGGGCTTTCCTGGGACGAGCGCTGCCTTCGGCCGGAGCGGAACCCGCGCATGGTGCGGACGCCGAGCAAGTGGCAGGTAAGGCGCCCTATCGCGGCGCCGCCGCCGGAGGCGTGGCGTCGCTTCGAACCCTGGCTCGGCCCCCTCGCCGCGCTTCTCTGACGCGTCAGAGATAGGCCGCGAACGAGAAGAAGATGCCGCGCCCGGCCTGCACCCAGTAGAGCGGCTGGAGCTCGGCAGTTTGCCCGTCGTAGCCGGTGATGCTCTGATGGTCGAACAGGTTGGTGACGTTGACCGCCGCGCGGAGGCGGCGGTGAAAGACGGGCAGCACGTAGCCGGCGCTGAGATCGACCTCGTCCCAGGTCTTGATCGGGAACTGGTCGAACGCGCCGACACTTGCGGTGTCGACCCCATATTGGGGACCGACGACCTTGGTCAGGATGTTGCCGTAGAGCTCGTCGCCGTGCCGGAACACGGAGCCCTTGTCGTAAAGCAGCGCGACCGCGGCAGTACGACGCGGCGTTTGCGCGAAGTTGTTGCCGTTCGAGTCGTAGTTGCTGTCGTTCAGCGTTCCGTTGGCGTAGACCGCGAAGCCGCGGCCGAGCGTGACCGTGCCCTCGACCTCGACGCCCTTGAACACCGCGCCGCCCTGGTTGAAGTAGGTCGTGACGTTGGCGATCTCGGTGTTGTTGATGTAGTTGTCGAAGTCGATGTAGTAAAGGTCGGCATCGAGACTGAGCCAGCGCCGGTGCAGCACGCTACCGACCTGGTAGCTCCACGTGGTCGATGGCTGGACGGATGTCGCCGCCTGGTTGCCGAGTACGCCGAGCTCGGGCGCGAGATAGCCTTCCGCGGCCTGCGCATAGACCGCGATCGCCTTCGTCACGCGATAGTTCGCGTCGAACGACGGCAGCGCCTGGTTGTAGGTCGCGCCGACGTCGGCCGGGCCGCCGTTGAACACCGGGCCGTTGATGTTCCGGGTCACCGAGCTGTATTTGACGCCGGCCGTGAGCGTCAGCGATTTGATCGGCCGGTAGGCGAATTCTACGTAGGGCTGGATCGTGACCAGGTCGGAGAAATACTGCGTGGTGTACGGATCGAGGCCCGCGGCCGTCGTGTAGGGAACGCCGTCGCGCGTGAGGTCGGAATTGTAGCTGTAGATGTTGAAGCCTTCCCGATCGCCCCAGATGCCGAAGCGCAGGTCGCCGAACGAGAACGACTTGCTCAGCCGCAGCACGTCGCCCCAGTCCTCATAGTCGAGATGGTTGAAGACTCCGGGCACGTCGTTCGCGACGTCGATCGGCGCGTTGTCGATGTAGATCGTGCCAGAGAGATTGGGTGCCGTCCCGCCGACATCGGCGCCGTGCTGGTCGCGCTGGATGTACTCGGTCTGATAGGACTTGTTGTCGACCGTCCAGCCGTTTCCGAGCGCCGACTGGACGCCGAGATACGCGAAGTCGGTGGTGTAGACGTCGCGTGCGTAGCCGCTATAGCTCTGCGATGTCGGATCGTCGTTCAGGTTGTAGTTGCGGCCGTAAGTATCGATATTTTGGAGCGTTGCGCCGTATGGCGTCTTGGTGAAGTCGTTGTCCGCGTTGATCGCGAACGTCACGACGGTGCTCTCGCCGATCGGCTGCTCGATCTTGGCGAACAGGTTGCGGCGCTCGGTTGCGATTCCGGTGTCGGCGCCGGTCGCTTCCTCGCGCGTGAGATCGAGCACGCCGCGCGTCCCGCCGGTCTCGCTGATCGCGCCGGTGTTCGCTTGAATGCCGAAGAACTTGGTTCCGAACGAGCCGAACGTGCCGTAGGGCTCGAGCTCGGGCGTCGCCAAGGGGTTCTCCGACGCCAGATCAACCGATCCGCCAAAGGTCGCGTCGCCGATCGCCGACGCCTGGCCCGGCCCGCGGTTAACCGTGACCGACGAGAAATCGCGTGCGAGAAAGTAGGCCCCGGGTTGCGGGGCGAAGTTGAAGGGAAAGCCAGGGATCGGGATCCCGTCCCAGAGCACGCTGAACTCGGTGTATTGCAGACCGCGGATGCTCTGACCGAAATCCTGCTGCAGGCCGGGTCCGGCCGGACTGATGTCGGTCGCGCTCGGTGTGAGCGTCACGACGTCGTTGTAGTCGTCGGTCTGCGGCGCGATCTTCTCGAGCGTGTCCGCGCCAATGACGCTGGTCGGCTGGATCGCAGTCAGCGGCGTGGATGCGGGCGCGAATTGTGTCGCCGTCGTCGGGGCGGTGACCGTTGAACCGGACGGCCCCGAAGCGGTGCTTTGCACAGCGCCGATGTTTTCCGGAGCCGACGCCGGGACCACTTGCGCGACCGCGGACTTGGCAGCGAGAGCCATCGTGGTGGATGCGACGATAACGCGTGCGCGTCGTGTCAGGACCGTCGTCATCCCTGTCTCCAGTCGGAACCTGCTTCGGGCTAACTGACGGACGGCTGACGAAACAGTGATGATATTATGACGTGGCGGCAATGCTTCAGTCGGACCAGCGATGGGCGCCGCGGCGTTGGTCAGTGCGGCGATCTCGCACCCAAGCTCGCACAGGCCCGAGCGTCCGGATCTACGCCGTTTCTCAACACTTACGCCTCGGACGCCATGCCTGCCGCGCAGCCGATGTTAGCTTCTGCGGAATGCTGCGCCCGGCGCGGCAGACGTCCCCGTCCTCCTCGGGCTTGCCGCGGCGCTGGTGCATCGAAGGGGCGGTAGCGTGAAACGGCGAGCGGCCGGTTTCGGCTCACGCGTAGCGTCAGGCGTCTCATCCCGTGTCCTCAGGCATGCGACAAGCCAGGCCCGGCGCGGAGGCGACGATCGCGTGTTCATGATCGAGGCCGTCGCCCACCCGCGTAGCTGATGGAAGGATGACCCGCACGTGAGAAACGTGTTGCAACTTTCGGCATCGATCCGCGCCGGTGTCGGTCCGAGAAAAGTCGGCCGCGTAGCGTACGGACCTTCCGGGTGCGGTAGGTGTCTCGTCGAAGACCGCCCGCCGCTTAGTGGGCCTACAAAGCCGGATTGTCGAGGAGGTAGAATAGAAGGCCCGCGAGTAGCATCGTGACCGGAAGAGTGAAAACCCACGCGAGCGCGATCCGAACCAGCATTCCGGTCTGCACGCCCTGGCCCCCCGCGATCATGGTGCCGGCAATGCCCGATGTGATGATGTGGGTGGTGCTCACGGGCAGGCCGGTGGACCCGGCGGTTCCGATCAGCACCGCGCCGATCAGTTCGGCGCTGGCTCCCTGTCCCGGCGTCATGTGCTGCTTCCCAAGGCGCTCGCCGAGGGTTTGCACCACGCGCTTATAGCCGACCATCGTGCCGACCCCGAGGCAGAGCGCGCTCAGCACCCGGACCCAAATCGGCGCGTAGTGCACGGGCGGTCCCATCTCCTTTCGGAGCGCGTCAGCTTCCGCCTTGTCCGCCTTCAAAGCCCCCGCGGCCTCGCTGACGTGCTTCAATTGGCTCAGCACCTCGTAGACTTCGCCTCGGAGCTGCGATTTCATCGCGCGGGAGCCGCCCGGCGGCGGAGCGGTGTGCGCGAGTTCCGCGACCGCCTTGCCATTCCGCACAAGCTCCCGCGCGGCCTCTACGCCGCGGTCCTTGCGGTCGTTGCCGTATTCCTGGATCAACGGGATCGCGGCGGCGGCATTGCGGCCGATCTCGGAAAGCGCCGTGCCCGCGCGCGGATTGAGCGCGAAGGTAGCCGGCAACAAGCCGATGATGGTCAGCATGATCAGGCCAATGCTCTTCTGACCGTCGTTGGTGCCGTGGGAGAAGCTGACCCCGGTGCAGGTCAAGATCAGCAGTCCACGTAGCCACCAGGTCGGCGGCTCGTCGTTCTTGGGAGGCTCGAAGAGATGGCCGCGCCGCACGACCAAGCGTAGCAGCGCGTAGAGGCCGCCGGCACCGACGAGGCCAAGGACCGGTGACACGGCGAGCGCTTCCAGTACCTTCAGGACCTGCTGCCAGTCGACGCCCTGCCCGATGGCTCGCGACTGCATCAACGTGTCGCTGGCGGCAACGCCGATCAAGGCTCCAATAATGCAATGTGAAGAGCTGTTCGGGATGCCAAAGAACCAAGTGAGAATGTTCCAAAACAAGGCGGCGGCGAATAGTGACACCAGCATCGGCACGGCCGGCGCACCATTCGGCGGAGTCAGCACATCGGGCGGCAAAATCTCCACCAGCGCGTAGGCTACCGCGATGCCACCGACAAGAACGCCGACGAAGTTCATGATGCCCGACCAAATCACAGCGGGCACTGGCTTCAATGCGTTGGTGTAGATAACCGTCGCGACGGCGTTTGAAGTGTCATGGAACCCGTTGGTAGCCTCAAACGCAAGGACGAGGCCAAAACACATCACCAGCATCGCCACGATGATGCTGGACGACGGGTCAAAATGAACGAGCATGTGGGCCCCCTAGGCAGGTTCAATGCATCCAAGAGGCCACCGGTTCTATGGCGCTTGCGTGACAATCGAGAGTTCGTCGTGCGCCACGAGCTGCGCGAGGACGAGGTCACCCTGCTGATGAGCGGCAGCATCGTGCACGACATCGGCAAGCTCTTGTTCCAACCGCCATCCTCAGTTGGTCGTCCCTGATACCGAGATGCTCCGCGACACCATCAGCGTCGAGCCAGCGGCCGATGGTCACACGATCCCCTCGGCTGCAACGACTTCTCAATCCGGCATTGGCACCGCAGCTGCTCGATCGGGCTGCTGGCGTCTGGAACGAGCCTCGCGACAAAAGGGCCGGCTTCGTGGTCGCCCCGCTCGAGGCGGCCGCAACCTGTTCCTGTGACACTCGGGATAATCCTGCGGGCTTGGTCGGTGCTGTTGATGTGGCAGCCAAATTGGCTGCCACAGATGCGACGCCGTTGCCTCGCATCGAGATTGTGGAGGAGCGTCGCCGTTCGCACGACGCGTCCTTCCGGGCACGCGTGGTGTCGGAGGCGATGGCGCCGGGAGCGCGCGTCCAGGAGCTGGCTCGGCGCCACGGCATCTGCACCAGCCTGATCTATCGGTGGCGGCGTGGGGCGCGGGGACTGGCGCTGGCCTCGCCTGCGGTCAAGCTCGTCCCGGTGCGAGTGGCGGAGCCTGCCAAGCCGGAGCCGAATGCGGCGGCTCGGCCGACGCGGGACAGCAAGCGGCCTGGCGTCATCGAGATCGCGCTCGACGGGGGCGCCCGGATCAGGGTGGCCCAGTGACTACCAGACGCCGCGGAGCAATCGACTTGTCCATCATGGAAGAACTCAACCTCGAGGAACGTGCCCAGCAGCTACGCCACCCGACCGGAGCGACCGGTCTGGCCGTCGCCGACATGCTCAACACGTTGAACCAGAACCGCGCGCCGCCGATGTCGGCCAGGCGCGGGCTGGACTGGTAGCCGAGCAGGTGGAAGATGCCGAAGATCGTGTCGGTATAGGCGCCCGTGTCGGTCATGATCTCAGTCGGCTGCAGCTCGGTCTGCTGCTCGAGCACGACGGACAGCAGCACCAGGCTGTCCCGCAGCGTGCCCGGGACAGCGATGCCGTTCAGCCCGGTGAACTGGTCGGAGACCAGATTGTAGAAGGTCACCCCTCGCTCCTGGCCGTAGTAGCGGGGGTTCGGACCCGAATGGATCGTGCGGACCGGGACGACGAAGCGCAGCCCGTCTGCGGAGGCGACATCGCCGCCGCCCCAGGCGTGGGCAAGAGGGATGCGGTTCTGGGCCGCGACCAGGACCGCGTTGGCACGGGTGATCGTCTCGGCCCGGACGTAGTTCTGCCGTACCCAACTCAGCCGGGAGCGGCGCAGCGCCGGCGTGTCGAGCCGGATCAAAGGCTCGAACCCGGTGTTGCAGGCTTCGGCCAGCAAGACGGCGCAGATGCTGGTCGCGACGTCGCCGGCGCGAGCGCCGCCCTCGCTCGCGTGTGTGAAGCCGGACGCGAAGTTGGTGCGGGCGTGCAATTCGAGCAGGATCTCGGGCAAGTCGACTCGCGGCATCCGGGCTTGGACCGCTGCTCTGAGGGCCACCAGGCTCGGCGGCTCGTCCAGCTTGTCGAGGGTGGAGAGAGCCAGCTCCCCGCCGTCCAGCTGCACGCTGGTGTTCTTGGGCAGATTTGCGGCTGTCTCGCGATAGGCGGTGTTCAGCCGCCCGCTCAGACGGCCGATCTCGGCGGCCGCGTCCGTCGACAGGCCGAGGGTCCGGCAGATCGCCGGGCGAGCCGCCTCCCATGCCGGCCCGGTGAGCAGCCCGAGACGCGGGTCGGCGTAGCGGATACTGGGCGCGGCGAACAGGTCGCGGCGACGAAGGGCCGAGCGCATGGCCTCGAGCAGGCAGAGTCGGTAGCCGAGCGGGTCGATGGTGCCGTCCGAGGCGACGACCTGACGCTTCCAGCCCATCGGCACGAAGCCGAGCGGCGCCGATCGAGGAGGCCGTTTCCCGTCGGCCGCCCGGAGATGATGAACCGCGTCGAGAACCGCGCGGCCGGAGGGCGTGGCTCCGAACGCGACGGACCGGATCAGTCCCGGAAGGAAGCGCAGCCGCCCGTTCTGCGCGCGCAACTCGACGAAGTAGAGGTCGCTCGAGGGCCGGACGATCGCGTCGATCAGCTTCAGCGCCTCGGCGATCGCCGGGCGGGGCACGATGGCAAATGCCGCCTCGCGCACCGCGTCGTCATCGACGGTGTCGTCGACTAGCACCCCGCCGACACGGCGGAGCTGCAGGGCTGCCTCGTCGAGGTCTCGGATCGTGCGGAGCCGGGCGCGCTTGCCGACCGTGGCCGCGTCAGCGAACAGCTTGGTGATGACGATGTCGAACAGGTCGAGCACGTCATCCTGCGCGCTCGCTTCCAGCGTGCGGACGAAGGCGAGCAGCGTCGCCGTTCGGCGCTCCTCCGGCAGGCGCGCGACGGCCTGCGCCTTTGCGACCATGGCAAACCGGGCGAGCGCCACGACCCGCCCGGGCGGCACATGCGCGACGCCGGGGAGGCCAGTGGCGAGCAGCCGGACTTGGTCGAGCCTGGCGACCGCGCGCGACAACTCGGCGCCGCTGCGCAGATACGGGCCGTCCCGCAGGCGATCGAGGAGACCAGGACGGCCGCCCTCGCCGGCGATCAGCAGGCTTTCGAGCCGGTCGCGCTGTTCGCGAGATACGTCGCGGGCGAGCGATCGCCAGAGGCGACGGGCGGTCCTGGCTCGGATGCGTGCGATCAGGCGCTCGAGGGCCGAGGCGCCCGGCAGCAGGACCTTCTCGCTCACCAGCCATGCCGTCGCGCGGTCGAACAGGACGCTTGGCCGGTCCGTTCCGGTCCAGCACAGGGCATAGAGCCAGCGTGCCAGCCGGAAGCGGGCGAGCGGATCGGTGAACTCCCGATAGCCATGACGCTCGCGGATTTCGCGAGCGTGCTGCCATCGGGTCCGGCCATTCGCATACTGCGTGAGACAGCCAAGGTCCACGATGTCGAGTTGCCGGCCGAGATCGGCAACGACCCCGGCCGGCACCTCGGCCGGGTCGTCGAGGAACGTGCCGAGAAAGCGCACGGTCCCGAGCTGCACGGCGAAGCCAAACGCATGTGATCCCAGCGCTTGGTGCCGATCGCCTCGCGGTCGGCGTCGTCCAGGTGGAAGTGCCTCGCCAGCTGATCCGGGCTCGGCTCTCCCGCGTAGCGGCCGTATCGCCGCTCCTGCTCGGCGGTGAGAAACGAGACGGGCATGGGGCAGACCGGTCAACGGCCGAGGAGCTTCTTGGCGCGCAGCTTCGGTCGTCCCTCGCCGTCCACGTAGGCGTACAGGGTGCTGATCGACAGGCCGAGCTGCTCGGCGATGTCGGAGGCGGCGTTGTTCCGGTCCGCCATCATCGTCATCGCGGTGCGCAGCTTGGCCCGCGTCATCAGCCGCGGCCGGCCACCACGGCGCCCGCGGGCGCGCGCGCCGCGGCGAGACCCGCCATCGTTCGCTCGTGGATCAGGTCGCGCTCGAACTCGGACAGCGTCGCAAAGATGCCGAACACCAAACGTCCCGTGGAGCTGGTGGTGTCGATGCCGCCGGTCAGCACTTTGAGCCCGATGCCGCGCTTCTGCAGGCTGCCGACCAGCTCGACGACATGGGCCAGCGAGCGGCCGATCCGATCGAGCTTCCAGACCACCAGGGCGTCGCCCGCCCGGAGCTGGTCGAGGGCAAGAGAAAGGCCCGGGCGGTCGACTACGCTGCCGCTGCAATTGTCGTCATAGAGGCGCTCGCAGCCTGCGGCGCGGAGCGCGTCACGCTGCAGGTCGAGGTTCTGCTCCGCGGTCGAGACCCGCATGTAGCCGACCTGCACGCCGTTCCTCCCGGTTCGGCAAAAAGATCGCACAGGAGGGATAAATCGCAATAGATTGATGAATGGCTTTGTGCAGGCTTTTGGCTGGTTTTCCCACGTTGGCGAAACGGGATCCGGTGCTGCGTATCAAACGGAGGTTTTTTGCGTTCATCCGTAGCGGCCACCGCCGAACTTAAACGGTGAGCGGCACACCGTCCGGCGGTCACGACATCGAAAGCCTGGTGGCGCTCGCTGATCTCCGCCTCCGCCAGGGTCGAGTCGAAGAGGCCTGGTCGTCGCTCAAGCGCGCCGTGAGCCAGCGGCCCCGCGATCCCGTGCTTCAGGTCATGCTCGCAACGACGGCTCGGATGCGGGGAGACCTCGCCGCCGCCGAGCGGCACGCTGCACGCGCCGCAACTCTGGCACCCCGCGATCATCGCCCGGCCATGCTGCTCGGCACGCTCCACCTCGAAGCAGGCCGAATTGCCGAGGCGGTCGCCGCGTTTGACGCCGCGATCCAGATCCAGCCGGACGACTCTGACGCGCACAGCAACCGCGCGATCGCGCTGCGCCGAAGCCACCGCACGGTCGACGCTCTCGCTGCGCTGGAGCGAGCCGCTTTGCTCGCGGACCTCTCCACCCCCGGCCGCGCCTACGAGAGCTGGATAGAGCTTGCCCACGTCCGTCAGGAGGAAGGCGATGCGACAGGCGCTGTTCAGGCCTTCGAGGCCGCCGCAGCGCGGCGGCCGGGTGATGCTCACGCGCTGCTCGGACGCGCGGTCAGTCTCATTCCGGTCGTGGCGGAGCATGAAGAGGAAATTGCACAAAGCCGGGCCAGTTACGCGGAAGCGCTCCGCGATCTCGACCGACGTCTCGGCAGCGACATTTCTGCGGTCGACCTCGCCAACGCGACTGGATCGATCCAGCCCTTCCATCTTGCCTACACCGGGGAGAACGATGTCGCCTTGCAGTCTCTCTTCGGAGCGATCATCGCGCGCGGCGCCCCCGCCATCGTTCGACGTATGCAGTCTCCTCGAGATCGTTCGAACCGATTTCGACTTGCGATCGTCTCGGGCTTCTTTCGTGATCACCCTGTCTGGAACGTCCTGCTCAACGGGTGGACTCGTTGGTGCAGGGACACGGGGATTGAGGCGATCGGGTTCCATACTGGCCTCGCCAGCGATGCACGGACCGCGGACGCTGTCGGCCAACTGTGCCGGCTCGAGACAGGACCGAGACCGAAGAGCGACTGGGCTGCCTTGATCCGAGATGCCGCGCCGGACGCGATCCTCTATCCCGAGGTCGGCATGGATCCCGTCGTGCCTTATCTCGCCGCACAACGCCTCGCCCCATTGCAGCTCGCCGCCTGGGGCCACCCGACCACGACGGGGCTGCCGACGATCGATCGCTTCCTTGGAAGCGACGCTATGGAGCCGGCGGACGCCGACGGGCACTACAGCGAAGCACTGGTTCGCCTGCCCGGCCTTGGCTTTCTACCTATTGTTCCGGCCAGCCCGGCGCGGGCTGAACGGCAGGGAACCCTCAATGAGACACTATTCTGGTGTGGTCAGCACCTCGCGAAATACCGGCCGCGACACGATGATGTCTTCCCGCGTATTGCGCAGGCGCTGCCCGACGCTCGGTTCCTGTTCGTCTCGCGCCCCGTCGGCGCGATCGCGGAGGCCGTCTTCCGGCGTCGCCTCGGGCGAGCATTCGCCGCGCACGGCCTCTCGGCCGACGACCACTGCCGCTTCCTACCCTATCGGCCCGTCGAGCTGTATCGTGCCGCTCTCGCCGGCAGCGACATTTTTCTCGACACGGTCGGCTGGTCAGGCCTCGCCACGACGCTCGACGCGATCGGATGCGGCGTGCCGATCGTAACGCTCGAAAGCGGTCTCATGCGCGGGCGGCAGAGCGCCGCCCTGCTCCGCCGGATGGGCTTGGATGAGCGGGTCGCCGCGACCGAAGACGTGTTCGTCACGCGTGCCGTGGCGCTCGGAAGTAGTCGAGAAGAACGCATCCGGTACGCGGGGCTGATCGCGTCCTCGCGGAGCCTCCTCACCGAGCAGACACAGGCACCGCTCGTGGCGTTCCGAGCCGCCTTCTCGATTTAGCCAGAGGCGTCTCGAGGCGTGAATCGAACTTTCGGTTCCGCTGCTACCGGACCCCCAGATAGGATGCGGAACAGGCAGCATGGCCAGAGTGGTCCTGGATCAGGCCGAAGGCGTCAGCTACGTCGGCGTCGATAGCTCTCCCACCATGATCAGTGCGGCTCGTGACAGGAACCCGGATCTGATTGGGAAAGCGCTGGCCAGCTTCCACGAGAGCTATGCCGAACAGATGCCGTTTGAGGATGCAAGATTCAGCAGAGTGTTCTCCATCGGAGTGATCCATTTCTGGTCCGATCCTGTGAAGGCTCTAACCGAGGTTCTGCGCGTCATGCGCCCTGGCGCTCGGATGCTGATGGGATGTCTCGGTCCCGAACGTGCTCCATCGTTTGCCCGAGCGGAGTACGGCTTCCATCTTCGTGATCCACAGAGTTGGCGATCGTTCTGCTTGACTGCTGGTTTCAGCACCGCAGAGGTGGATACGCGAAATCTGGGCTCGGGAAACGGTCCGCAAATTGTTCATCTCGCCGCCCAAGTCTGAAGCTGGCAGCGGATCCGTCGGTCTTGCGCAATCGTCTGTGTTCTACAGCCGGCAAACAGGCGGTTGGCGTCACCGCCGCGCCGGGCCATGGCGCGAACCGCCAAAGCGCGTCTTTCCTGTGCGACAAACCCGATCGGATTTCGGCACTGTGCGGAAACCTGCAATCAAGGGTTGCCCGCACATGCTGGTCGGCTACATGCGCGTGTCGTCGGACGGCGACCGCCAGACCACGACGCTGCAGCGCGACGCGCTGCTCGCCGCCGGCGTCGACGACCGGCACCTCTACGAGGACAAGGCCAGCGGTGCCCGCGCCGATCGCCCCGGCCTCGAGAGGGCGCTCGCGTTCGCCCGGTCGGGTGACTGCCTGATCGTGTGGAAGCTGGACCGGCTCGGCCGCTCGCTGCCGCACTGGTCCGACGCCGACCGGATCGTGCTCAGCTTGGGTAATAGAGTAATCCTAAAATTCCGGGACTACCATCCGGCGGGTTCGCCGTTTGGATTCATCTACGAGGCTGGGTCGGTGAGGCACGCCAGCCTGGACGAGATGCTACGCAGCCGGGAGGCGTCGGAGCTCGAGCGTCTGGTTTCCATGATGCCGTGGGAGCGGCGCGTGACGGTCGGCTGCGGCGGGCGGGTGCGACTGCGCCCTGATCGGTGGAGCGCTCGAATGGCGTCCGCACATCTTGGATCGTCGGCAGGAAGGGCTCGGGCAAGACGCAGCGCCTGCCCCGTGCACGGGAAATCCATGGTGATCGAGTGAGGGGAGACCTCCCATGCAGCTTAGCCACGAACGCGCGTCTGCGCATACGGCTTAGGACGCCACGGTCGACTTGGTTGAAGTTGATGTTGCGGACCTGCCGCGGGGGTCTCCGAGCCATGCAGGAACGTACGTGATCGTCGACGCGAGTACAATCCGCCTTGGACTCTGGCGATGCCTTAGCCGAGGCGTATTTGGCGGGGAGCTACGGGCGGCCGCGACGGATGGAGCAGCAGTCCGTGTTCCGTCTCCTCGATTCG
Source organism: uncultured Acetobacteraceae bacterium (assembly GCA_964249405.1). Lineage (GTDB taxonomy): Bacteria > Pseudomonadota > Alphaproteobacteria > Acetobacterales > Acetobacteraceae > CAXTPV01. Next base: position 9,197 of record CAXUBX010000042.1, on the reverse strand, counting down.
GGCGGCCGGGTAGACCGCCTGCGCGAGGGCGAGATTATCCCGGAACGAGGCCCGGAAGTGGAACAGTTGCTTGACGTTCGGGCTGAACTGGAGCCGGAGCGACTTCCAAGTGATGGCCTTCGGCTTTGTCAGAGCGTGTAAACGGTATGCGAGCCAGCAGTACACGTCGAGCGCCATGCTGTTGTTGTTGATCGCGGCGACGGCGCTCTCCTCGATCGGCACCGGATGCTTCTTCAGCTGCTCGAAGAAGGACTCCGACAGGCGCGCGGTCTCGACGAACAGGTCTCCTTGCTCGCCAGAGTCCACAAACATCGCCGTGTCGAGGATGTTCTGGTTGATGAGGCCGGAGCGAGACCCCGCCTGGATGTGGAAACTGAGGCGGCACCGGCTGATCCGCGACGCCTGCTCCTTCACGTCGCGGTAGCTCTTGCCGCCGACCGGGATGCCGAGGCGGGTCAGCCAGTCGCTGAGGGAGCGCCCCAGCTCGACGTTCCGGCTGCCAGTTCGCAGCGCCTCGCTTTGGAGATAGAGCATGATGAGGCGCGCGCGGGAGCCGTACGGGACACCGGTCCACTTGTTCTCGCCGCCGGGAAGCGGTCTCCGTCCAGGCTCGACGAGAAGCGTGACGTGCTCCGTTTCAACCCGCCACACCTCCTCGTCGGGTATGCGCCGGTGCGGCAGGCAGGCATGCGCCCAGCCAGAGAATAGGAACGAGATGTCGGTCTGCTCATCGCCCATGTAGGTTGCGGCGGCTTCGATCGCCCGTCGCTCCCGATCGTCCACGGCGAAGTCAAGGGCCCCTCGCCTGCCCTTCTCTTCAATGAGCTTATGGACGATGCCCATCTGCGACTCTCGCTCGTTCTGGAGCCGATCTGCGCACGTCATCTTGAGGGGGTCCAGTTGGACTGTTCCGATGGCAGGTACTAGGAAGAAGTTTAGTGGATTCTCGTACTAGTAGGCATCGGAAAAGTCCTGGGGAGAACCCGGAAATTGCTTGATTTATCCGTGCCGGCACCATCGGAAAAGTCCAGGGTCGCCACGCTAAAGTCCATGGCCGAGGTGTGGGCGTCAGCGGCGCCGCCATCGGTAAAGCCCAAGGCTACAGTGCGCCGACTCCCGGTAAAGCTTGGACTCTGGCGATGCGAGATCGGCCGTGTGGCCGCCCTACGTTCGGCGGTTCATCGGCTCGCTGAACGGCTTGCAGAAGCGATCGTCGTGCGGATCGTGTTGCCAGCAAAATCTTGTCTCGTGTTCGCTCCCGGCCAGCAACTCGTATTTGTAGCCAAACGAAGCGTAGAGCTGGAGCCGTCCCGCCAAAACGGCCGCTCGGACATCGAGATCGGGCGTTGCTATCGGGATTAACACCCCCGGCTCTTCATCGGAGGCTTCAATAAAGTAGTAGTGCCCCTGCACAGTTACACCGGGCATCATGGCGTCGGTGATCTTTCCTATCAGATAGTCGAACCGTCCCCATGATGATCGCACGATGGCAAGACTGTTACCCTTGTTTAGAACGTCGAACCTGAAGTCGTTTGTCTGTCCATTTGCCACCTCCAGAAGCGTCCCGAATGGCTGGCTGAGATACGGCTTGATAACCAAGTGCGGCCTGTTGCTCGCGATCAGCGCCTTCTGGGACACCTCTGCCTGAGCAGCCGCTGCCCGGGCCGACTCCTCTGTCGCGGAGATCAGCCTGTTTGTTTCGGCCTGCCGCGCTTGGTCTGCCTGCCAGAGCTTGTCGGTCGACCACCAAAGCGTCACGGTGAACGCCGCAAGTACAAAGGTCGAGAGCACGGTGAGCACGTCGTCGTCGCCCAGTCCGCAGGTCAGAGCGACCCGGAACCGCGCGTAGTCCTTCGCCGGCCCAGCAAGAGAGCGGAGCCAATCTCTGTGGTGGTCGAAGCAGAGCTGGAATCTGTCCGACGAACCGAATAGCGGCAGCGCGATCAGGACCGCCACCACCACTACGGCAACAATGGTGAACGGTCGCCGGCTCCTAGCCGGAGAGACGACGCACGAGCAGCGGAGGACGGGAAGCACCGAAACGCAAGCTCCTCGGGCGACTGCTCGTAATCCGGATTACGCCCCTACCCTACCCGGTGCCGCCCGTGCTTCCGCAGGAAGTCGTTCGATGCCTCGACCAGCATTTCTTGGAGCGTGGTGCCGAGGTCGATCCCCAACCGCTTCAGCTCGTCGGACAGCTCTGGCGGTCCGTAGAAGATGATCGCTTTCTTGCCCTGCCGGTACTGAGGGTAGCTCTGGGGCGTCTTGCGGGCCGGTTGCGAGCGGATGTCCGACACCGCCGCCGTCGCCACGTTGGCGAACTCGCTCTTCTTCATGCTGCAGCCCTCCGCTTACGAGATGTCCGGATGCCGAGCATACGCGCAATCCAGTCATAAAGATTACGGGCTTCCTCGGCTGCCTTTCCCTCCGGCTCGATCTCGATGACCCCCCTCCCCTGCCCGCCGGCCTTGCGGAACAAGGCCCGATCGCAGAGGCGGACCGGAGCAAGCTGGAGACCGAGGCCGGTCACGAGGCCATTGATCTCTTCGAAAACGGTGCTGGCGGACGGATGCGCGGCGTTCATGACCACGAAACCCGGCTTGCCGGTGCCGCTGACCAAACCCGCCGTGAGGCGAATTGCATCGAGGTCGAAGGCTCCAGGACGGCACGGGATCAGCACGAGGTTTGCGGCGCCGACCGACTCCCGAGCCTCCATGTGAGCGCGAGGCGGATTGTCGATGACGATCAGCTCGGCTCCCGCCGCCTCGACCTGCCTGAGTGTGCGCCCGAGCGTCGCGGCTTTCGCGCCGATGACGGCGGGAGCCTCCTCCCCTCTCCACTCGCCCCAGCGCTCCGCCGTGGCCTGATCGTCGAGGTCGATGACGCAGGATGAGACGCTTGCCAGTTCGGCCGCCACCGCGATGTTTGTCGCGATCGTCGACTTCCCCACTCCCCCCTTGCTCGCCACGACCGTGACTATGTGGGCCATGCCGCCCTCCCCCTAATCCCGCAATCTGCCATACCGGGCATCTAGTAATCTGTCTAGGCCGCCGGCGAGGAATCCAGTAATCCGGACAAGTGACTGATCCCGGCTGGCTATACGTGGCGACGCGCGGGCGGACCGGACGAATTCAAGATCGGCCTGACCCGGCGTAGCGTGTCGGAACGCGAAGCCGAGCTGACGGCCGATACTATGGCCTGCCGTGGGAGCGTGTCGGCCGGGGGTAACGCTTGGAAGATGATCTATAAGCGCGCTGCCAAGCACTGCGACGCAGCCGAGGCGCGCGCCCACCGGGCTCGCCGATTGCGGGATTACGAGCTATAGTGAAATCTTTGAGTAGCTTGCGCGACACGGCCTGCGAGATCATTGACGCCGTCTCGGCAATCCAGCCAACTCGTAATCCGGCCAGGGAGATTACGCCCGTACGCCTCTGGCAGATGACACGGCGCTTCCTCCGGCGTGGAGACCGGAGGACTAAAAAAGGGAAGGGGAGACGCCTCGCCTGGCTGCCGTTCATGCTCGCGGATGCGGTCGTGTTCATCGCGATCATGTAGCCCGATCTCCGGTGATACCGGGCGGTCACGTCGCCCGAGGGGCATACCTGACCGAGCGGCTTACGCGATGACGAGATTACGCGTAGTCGGCCGTACGGGCTTATCGTCCCACACGTCCCGGAGCGCCGCGACCGTCGCTGGGATGTCCTCCCGCATGAACGGCTTCTCCGCCTGGGACTGGTGCTTGATCCGGGCCGCGAGGGCAGGGGAGGGGACATTCTCACGCCGGCGATCATCCATGATATTCGCGTGGGTCGCGGCCACCGCCGCTTCGACCTGACCGATAGTCACCCAGCAGGGTCGATCCGCAGCCTACCGGCTTACGGGATTACTGCCATGCTGCCTATTGCAGCTGCCCAAAGACCCACTCCGATAACGGCTCCGACGCACGAGCCCTCGACCTGACACAGATCCATCGGCGTTGCCGCCCGAGGGGCTGGCGTCGGGAACCGCGGATGGGGCCGCCTTTTCGGGCTTGTGGTCGAAAGCGCTCTGGTCGGGGTCATGGGCGGGCAGCGCCGGCGCAACGCTGATTTGATCCGCCATGCCTACGTTGATCCCGCGGCGCTGCCGCATCTTCAACGAGGCCGTGATCGACCTGTCCTGGTGGGCACTTGGAGCGCGGTCGCGTGGACCGTACACTTCTATGAGAGGCGCGGCTTCGCCCGTGTCCCTGATGCCGGGGTGGCGTCGCTGCTTCGGACCTACTGGACGGTGCCGGAGCGACAGATGGCGACGTCGCCGGTACTGTCCTCGCCGGCTCTGGACGGAGATGGCGTCCCGACGCTGATTGCCGCCGCGGGTCCGTGAGGCCTCCGGCACTCGGGACCGAGATCATCTCCAACCCGTCCGAAGCAGGTTTTCAGTCTTAAGGCGACACATACGCCCCGCGAAAAGCGCCATTTTCGCGGGCTAGGGGGAGCGAAATGGCAGTCGCCACAGTCGTTGCGGGAAGGCAGCGTTGTTCCCCTTTTCAACAATTTTCGCTGTTCCCCGACCCTCGTCGCATCCTATTGGCCGCCGTCCCCCGAAAGACGGTCTCGGTGACGTTGTTTCGCCACAGATCCGCGCTCTCGATGTAGCCGAGGACTGTCTCAACCGAGCGGTGCCGCGACTGCCGCATCAGATCGGCGAGCGGCAGTTGCAGATCGCCGCCGTGGGTGAGCAAGCCGCGCCGCGTCGAATGTCCGGAGTACCGCGTCGGATCGAGTCCGGCGTGCCGGCAGGCCTGCTTGATCAGCCGCGCCAGGATCTTGTCCGCCATCACGCGGCCGGTGAGCGTGCCGCCGGCGCCGACACCGCAAAACAGCGGGCGCTCGGCTGCCCAGGTTTGCCGGTCGTCGCCGATGGGGGCGGGGAGGTGAGCGTGCTCGGCGGCGAGGCCGCCCGGCGCATCGCGGCGTACCGCCATCCAGTCCTCCAAGGCGACGAGCGGGCAGAATGTCGGCTCGCCCGGATTGGCCCAGATCGCCACCGATCGCCCGCGTCCGTGCTGGTCGGTCTTCGAGCGCCGCAGCAGCAGGGTCAGGCCGCGGTCCGGCACGACGGCGACGTCGCCGACGGCGAGGGCGGCGAGCTCGCTGCGCCGCAGCGCGGCTCCAAAGGCGAGCAGCAGGATGGCGCGATTGCGGGCGAGCAGGGCAGGGGCGGCGGCCGCCGGCGTCTCGGGCGCGGGCAGGGCGGCGAGCAGACGACGCAGCACGTCGGGCACGGCGGGGGCGGCCTGCCGGCGCGGTCGCACGCCTTTGGCGCGAGTGATGCCTTCCATGACCAACGCGAGGCGGGCGTCGTCCAGATCGATCGGCACGCCGGCGAGACGGTGGGCGGCGCGGATTGCGCTGCGGGCGACGCGCAGGCTGGACACGGCAAGGCCGTCGTCGGCGCGCTGGGTGAGATAAAGCGCGAGCATCCCGGCATCGCCGTTCAACGCCGGTTGACCGACGGTGGCGCACCAGGCGCTCCAGCCGCGCCAGGCGGAGGCGTAGGCGGCGCGGGTGCCGGGGCCGGTGGCACGGGCGGCGAATTGCGCCGCCCGATCCGACAGGACGGCGAGCTGATTCGCGATCGCGTTCGGGGCGTCCGGCTCGAGCGCGCGCACGCTCGCTACGGCGCCGCCGCCGCGGGCGACCGGGGGATCTTCGACCTCCGCGGGCCCACTCTCCGGGCCGGCGGACGGCGGTAGTGGGCGATTAGGCACAGGCATGGCGGCTTATACCACGCCTACGCGATGTCCGGAAATGACGTTTATCGGACACCGGCTTGAGGCGCCGGCGAGAAGGCAAATCCGAGCAGAAAATTTTACCAGGGTTGTTTGAAGCTAATGCGCAGTTAGAGTAACCGAACGACCAAACGCTTGAATTAAGCTGGAAAGGGGTCGTCGGAAATGGTCAAGCGACCCGTCCCAACGGAAAACCGGAGCGTCTCACCGGTCGATTACGCCGGCTGGCTCGCCGAGCTGAAGACGCGGATCCGTGCGACCCGGCTGCGCGTGTCGCTCGCCGTCAACGTCGAGCTCGTCATGCTCTACTGGCAGATCGGCCGCGACATTCTCGAGCGCCAGGCCGCGCAGGGCTGGGGCGCCAGGATCGTCGATCGGATCGCCGCCGACCTGCGTGCCGAGTTCCCGGACGCGCGGGGTTTCTCGCGAGCGAACCTGCTCTACATGCGGGCCTTCGCCGAGGCGTGGTCGGAGCCTGACTTCGTCCAACGGGTTGTTGGACGATTGCCGTGGGGCCAGAACATCGAGCTGCTGGTGGTCAAGGACCCGGCCGCTCGCCGCTGGTATGCCGAGGCCACGCTGGAGCACGGCTGGAGCCGCAACGTGCTCGCGACGCAGATCACGACCGACCTGCGCGGACGTCAGGGCAGTGCGGTCACCAACTTTGCCAGAACCCTGCCGCCCGAGACTTCGGACCTCGCGCAGCAGGCGCTGAAGGATCCATACCAGTTCGACTTCCTGACGCTGGCGCAGGAGGCGCACGAGCGCGACGTCGAACGGGCGTTGATTACCCGGATCAAGGACCTGCTGCTCGAGCTCGGCAAGGGCTTCGCCTTCATCGGCAGCCAGCATCGCCTCGAGGTCGGCGGCCAGGACTTCTATGTCGACCTGCTGTTCTACCATCGCCGGTTGCGCTGCCTGGTCGCGGTCGACCTCAAGGTTGGGCCGTTCGTTCCCGAACACGCCGGCAAGATGAACTTCTACCTGGCGGCCCTCGACGATCGGGTGCGTGAGCAAGGCGAGAATCCCAGCATCGGCCTGATCCTGTGCCGCGCGCACAACCGGGTGGTCGTCGAATACGCGCTGCGTGGCGTGGACGCGCCGATCGGCGTCGCGCGCTACCAGCTGCTGTCGCCCGGCACCCTGCCGGCCGAGCTCGCCGCGGCGCTGCCGACGTCGGCGGACCTCGAGCCCGGCATCCTCCCTGACAGCGGCGACGCCGATGCTTGAGAACTGGCTTGCCTCGCCGAACCGCCCGGATCGGCTCACGACCGACGCCGATCTCGTGGTCGCGCTGGAACGCGCCGGCGTCGCGATGGCGCGGCTCGACCAGGCGCTCACCCTGCATCCGCTGCTGCCGGCCTTTCTCTATCGCACGCGGCTGGAAGCGGTGCGCCGGCAGGCCGCGGTCGACGGTCACGGTATCGACCCGTGGCATCTGGCGGCGATGCTGGAGGGCTTGCGGTTTCGCATGGAGGGCGAGCTCCGCATCATCGATCGCTGCCAGATCTTCGAGGCCGCGAAGACGGCGCTCGGCTATCACCAGTGGATCACGGAGCCGGATTTCGACCAGGAAGGCGAGGTGCAGGACGCCGAGGACCATCTGGCCAAGGCCGGTCCCGGCACGCTGCTCGGCGCCGCCGAAGGGCTCTGGTCCTGGCTGCAGCGCGGCGGCGCGCGGCCGCCGATCCGGGCGGCCCTGATCCGACACTGGAAGAAGCGAGGCCTGCTCCGCCCGCCCGTGCCGCTGACCGGTGCGCGCAGCCTGTCGGCCGATGCCCCGGAGCTCTACCGTGATTGGTTGCTCTGCTTCCTCGACGCGATCGCTGCCGAAGCGGACGATGCGCACGACGAGCTGCGCAAGCTCGAGTACGGCTGGCGGACAGCGCGTGCGCGCGTCAGCGTCCAACGCAGCACCTCGCGCGCGCCGAAGGCGGTGGACGTGCTCGCCGCCGCGCCGCTGCTATCCGCGACCACGCTGTCCCGCATCGTCGGCATGTCGATCAAGGCGGCGACCGAGCTGTTGGATCGGTTCGTGGGGGAGGGGATCGCGGTGGAGGTGACCCATCGCTCGGCGCGGCGGCTGTTCGGGCTGGCGGGCATGGAGCCGATGCGGGAGGTCACGACGGCGCCGCGCCGGCCGATGCCGGGCCGTGGTCCCGGACGGCCGCCGATCCTGCCAGAAGAGCCGGAGGAGGGCGTTGTCGCCGAGGTGGCGTTGCCGCCGCCTTCACGTTTTGACAGGCCCCCGATCGACTACTCAGCTCTCGATGAGGCCATGGTCAACCTTGAAGCGATAATCCGGCGTGTCCGAGCGGACCTCCCATCTCTGTTGTGATGTCGACAGCTCTAGTAAGGCCAGAGTGGCGACACGAAACATTTTCAAAGGACGGATTGGCTTAGCCTGCGTTCTCCGGTTTCCTATGATCCGAGTTGCGGCCTCCACATGGTGCGCTTGGGCGACGACCTGGTTGAGGCGCGGATTGCCAGATCGCTTGACTTTGGGTGCGAACGACATCGCTGGCCATGATGTCTCCAGAGCATCTTATGTGTAGCGGCGCGCAATAATTGAGCGTCCGGCGCGTACTAGGACGTGTCCCCATTGCGTCGGTCACGACGGCTCTGATTCAAGGTTCCTGGGAGGGACTGGATCATGGGCGAACGGTTCTGGCTGAGCGATGCGCAATGGGCTGCGGTTAAGCCGCTGCTGCCGCGTCTTGGCGGCAAGCCGCGCGTCGACGACCGGCGGGTGATCAGCGGCATCCTGCATCGGTATCGGGAGGGTCTACGTTGGCGGACGATCCCGGCCGAATACGGCCCACGCACGACGTTGTTCAACCGGTGGAACCGCTGGAGCGAGAAGGGCATCTGGCAGGCGCTGCTCGCAGCGCTGGCCGGGTGCGGCGACCCGCCCGAGCTTGCCATGGTCGACAGCACCGCGGTTCGCGCGCACCGCTCAGCGGCGGGCGCCAAGGGGGGCAGCATCGACAAGCGATTGGACGGTCGCGGGGCGGTCCGACGACCAAAATCCACGCGCTCGCCGACGGCGACGGCCGCCTCTATGCCGTGATGCTGACGGCCGGGTCCGTGCACGACATCCGGGGCGGCCGCGCACTGCTGGCCAGCGTGCCGCCGATGCGGCAGCTGATCGCCGACAAGGCCTACGACGCCGATGACGTGCGCGCCTTCCTGGCTGCACAGGGCACGGAAGCAGTCATTTCGCCCATGCCGCGCCGCCTGGCGACGCCGCCGTTCAACGCGAGCGCATACCGCGCCCGCAACCTCATCGAGCGTGCCTTCTGCCGATTGAAAGACTGGCGCGCAATCGCCACCCGCTACGACAAGACCGCCCGCAACTTCCTCGCAGGCGTCTGTCTCGCCATCGCCGTCACACAGTGGATCCGATGAGTCCACGCCCTAGCCT
>CAXUBX010000041.1:0-29157 GCA_964249405.1 uncultured Acetobacteraceae bacterium | reverse complement strand
ACCAGCGAGATCATCGACGCGCTGAGGCGCCGGCTAAGCGTGCGGAGCATCGCAGGCCATGCCTCCTTCCAGGGTCAGGTATTCGGGAGAGAACTCGGAATCGGGACCGATCAGACGGTCCACGCCGCGGAGGCCCCGGCGCACGAGAAGCGTCGCGTCGCCGTCGGGCAGGAAGATCATCGGCTGCTGTCTCACTGCGTAGCGTTCGAGCGCGAACAGCGGGGCGGTGCCGGCGTTCCGCGTCGCGCTGTCGAGCAGGCGGTCCATCTCGGGGTCGGCATAGCCCTCGTAGTTCTGGCTGCTGGTGGAGGCGAACCATTGCGTGCCGTCGGGATAGCCGCCGCCGCCCCAGTCCAGGAGCACGGCGTCCCAGCCGCGCTTCGGTCCGAGCATGCGGACCGAGAGCTGATTGAACTCGACCTCCTGGATCGCCATCGCGATCCCGACGCGACGGAGGTCCTGCTGCACGATCTCGGCGAGCAGGCGGGTCTCCGGGAAGCCGGCGCTGATCAGCAAGGTGAAGGCTAGGCGGAACCGGCGCCCGCTCCGGATGCCGGTCCGGATCCCGTCCGGGCCGGTCCGGAAGCCGGCTTCGTCGAGGAGCTTCGCGGCGGCGGCCGGATCGTAGGCGAGAGGTCCGCCGCCGCCGCGAAGCTCGGGCGGCAGGTCCGCGGTCTGGTCGGTCGGCACGAAGCCTTCCTGCGGCTCGCTCTGGCCGTGGAACACGGTCGCGATGATCCTCTTCTGGTCGATGGCACGCGCGATCGCGTCGCGCACGGTCGCGTCGTCGAGGAACGGGGTGTCCGGGTTGCGCAGGTTCGGGATGATGGTGTTGACCTGGCTCTCCGCCCCGAGGGCGAGATGGTCGTAGAGGTGCAGGCTGTTGGCGAGCGACCAGAGCTCGAACGGCACCTCGGCGGCGTCGATCATTCCGGTCCGCATCGCCTCGATCGGGTCGAGCCCGGTGTCGAACACGTCGACCAGCCGCGCGACCGTGGCACGGTGTCCGTCGTAGCGAAGGTTCGGCACGAACACCGCCTCGCGACCGAGCCGGAGCGAGGCGAGGCGGAACGGGCCGTCGCCCACGCGGTAGAACGAGACCTGGCTCTGCAGGCTCTGCTGTTCGGCGATCGTGAAGTGCTGCCAGACATGGCGCGGCAGCGGGGTCAGCTGGATCAGGCCGAGCTGCTCGAACCACTCGGGATTGGTCCGGTGGCGGAGCGTGAACACGACAGTGCGCGCGTCGGGGGCGGCGACGGAGGCGATCAGCGACGGCACGCCGCCGACATTCGCGTCGTAGTAGGCGGGGCCGAGCGCGCGGATCAGATCCCAGGTGTAGAGCACGTCGGCCGAGGTGACCGCGACGCCGTCCGACCAGTGCCAGGGCCGGAGCGTCACCGTGAAACGGGTGTCGTCGGCGTCGGTCGCGACCGCGCTCGCGAGGCTGTGCGCCCAGTCGATCCGGCGGTCGCGTCCGAGCCAGATCAGCGGCCGGAACAGGAGATCGATCGCGTTCTGCTCCGCGATGGTGCCGGTCATCAGCACCGGATCGAGCGTCTGCAATCCGGTGGGCGTCGCGGACACGCCGATCACGGCCGGCAACACGACGGTGCCGCAGGCGGACGGAACGGCGGCGCGTGCGGACGCGGAGACGAGCAGCGGCGCCGCGACCGCGAGGGCGAGCGCGAGCCTACGCACCGGGCGTCGCCCGGCAGCCGGATGCCTCGTCGAGCGTCAGGTACTCGGGCGAGAACTCGCCGCCCGGACCGGACAGGCGGCGGATCCCGTGCAGCGAGGGCGCGACCAGCACGCTCGGGTCGCCGTCGGGCAGGAAGATCACCGGCTGCTGCAGAACGACGTAGCGTTCGAGCGCGAACAGCGGCGCGTCGCCCGCCCGTGCGGTCGCGCCGTCGAGCAGGCGATCCATCGCGGCGTCGCGGTAGCCGCCGAAATTGTAGGAGCTCGTGGAGGCGAACCATTGCGTGCCGTCAGGGTAGCCGCCGCCACCCCAGGGCAGGAAGGCCGCCTGCCAGTCGACGCCGCCGCCGGCGAGGCGGGCCAGCATCTGGTTGATCCCGACTTCCTTGATCGAGACGGCGATCCCGACATGGGCGAGATCGGCTTCCACGAGCTCGCTCACGATCAGGTCGTCGGGCGCGTCGGCGTCGCAGAGGAGCTTGAAGGCGAGGCGCGTTCCGTGGCCGATCCGGATGCCGCCCGGACCCGGGCGATAGCCGGCCCCGTCGAGCAGGGCGCGTGCGGCTTCGGGATCGTACGCCAGCGGGCCGCGGCCGCCGCGGAGCTCGGGCGGGATGTCGGACGCGTGCGCGGTCTCGACGAAGCCGTATTGCGGCAGGCCCTGGCCGTGGAAGGCGGTCTCCACGATCCGCTTCTGGTCGATCGCGCGCGCGATCGCCTGTCGGACCCGGACGTCGTGGAAGAAGGCAACCTTGTCGTTCCGATAGTTCAGCTCGATCGTGCTGATGCTGCCCTGGGCGCCGAGCGGGACCAGTCGGTCGCGGCCGAGGCGGGTGCCCGCTTTCCAGACGTCGAAGGGCAGAAAGGCGGCGTCGACGTCGTGCCGGCGAAGCTGCTCCAGCGGGTCGAAGCCGCCGAGGAAATCGACGACGAGCCGCCGATAGACGGGGTGGTGGCCTTCGTAGGCCGCGTTCGGCACGAACACGGCGTGGCGGCCGGGCTCGAAGGACTGCAGGCGGAACGCACCGTCGACGACCGAATAGAACGAGGCGTCGCTTTGCCGTGACCGCTGCTCGGCGATCGGGATGCCGCCCCAGGCCTGTCGCGGCAGCGGGGTGAACTGGCCGAGCCCGAGCTGGATGAACCAGTCCGGGTTCACCGTGCGCGCGAGCGTGAACACCACGGTGTGCGGGTCGGGTGCGGCGACCGACCGGATCAGCTGCGGGACGCCGCCGAGGCCCCAGTCGGTGTAGGCACGACCCTCGGCTCGGATGAGCGACCAGGTGTAGAGCACGTCGGCCGCGGTGACCGCGGTGCCGTCCGACCAGTGCCAGGGCCGGAGCGTGACAGTGAAGCGGGTGTCGTCGTCGCTCGGCACGATCGAGGCGGCGAGGCTGTCTGCGGGATCGACCTTGCGGTCGTCGTCCACCCAGACCAGCGGGCGGAACATCGAGAAGATGCCGTTCTCCTCGGGAAAGCTGCCGGTCGCCAGCACCGGGTGGAACGAGATCGCGCTGGTGGGCGGCCCGAGCGCGAGGCTGGACGGCAGCACGACGGTGCCGCAGGCAGCCGCCGCGGCGGCGGGCGGCCCGGCGAGCGGCGCGAGCGCCGCGAGGCCGGCGACGACCGCGAACCATCGCCGGCGCTCAGGCATGCGGCGCGTCGCACGCCATCGGACCCGAAAGCGTCAGGTACTCGGGAGACCAGGTCGCCATCGGGCTCGCCATGGTCGTCACCCCGTCGAGACCGGGGCGGACGAGCAGGACCGGCCAGCCGGCGCCCATGAAGATCATCGGCTGCTGCGCCACGATGTAGCGTTCGAGCGCGAAGAGCGCGTCCCGGTCGGCGCTGCCGGCTTCGGCCTCGACCAGCCGGTCCATCGTGGCGCTCCGGTAATGCGAGAAGTTCTCCTGGCTGGTGCTCAGGAACATCTGCGTGCCATCCGGATAGGCGCCGCCGCTGTAGCCGAGGGCGACCGCGTCCCAGCCGTCGCTCGGCCCCAGCATCTTCGCGTAGAGCTGGTTGAACTCGAGCTGCTTGATGTTCATCGCGATGCCGACGCGTCGGAAATCGGCGGCGTTCAGCTGGTCGAGCAGCAGGCCGTTGTCGTTGCCGGCCGATTCCAGGATCGTGAGGTCGAGTCGCACGCCGTTCCGGCTCCGGATCCCGTCCGGGCCGCGGCGGTAGCCGGCGGCGTCGAGGATCGCGTTGGCGCGCCCGGGATCGAAGGCGACCGGCGAGTGGCCGTCGCGGAGCTCGGGCGGCAGCAGCGGGCCATCGTTCGACGAGAGCAGGCCGTACTGCGGGGACCCGAGCCCCTCATGGGCAAGCGCGATGTCGCGTTTCTGGTCGAGCGACATCGCCATCGCGACCCGGACGCGCGGGTCGGCGAGGAAGGGCTTCGAGCGGTTCGCCATGTTGGGGATCAGGACGTCGAAGTTCTGCGCGCCCGAGATGACGATCTTCCGGAAATCCGGGAGTCGGGACACGGCGGACAGCAGGGTCGCCGGGATGTTCGCGGCGTCGACCTGGTGGGCGCGAAGTGCCTGCAGCGGATCCGTGCCCTGCAGGAAGTCGACCACGAGGCGGGCGATCGAGGCGCGGTGGCCCTCGTAGAGCGGATTGGGCACGAAGGTCGCCTCGCGCCCGAGCACGAGACGTCGGATCAGGAACGGGCCGTCGGCGACCTTGTAGAAGGAGGCGGTGCTCTGCAGGGTCTGCTGCGCGGCGATGGAGTAGCGCCGCCAGGCATGGGCGGGGATCGGGACGAGCTGCGCGATGCCGAGCCCCTCGAACCAGTCCGGGTTGACGCGCCGGTTCAGGGTCACGACCACCGTGCGCGCGTCGGGGGCGGTGACGCGGCTCACGGTGCCCGGGATGCCGCCGACGCCGTAGTTGCTGTATGCCGGCCCGAGCTTGCGGATCATGTCCCAGGCGTAGAGGACATCCGCCGAGGTGATCGGCACGCCGTCCGACCATCTCCAGGGTTTCAGCGTCACCGTGAACGCGGTGTCGTCCGCGTTCGGCGTGACCGACGCGGCCAGGCTCTTCGACCAGTCGATCTCGTCGACCCCGCCGTACCAGAGCAGCGGCAGGTAGAGCATCTGCGAGAGCTGCCCCTCGTAGAGCGAACCGTCCTCCAGGATCGGGTGGAGGGTCGCGGCCGTGCCGGGCAGCGCCGACATCCCGAGCCCGGAGGGCAGCACGACGGAGCCGCAGGGTTCGGCCGCCGTCGCGCTCGTGCCGAGGAAGGCCGCGAGCACGATCGCCGCGAGCGCGAGGCGCATGCTACGCACCCGGTGTCGCGCAGCCGCGCGGTCCGCCGACCGTCAGGCGCTCGGCGTTCAGCTCGCCGCTCGGGCCGGCGACGTCGGCGAGACCGTGAACGGTGTCGCGGGCGAGGATGATCGGGTTGCCGTCGGGAAGGAAGATCATCGGCTGCTGCCGGACGACGTAGCGTTCGAGCGCGAACAACGGGCCGTCGCCGGCTTCGGTGGTGGCGGCGTCGAGCAGCGTCTCCATCGTCGGATCGGAGTAGCCGCCATAGTTGCCGCTGCTCGATTTCGCGAAGAACTGCGTCCCGTCGGGATAGTTGCCGCTTCCCCAGGCGAGCAGCACCGCGTCCCAGCCGTCATGCCCGCCGAGCAGGCGCGCGATCAGCTGGTTGAAGGCGAGCTCCTTGATGCTGACCGAGATGCCGACCTGCCGCAGATCGGTCTCGACGAGCTGCGCCATCATCACGTCGTCGACCGCGTCCGACGCGACGATCAGGGTCAGCGCCAGACGGCGGCCGGCGCGAACGCGGATCCCGTCCGGCCCGGGCCGGTAGCCCGCCGCGTCGAGCAGGCCGCGTGCGGCCGCCGGATCGAACGACATCGGCCCGGATCCGCCCCGGAGCTCGGGCGGGATCTGGTCGGTGTTGCCCGTCGCGACGAAGCCCTGCTGCGGCAGCGACCGTCCGTGGAACACGATGTCGATCAGCCGCTTCTGGTCGATCGCGCGCGCCATCGCCTGCCGGACGGCGACCTCGCGGAGGAACGTGCGCCGCGGATTGCGGAAGTTCAGCACGATGCTGGCGGTGTTGCCTTGCGGACCGAGATCGACGTGGCGTGCCCCCGGAAGACGCGACGCGACGTCCCAGAGATCGTAGGGGAAGTTGACGGCGTCGAGCTGGCCCGCGCGGAGCCGCTCGATCGGATCGGCGCCTTCCAGGAAATCCATGATCAGCCGGCGCACCGCCGGACGGTGGCCGTCGTAGCGCGGGTTCGGCACGAACACCGCATCGCGGCCGAGGTCGAGCGAGGCGACTTCGAACGGCCCGTCGACCACATGGTAGAACGACGCCTCGCTCTCCCGCGACTGCTGCTCCGCGACGGTCCACCGTGACCAGGCCTGCCGGGGGAGCGGCGTGAAATCCTCGAGGCCGAGCGCCTCGAACCAGTCCGGATTGACCCGGCGCCGGAGATCGAACACCACGGTGCGCGGACCCTCTGCCGTGACCGAGCGGATCAGTTGCGGCACGCCGCCGGTGTTCCAGGCGTAGAACGACGGTCCGAGCGCCCTGATCATGTCCCAGGCGTAGAGCACGTCGGCCGAACTGATCGCGGTCCCGTCCGACCAGTGCCACGGTCGGAGCGTGACGGTGAAGCGCGTGTCGTCCACGTTGGCGGTGACCGCGCTCGCGAGACTCTTGGCGCGATCGATCCGGTCGTCGCTGTCGAACCAGAGCAGCGGCAGGTAGAGCAGGCTGATCCCGTTCTGCTCGGCGAACGAGTTGCTGGTGAGAAGCGGGTGCAGCGACGCGATCGGGCTCGGCGGGCCGAGGGTGAAGGCGGCGGACACCACGATTGTGTCGCACGCTTCGTCGGGCCGCGGCGATCCGCCGGATGCGATGGCGGCCCAGGGCACGAGTGCCGCAAGCGCGCCGATCATCGCAAGCTTCACCCTACGCACCGGGGTTGCCGCACGCCGCGGTCAGTCGCTCGGCGTTCAGTTCGCCGCTCGGTCCGAGAACCGTCGCGAGACCGCCGATCCCGTCTCGCGCGAGCACGATCGTGTTGCCGCTCGGGAGGAAGATCATCGGCTGCTGCAGCACGACGTAACGCTCCAGCGCGAACAGCGGCCCGTCGCCGGCCTCGCTGGTCGCCGCGTCGAGCAGCCGGTCCATCGTCGGATCCGCGTAGCCGCCGTAGTTGCCGGCGCTCGTGGGCGAGAACCATTGCGTGCCGTCCGGGTAGTTGCCGCTGCCCCATGGGATCAGCACCGCATCCCAGCCCTGGCGAGCGCCGACCATGCGCGCGATGAGCTGGTTGAACGCCACCTCCTTGAGGGCGACCGCGATCCCGACCTTCCCGAGATCGGTCTGGATCAGCTCCGCCATCAGGATCTGCGTCGCGTCGTCGGAGCGCAGCAGGAGCGTGAGCGCGAGGCGATGGCCGTTGCGGGTCCGGATGCCGTCGATCCCGGGCCGCCAGCCGGCGCGGTCGAGCAGCGCGCGCGAGGCCGCGGGGTCGAACGACATCGGCCCCGAACCGCCGCGGAGCTCCGGCGGGATCCGGACCGCGTCCGCGGTCGCGATGAAGCCTTCCTGCGGCAGCGATCGGCCATGATAGACCGTGTCGATGATCCGCCTCTGATCGATCGCGCGCGCGATCGCCTGGCGCACCGGACGTTCGCCGAGGAATGCCACGCCCGGGTTGTGGAAGTTCAGCGCGATCGTCGTGATGTCGCCCTCGGCGCCGAGATCGACCCGTCGCGCGCCGGGAAGGTGCGACGCCGCGTCCCAGAGGTCGTACGGGAAGTTGACGACGTCGAGCTGGCCCGCGCGAAGCCGCTCGATCGGATCGGCGCCTTCGAAGAAATCCATCACCAGCCGGCGGTAGCCGGGATGCGGACCTTCGTAGTGCTCGTTCGGCACGAATACGGCGTCGCGTCCGAGGGCGAGCGACCGGATCCGGAACGGACCGTCGACGACGCCGTAGAACGACGCCTGGCTCTGCCGCGACTGCTGCTCGGCGAGGCTCCAGCGTGACCAGGCTTGGCGCGGCAGCGGGGTGAAATCGTCGAGGCCCAGGGCCTCGAACCAGTCCGGGTTGACGCGCTGCCGGAGCGTGACGACGAGCGTGCGCGGGTCCGGCGCGGTGACTGTCCGGATCAGCTGCGGCACCCCGCCGGTGTCCCACCCGTAGAAAGACGGGCCGAGGGACCGGATCAGGGTCCAGGCGTAGAGCGCGTCGGCCGAGGTCACCGCGGTGCCGTCCGACCAGTGCCACGGGCGGAGCGACACGGTGAAGCTGGTGTCGTCGGCATTCGGGACGACCGCGCTCGCCAGGCTCTTCGACCAGTCGACATGGTCGTCGCCGTCGAACCAGAGGAGCGGCAGGTAGAGGAGGGTGATGCCGTTCCACTCGGCCAGCGAGTTGCTGGTGAGCATCGGGTCGAGCGTCGCGATCGGTTCCGGCGAGCCGAGCGCGAACCCGGCCGAGACCACGACCGTGCCGCAGGCCGCCCCGTTGCCGGTGGCTCGGGCGTCCGGGCCGGCGGCGAGCGCGAGTGCTGCGAACGCCGACGCCGCGCATGCCCTACGCATGCGGCGCCTCGCAGGACATCGGGCCGGACAGCGTCAGGTTTTCCGGCAGCCATCTCCCGTTGGGGGCGACCATGTCGCGCACGTGGTCGAGGCCCGGCCGGACGAGGAGCGTCGGCCAGCCGCCGGCCATGAAGACCATCGGCTGCTGCTCGATGATGGCGCGCTCCATCGCGAAGATCGCACCGAGGCCGGGCTGGCTCGACGCGGCCTCGATGAGCCGGTCCATCGCGGCGCTCCTGTAGTGCGACACGTTCTCGGCGCTGGTGCTCAGATAGGAACCGGTGCCGTCCGGGTAGTCGCCACCGGAAAAGCCGAGACCCATCGCGTCCCAGCCGTCCGAGGGTCCGAGCATCTTCGCGTAGAGCTGGTTGAACTCGACCTGCCTGATGGCGAGCGCGATGCCGACCTTGCGGAGATCGGCGGCGACGAGCTGGTCGATCATCAGCCCCTCGTCGTTGCCCGCCGTCAGGAGGATCGTGATCGCGAGCCGGACGCCGTTGCGCTCGCGGATCCCGTCGGGTCCGGGCCGGTATCCGGCCGCGTCGAGCAGCGCCCGCGCCGCGTCCGGATCGTAGGACATCGGCGATCGTCCGTCGCGGAGATCCGGCGGCAGGAAGCGGTCTTCCGCCGGCGACAGGTCGCCGTGCTGCGGCCTGCCGTGGCCGTGGAAGACCAGCGCGATGATGCGATCCTGGCTGATCGCGCGCGCCATCGCCTGGCGGAACCGGACATCGGCGAGGAACGGCTTCGTCCGGTTCGCGATGTTCGGCACGATGACGTTGTAGTGCTCGACCGGGCCGAGCTGGATCCGCCGGAAGCCCGGCAGCCGGGAGGCAGCGCCGACGAGATCGGCCGGCACGTTCGCGGCATCCACTTCGTGGGCCTGGAGGGCCTGCAGCGGGTTGGTGCCTGGCAGGAAGTCCACCACGAGGCGGGCGATCGACGCGCGGTGTCCGCCGTATCGCGCGTTGGGCACGAATATCGCGTAGCGGCCGAGATGGAGCGAGACAAGCCGGAACGGACCGTCCACCACGTCGTAGAACGAGGCGGTGCTCTGGAGGCTCTGCTGCTCGGCGATCGTGTCGCGGCTCCAGGCGTGTCGCGGGATCGGTGTCAGCTGGGCGAGCCCCAGCGCCTCGAACCAGTCGGGGTTGACGCGATGCCGGAGCGTGATCACCACCGTGTGGGGGTCCGGCGCGGTGATGTCCGCGATGTTCTCCGGCACGCCGCCGATGCCGTCGTTGCTGAAGGCGTGACCGAGGGTCCGGATCATCGTCCAGGTGTAGAGCACGTCGTCCGCGGTGATCGGTACGCCGTCCGACCAGGTCCACCGGCGGAGAGTGACGGTCACGACCGTGTCGTCGGCGTTGAACGCGACCGCGCTCGCGAGGCTCTTCGACCGGTCGATCTCGTCGACGCCGCGGTACCAGAGCAGCGGCACGTAGAGCATCTGCGAGAGCTGCTGCTCGTAGAGCGATTCCGACATCAGCACGGGGTGGAACGTGGCCGCCGTGCCCGGGACCGCCGCCATGCCGAGCCCGGACGGCACCACCACGACGCCGCAAGGCTCGGACGGGCTCGCGGCGGACGACGTCCCGCCGGCAAGGGCCAGGGCGCAGGCCGCGACCACGATCGTCTCACGCATGCGGCGCTTCGCAGGACATCGGGCCGGACAGCGTCAGGTACTGCGGCGTCCAGTTGCCGTTGCTGCTGAGGAACTGGCGGATCCCGTCGATGCCGGGCCGGGCAAGCTCGGTGTAGGACCCGTCGGGGAGGAAGATCATCGGCTGCTGCTCGAGCGCGAACATCTCGAGTTTGAACAGCGCCGCGCGGTCCGGGGCACCGGTCGCGGCGTCGAGCAGACGGTCCATCTCGGGGTTGCTGTAGTGCTCGTAGTTGCCGGTGCTCCCCGAGGCGAACCAGTCGGTGGGGTCGGGGTAGGTGAGGATGGTCCAGCCCATGAAGACCGCGTCCCAGCCCGCCGGCGGCCCGAGCATGCGGGCGACCAGCTGATTGAACTCGACCTCCTTGATGTCGACCGCGATGCCGACGCGACGCAGGTCCGCCTGCACCAGCTGCAGCATCAGCAGGCGCTCCTCGGCGCCGGCGGTGACGAGCACCGTGAAGCGGAGGCGATGTCCGTGCCCGTGCCGCACCCCGTCCGGTCCCGGCCGGTAGCCGGCGGCGTCGAGCAGGGTGGACGCGGCCGCCGGATCGTAGTCGAGCGGCGAACGGCCGGCCCTGAGCGCGGGGGCGAGGAAGTCGGTCATCGAGGAGGGCACGAAGCCGTGCTGCTCGACGGCGTTGCCATGGAACACGACCGCGATGATCCGCTTCTGGTCGATCGCGCGCGCGATCGCGTCGCGCACCCGCACGTCGTCGAGGAACGGCAGCGCCGGGTTCGCGAGATTGGGGATCATCGAATACAGCAGCGGCGCGTGGCCGATCCGCACCCGATCGAAACCGCGCAGTCGCGCGCTGGCCGACTGGAGGTCGAACGGGATGCTGGCGATGTCGACCTGGCCGCCATCGAGGGCTTCGAGCGGGTTGGAGCCCCCGAGAAAGTCGATGACGAAGCGCGCGATGCTCGCCCGGTGCCCGTCGTAGCGTTCGTTCGGGGTGAACACGGCGTGGCGACCGAGTGCCAGGTCGGCGAGGCGGAACGGACCGTCGACGACGCGATAGAACGAGGTCTCGCTCTGCAGGGTCTGCTGCTCGGCGATGCTGTAGCGGCTCCAGGTCTGGCGCGGCAGGGCGTAGAACTGGCTGAGGCCGGCCAGCTCGAACCATTCCGGGTTGACCGGCCGCGTGGTGTCGAAGACCAGCGTGTCCGGCGCGGTCGCCCGCACGCCGCGGATCGCGTCGGGCACGCCGCCCGAGCGATACTGCTCGTAGGCGGGACCGAGCGCCTTGATGATCCGCCAGTCGTAGAGCACGTCCGCGGCGGTCACGCGGGTTCCGTCCGACCAGTGCCAGGGACGGAGCGTGACGGTGAACGCGGTCCGGTCCGGGTTCGGGGTGATCGCCGAAGCCAGGCTTTCGGTCCAGTCGATCCGGTTGTCGCCGCCGACCGCGACCAGCGGCCGGTAGAGCAGCTCCAGTGCTTCGTTCTCGTAGAGCGATCCGGACCAGATCGCCGGATGCAGCGTCGGCACCGCGGACGGGTTGGTGTTCATGCCGACGCCGGCGGGAACGATCACGGTCCCGCAGGGCAGGGCGTCCGCCAGCGCCGGGACGGTGGCGCCCGGCCCGAGCAGGAGGAGGCCGGCGAACGTGAGGAGCAATCGGAGCAAGCGCGTCGGTTCCAGGGCCCGCGGTGTTATTCAAGTTCCATGCCGTGAGGCAAGCCTTACGGCGGACCGGCGGCCTGCTACACCGTCGGCATGGATGAGGCGACCGAGGACGAGGCGGTCCGGCACCGGCGCCGGATGGAGAAGCGCAAGGCGGTCCAGGACCGCGAGGTCGCGGGCAAGACGGTCGAGCGCGGCCTGCTGATCGTCCACACCGGTCCCGGCAAAGGCAAGACCACGGCGGCAATGGGGCTGGCGCTCCGGATGCTCGGACGCGGGCGCCGGGTCGGGATCGTGCAGTTCATCAAGGGCGGCTGGGACACCGGCGAGCGCCACGCCTTCGCCCGCTTCGGCGGGGAGGTCTCGTGGCACACCCTGGGCGAGGGCTTCACCTGGGAGACCCAGGATCGCGCGCGCGACGTCCGGTCCTGCGAGGCGGCGTGGGCGGCGGCTCTGGCGCTCCGCGACGCGCCGGGTCTCGGCCTCCTGGTGCTCGACGAGCTCAACATCGCGCTCCGCTACGACTACCTGGCGCTGGACGCGGTCCGGGCGGGTCTCGCCGCCCGGCCGCCGATGCTGCACGTCGTGGCGACCGGCCGGAACGCGCCGCCCGGGCTCCTGGCCGACGCCGATTGCGTGACCCGCTTCGAGGCCGAGCGGCACCATTTCGCGTCCGGCGTCCGGGCCCAGGAAGGGGTGGAGTTCTGACCGGCGCGGCGGCGCTGATGCTGCAGGGCACGGGATCCTCGGTCGGCAAGTCCCTGCTGGTCGCGGGGCTCGGCCGGGCGCTCCGCCGACGCGGCTTCTCGGCCGCGCCGTTCAAGCCGCAGAACATGTCGAACAACGCCGCCGTGACCGCCGACGGCGGCGAGATCGGGCGCGCGCAGGCGCTGCAGGCACTCGCCTGCGGCGTCGCGCCGACGGTGCACATGAACCCGGTCCTGCTGAAGCCGGAGGGCGAGGGCGCCGGCGCCCAGGTGGTGGTGCAGGGGCGACGCCGCGGGCGGGCGACCGCGCGCGCGTACCAGGGCTGGAAGCGCGGCCTGATGGACGACGTCCGCCGGAGCTACGCGATCCTCGCGGCCGCCCACGACATCGTGCTGGTGGAGGGCGCGGGGAGCGCGTCCGAGGTCAACCTCCGGGACGACGACATCGCCAACATGGGCTTCGCGCGAGCCGAGAACGTGCCGGTCGTGGTGGTCGGCGACATCGATCGGGGCGGGGTGATCGCGAGCCTGGTCGGCACCCGGCACGTCGTCGCACCCGCGGACGCGGCGCTGGTCCGTGGCTTCGTGGTCAACCGGATGCGGGGCGACCTCTCGCTGTTCGCGGACGGGATGCGGCTGATCGAGGCGGGCACCGGCTGGCGGAGCTTCGGGCTGGTGCCCTTCTTCGCGGACGCGGGCCTGCTGCCCCGGGAGGACGGCCTTGATCTCCTGCCGACCGCGCCGCCGGGGTCGCGCCGTCCGGATCGCCGCCGGATCGCGGTGCCGCTGCTGCCTTGCCTCGCCAACGCCGACGATCTCGATCCGCTCGCGGCCGATCGCGCGGTCGAGCTGCTGCTCCTGCCGCTCTCGTCGCCGCTGCCCGGCGATTGCGACCTCGTGTTGCTGCCGGGAAGCAAGGCGGTGGCCGCCGATCTCGCGTCGCTTCGGGCGGCGGGCTGGGACCACGACATCATCGCGCACCGGCGGCGGGGCGGCCGGGTGCTCGGGCTTTGCGGCGGCTATCAGATGCTCGGCCGCACGCTCGCCGACCCGGACGGGATCGAGGGCGTGGCGGGGACCGTCCCCGGACTCGCCCTGCTCGACGTCGACACGGTTCTCGGACCCGAGAAGCGCCTGGCGACCCGGACCGGCATGAGCCTCGCCGACGGCCGGCCGCTTCGCGGCTACGAGATCCATCTCGGCCGCACCGAGGGGCCGGATGCGGCGTCGCGGCCGTTCGCGCGCTTCGAGGACGGCACCCTCGACGGCGCGCGTTCGGCGGACGGGCTGGTCGCCGGAACCTACCTGCACGGCCTCTTCGACGAGGGGCTGCAGCGCGAGACCTGGCTCGGAGCGCCCGCGTCCGCCCGTCGCCACGAGGAGCGGATCGAGACCGTGCTCGACGCGTTCGCGGACCATCTGGAGGCGCATCTCGACATGGGGGCACTGATCGACACCGCGTTCGCCGCCCGGAGGGCGGGGCGATGAGCGGCGCGGCGAGCGGCGAGGCGGCGTTCTACGATCGTCAGGCGGCACGGTTCTGGGATCCGCACGGGCCGATGCGGGCGCTGCACGTCATCAACCCGCTTCGCGCCACGCGAATCGCCGCCCGCACGCGTGCCGTGTTCGGCACCGGGGCGGCCTCGCCGTTCGAGGGGCTCGCCGTGCTCGACGTCGGCTGCGCGGTCGGCCTGCTCGCCGAGGAGCTCGCGCGCGGCGGCGGCACCGTGGCCGCGATCGATGTCGCCCCCGAGAACATCCGGGTCGCCCGTGCCCACGCGGAGCGTGCCGGCCTCGCGATCGACTACCGGCAGGGAACGCTCGAGGACGCGATGGGCGCCGCGGAGCGTTTCGACCTCGTCACCTGCCTCGAAGTGGTGGAGCACGTCGCCGCCCTCGCGCCGTTCCTCCGGGTGCTGGCGCGGCACGTCCGGCCGGGCGGCGTGGTGTTCGTGTCCTCGATCGCGCGGACGCCGGAGAGCCTCGCCCTGGCGAAGATCGCAGCCGAGTACGTGCTCGGGATCCTGCCGCGCGGGACCCATCGGTGGTCCGACTTCCGCAATCCCGACGAGGTCGACGACATCCTCCGCGCCGAGGGGCTCGCGCGGTTCGACCTTACCGGGATGGCCTACGTCCCGGTCCTGCACCGGGCCTGGTGGCAGGCGAGCACGCGGGTGAACTGGATGGGCGGATGGCGGCGAGCGCGATGAGGGCGGCGCCGAGCAGGAGCGCCCGCCGGTAGAGGGCGAGCGCGCGACGGAGATCGGCGGGTCCGGCCTGCGAGCGTCCGTCGCCCATCCAGGAATCCGTGGAGGGCACCCCGCCGTAGCTTCGCGGACCGTTGAGGCGGAGCCCGAGCGCCCCCGCCATCGCCGCCTCGGGCCAGCCGGCGTTCGGCGAGCGGTGGCGACGCGCCGAGCGGCGGACCGCTCGGAGCGAGGCCCGGGGCCGGCCCGACGCGAGGGCGAGCAGCAGGGCGGACAGGCGGGACGCCGGGAGGTTCAGGAGATCGTCGAGCCTCGCGCTCGCCCGGCCGAATTCCCGGTGCCTCGGCGTGCGGTGGCCGATCATGCTGTCCGCGGTGTTCGCCGCCTTGTAGAGCGCGATCCCGGGCAGCCCGCCGGCGAGGAAGAACAGGGCGGGCGCGACCACGGCGTCGGAGAAGTTCTCGGCGAGGCTCTCGATCGCGGCGCGGGCGATCGCATGACGGTCGAGCGCCGCGGTGTCGCGGCCGACGATGCGGGCGAGCGCCGCGCGGGCGGCCGCATCGTCGCCGCGCTCGAGCGGGTCGAGCACGGCGGCGACGTGATCGTGCAGGCTTCGCGAGGCGAGCAGGGTCGCGGCGGCGACCGCGTCGAGCGACGGCCCGAGGCGGCGCAGCATCGCCGCGCCGGCGGTGGCGCTCCCGAGCAGGATCGCGAGCGCGAGCCCGCCGCGCCGGCGACGGACGCGGGGCGGAGCCGACGCGTCGTTCAGCCGCGTGTCGAGGGCGGCGAGGAGAGTGCCGAGCCAGCTGACCGGGTGCCCGACGCGGCGGAACAGGGCGTCCGGGTAGCCGGACACGGCCTCGATCGCCAGGGCGGCCAGCAGGGTTGCGGGGCGTCGGGCCATGGTCGCGGCATTGAAGCGCGGCCGATCGGGGCTGGAAACCGGCGCCGGCCCGCAATAGATCGGCCGACACGATGGAAGGGAGCGCCGAGCGAGAGATGTCGATCACCATGGAGGCGCCGCCGCGCGACCCCGACAGCGTCGTGCCGCCGCCGAGCCAAGCCTACGGGCATCTCAATGCCGAGACGGTGCTCTCGGTCCGCCGCTGGACCGACCGGTTGTTCTCGTTCCGCACCACGCGCGACCCGTCGCTCCGCTTCGAGAACGGGCAGTTCGCGATGATCGGGCTCGAGGTCGGAGGCAAGCCGCTGCTCCGCGCCTACTCGATGGCGAGCGCCAACTACGAGGACCATCTCGAATTCCTGTCGATCCAGGTCGCCGAGGGCCCGCTCACCTCGCGCCTCGGCCTGATCCGGCCCGGCGACACCGTGCTGGTGGGACGGAAACCGGTGGGCACGCTGATTCTCGACAATCTCAGGCCCGGACGGAACCTGTTCCTGTTCGCCACCGGGACCGGCCTGGCCCCCTTCATGGCGCTGGTGCACGACCCGGCGGTCTACGAGCGGTTCGAGCGGGTGATACTGACGCACACCTGCCGGACTGTCGACGAGCTCGCCTACCGCGACTACATCACCCACAGCCTCCCCGAGCACGAATTGCTCGGCGAGGAGGTCGCGGCCAAGCTGGTCTACTACCCGACGGTGACCAGGGAGACGTTCGACATCGCCGGTCGCGTCACCGACCGTTTCCGGAGCGGCGCGCTGCACGCCGATCTCGGGCTGCCCCCGGTCGATCACGAGCTCGACCGCGCGATGATCTGCGGCAGCTCGGCGATGCTGGCCGAGAGCGAGGCGATGTTGCAGGGACTGGGCTTCGTCGAGGGGCACAATGCGAAACCGGGCGAGTACGTGATCGAGAAGGCGTTCGTCGACAAGTGACGGCGGCGACGAACGCCGCCGCCCGCATGGCACGGCGCCCGAGTCTCTCCATCTGATACCCCGGACCGAGCCCGGGAGATCGCATGGAGTTCGACTTCGACCTGTTCGTGATCGGCGGCGGCTCGGGCGGCGTGCGCTGCGCCCGGATCGCGGCATCCCTCGGTGCCCGGGTCGGGATCGCGGAGCGGCGCTTCTGGGGCGGCACCTGCGTCAATGTCGGCTGCGTGCCGAAGAAGCTGCTGGTGCAGGCCGGCGAATACGGCGCCGCCGCCGAGGACAGCCGGGCGTTCGGCTGGGCGACCGAGCCCGGACCGCATGACTGGGGCGCGCTGATCCGGGCCAAGGACCGCGACATCACGCGGCTGAACGGCGTCTATGTCTCCCTGCTGGAGCGGGCCGGGGTCACGATGTTCGAGGCCGATGCGACGTTCCTCGACCCCCACGCGCTCTCGGTCGGCGGACGCCGGGTCACCGCCGCCCACATCGTGGTCGCGACCGGCGGCCGGCCGAACGTCGCGCCGCACATTCCCGGCTTCGATCTCGGGATCGTGTCGGACCACGCCTTCCACCTGGAGCGGCGGCCCGAACGCCTGGTGATCGTCGGCGGCGGCTATATCGGGGTCGAATTCGCCGGCATCTTCCGGGCCCTGGGCTCGTCGGTCGAGCTCGTGTTCCGTCAGGACCGGCCGCTCCGTGGCTTCGACCACGATCTCCGGGACGCGCTCGCCACCGCGATCGGAACGCGCGGCATCGGGATCCATGCGGGTCGCACCGTCGATCGGGTCGAGGTGCACGCCGGGACGGCGCGCGTGGTGACGCTGTCCGACGGCACGCGGCTGGAGACCGACCTCGTGTTCTTCGCGGTGGGGCGCGAGCCGTTGACCGAGGGCCTCGGCCTGGAGCGCGCCGGGGTCGCGGTGAACCCGGCAGGCGGGGTGATCGTGGACGGCGAGAACCGCTCGAGCGTGCCGCATGTCTTCGCGATCGGCGACGTCTCGAACCGCCTCAATCTCACCCCCGTCGCGATCGCCGAAGGACACCGTCTCGCCGAACGCCTGTTCGGTGGCGAGCGCCCGCCGCGGCGATGGGATTTCGACCAGGTCGCCAAGGCGGTGTTCTTCTCGCCGCCGCTCGCGAGCGTCGGCATGACCGAGGACGAGGCGGCCAGGCGCGGCCGGACCGACATCTACATGACCCGGTTCTGGCCGCTCCGCCACACGATCAGCGGCCGCGCCGCCAACCGCTCGTTGATGAAGCTGGTGGTCGATGCGGACACCGACCGACTGCTCGGCGCACACATGATCGGCGACGAGGCGCCCGAGATCATCCAGGGCTTCGCGGTCGCGGTTTCGGCCGGTCTCGCCAAGCGCGATGTCGACCGCACCATCGGCATCCACCCGACGGCGGCCGAGGAGATGGTCACAATGCGAGAGAAGACCCGCACCGTCGGCGGCTGAGCGGCGCCGGTGCGTTCAAATGCCTTGCCGGAACGGGCTTTTCAGCGCACCACCCCCGCCGGCTTCGAAGGCAGCGGTACGGTTCATCATGGACGCGGAAGTCTCGAACGGCGCCTGGTCGCCGGACAGCTGGCGGTCCCGGCCGGGTCGGCAGCTCCCGGCCTATCCGGACCGGCGGGCAGCCGAGACGGTCGAGGCGCGGCTCCGCGCCTATCCGCCGCTGGTGTTCGCGGGCGAGGCGCGTCGGCTGCAGAAACACCTCGCGCTCGCCGCCGAAGGACGCACCTTCGTGCTCCAGGGGGGTGCCTGCGCCGAGAGCTTCGGCGAGTTCACCGCCGACGTGATCCGCGACACCTTCCGGGTCCTGCTGCAGATGGCCGTCGTGCTCACCTTCGGCGCGACCGTGCCGGTGGTGAAGCTCGGCCGGATGGCGGGGCAGTTCGCCAAGCCCCGCTCGTCCGATACCGAGACCCAGGGGTCCGTCACCCTGCCGTCCTACCGCGGCGATATCGTGAACGGACCCGGCTTCACCGAAGCCGATCGGGTGCCGGATCCGGCGCGGATGGAGACCGGGTATTTCCAGTCGGCCGGCACGCTGAACCTGCTGCGCGCCTTTGCAGGCGGCGGCTATGCGAACCTCCATCAGGTGCATCGCTGGAACCTCGGCTTCGTCCGTCGCTCGCCGCTCGCCGCTCGCTACGGCGATCTCGCGAGCCGGATCGACGAGACGCTCGGCTTCATGGAAGCCTGCGGGATGGCGAGCCCGAGTGCCGCCGCGGTCAACGAGACCGAGTTCTACACCAGCCACGAGGCGCTCCTGCTGCCCTACGAGCAGGCGCTGACCCGGATCGACAGCACCACGGGCGACTGGTACGGCTGCTCGGCGCATTTCCTCTGGATCGGCGAGCGGACCCGCGATCCGGATGGCGCGCATGTCGAGTTCTGCCGCGGCATCCGGAACCCGATCGGGATCAAGATCGGCCCGGCGACGCGCCCGGACGATCTCGAGCGGCTGCTCGACCGGCTGAACCCCTACGAGACGCCGGGCCGGATCACCCTGGTCGGGCGGATGGGGGTCGACCGCGTCGGGCGGACCCTGCCGCCGCTCGTCCGGGCACTCCGGGACGGCGGGCGGGCCGTCGCCTGGCTCTGCGACCCGATGCACGGCAACACGGTCTCGACGGCGAACGGCGTGAAGACCCGCTCGTTCGAGGCGATCCTCGGCGAGCTCTGTGCCTTCTTCGACGTGCTCGGCGCCGAGGGCGTTCCGGTCGGCGGCGTGCATGTCGAGATGACCGGGCAGGACGTGACGGAATGCACCGGGGGCGCGCACCGGCTGACCGAAGCCGATCTCGGCCAGCGCTACGAGACGTTCTGCGATCCGAGGCTGAACGCCGAGCAGGCGCTCGAGATGGCGTTCCTGATCGCCGAGGAGCTCAAGCGACGGCGCGCGTCGTTCGCCGACCGGGCCGCCGCCGGATGATCGCGGTCGGGCGCGACGAGGTGACGGACGCGGCGATCGGGGCGCGGACGGACAGCTATTTCAATCGGACCCGCGCGATCGTCGGACGGTTCGGCGACGTCGAGGTCACCTACGCGATCTTCCTGCGTCGTCCGGTGATCGCGGCGTCGGGGCTCGCGCGCGCTTGGCTCGACCGGGTCGCCGCGGCGCGCGGGATCACGCTCCGGGTCGACGAGATGCACGCCGAAGGGGACTGGGTCGGCGCCGGCGAGCCGCTGCTCTATCTCACCGGTCCGTTCGGGCACATCGCCGACCTCGAGACGCTGCTGCTGCAGAAGATCGGACCCCCGGCGGTCGCCGCGCACAACGCCTACCAGATGTGCCTGGCCCTCCCGTCCGTGCGGTTCCTCGCGATGGACGCCCGCCATTGCGCGGGCGCCGACATGCAGGACCAGATGGCCTATGGGGCGGCGGTCGGCGGGCGCGCGGCCGAGCGGGAAGGGGCGGTCGGCTTCATCGGCTGTGCGGCGGACGCCACGGCTTCGTTCTTCGGCGGCGAGCGGGGGTTCGGGACCATGCCGCACGCGCTGATCGGCTATGCCGGCTCGACGCTGCGGGCCGCCGAGATGTTCCGCGAGACCTTTCCGGAGGATCCATTGACGATCCTGCCCGACTACTACGGGCGCGAGGTCAGCGACACGCTGGCGGTCTGCCGCCGCTTTCCCGATCTCGCCGCGGCCGGACGGATCTCGGTTCGGCTCGACACCCATGGTGGCCGCTTCATGGAGGGGCTCGACCCCGCAGCGAGCTACGGAGTGCTGGAGCGGCACGCGCCGGCGGCGATCCGCCGCTACCGGAGCCAGGACGAGCTTCGCCACCTGGTCGGCACCGGCGTCTCGGCGGCCGCGATCTGGCATTTGCGCGACCGGCTGGAGGAAGCGGGCTTCGGCCAGGTGAAGATCGCGGCGTCCTCCGGCTTCGGCGTCGCCAAATGTCGCGTGATGGCGGATGCGGCGGCACCGCTCGACCTGGTCGGCACCGGCAGCTTCATCCCGGAGACCTGGTCCGAGACCTATGCGACCGCCGACATCGTCGCCTACGGCGGCGAGAAGCGGGTGAAGCTCGGACGCGAGTTCCTGTTCCGCGACGGCCGGCGATGAGCGGCGAGATCGATCTCGCGTCGCTCTGGGCGCCCGAAGGCGGCTGGCGGGTCCGGGTGATCGACCTCTCCGGCGGCAACGCGGAGGCGGAGAACGTCGTCGAGGAGATCAAGGGGTTCCCGACCCTGATGGAGGCGAACGCGTTTGCACGCGCCTATGTGCGGGACAGTGTGGAGCGGTGCCGCCAGCCCGGCATGTCGCCCGCCGAGGTCGCGAGCGCCTGGTTCGCCTTCGGCGAGGACGCCGAGGTCGCCGACGCCGGCGAGCAAGGATGGCGGAGTGCGGCCGAGCTCGACCGCTTCGCCGCGATGCCGGCAGGCGTGATCGAGCGCGACTGGCGGGCGATCGACCCCAGGCGAGACGGGGCCGGAGAGGGGGACGAGGACGCGTGAAGCTCCGCTTCGCCCCGAGCCCGACCGGCCATCTTCATGTCGGCAACGCCCGCCCGGCGTTGATGAACGCGCTCGCCGCGCGGCGTTTCGGGGCCGCGTTCCAGCTCCGCTTCGACGACACTGACGCCGAGCGCAGCCGCGCCGACGAGCTGATTCCCGCGATCGAGACCGATCTCCGCTGGCTCGGCATCGCCTGGGACGAGAGCTTCCGCCAGTCGGACCGGCTCGATCGCTACGCGCTCGCCGCCGACCGCCTCCGCGCCTCGGAACGGCTCTACCCGTGCTTCGAGAGCGAGGAGGAGCTGCGGGCCAAGCGCGAGGCACGGCTCCGGGCCCACAAGCCCCCGATCTATGATCGTGGCGCGCTCCGGATGACGGCGGCGCAGCGCGAGACGGCCGAGGCGAACGGCAAGCGCCCCTATTGGCGGTTCCGCCTCTCCGACACGACGGTCGCCTTCGAGGACTTCGTCGGCGGTCCTCGCGAGGTGAAGCTGACCGCGGTGTCGGACCCGGTGCTGATCCGCGCCGACGGGACGCCGCTCTACACCTTCGCCTCCGTCGTGGACGATCTGGAGACCGCGGTTAGCCTGATCCTGCGCGGCGAGGACCACGTCACCAACACCGGCGTGCAGCTCGACCTCGCGCGCGCGCTTCTGGGAGACGGTCGGGACGTGCCGTTCCGGTTCGGCCACCTGCCGCTGCTGCGCGACGCCGAGGGCGGCAAGCTGTCGAAGCGGACCGGCGCGGTCTCGCTCCGCACGCTGCGGCATGACGGCGTCGAACCCGCGGCTCTCGCCGCCTATCTCGCGCGGCTCGGCACCTCGGACGCACCCGAGCCGGCCGATCTCGCGACCCTGGCCGCCACCCTCGATCTCGGCCATGTGTCCCGCGCCTCGCCGCGGTTCGACATGCACCAGCTCCTGGTGCTGAACCGGCACGTGCTCGCGTCGCTGCCCTACGAGGCGGCGCGCGACCGGCTGCCGGACGGCGCCGGACCGGCGTTCTGGGAGGCGGTCCGCGGCAATCTCGACCTCGTCCGCGAGGCGCGCCACTGGTGGGAGGTGGTCGCCGGCACGATCGTCCCGCCGCCCGTCGAGACGTTCGAGGAGCGCGAGCTTCTCGCCGTCGCGAACGAGGTGCTGCCGCCCGAGCCGTGGGACGGCGAGGTGTGGGAGCGCTGGACGGGTGCGCTCCGCGAGCGGACGGCGCGGAAGGGTCGCGCGCTGTTCATGCCGCTCCGCCTCGCACTGACCGGCGAGGATCACGGACCGGAGCTTCGCGCGTTGCTGCCGCTGATCGGGCGCGCCCGGGTGGCGTCCCGCCTCCTGACGGCGGCCGCGGCATGAGGAGATCGCCCATGGCCAGCCGTCTGCTGCGTCTCGTGCTCTGTTCGGCGCCGCTCCTGCTCGCCGCGTGCGGCTCCGGCGGCCTGCCGCCGCCCGGCCCGACCAGCGCGCTCGCGCCGGCCGGCGCCGATCCGGGCGCGACCGGGGTATCGGGCGAGGTCGGATCCGGCGCGCGCGGCTTCGTCCCGCGTTCCGACGAGCCCGGGCCCTACGGGGCGCCGCTCGGCACGCCGGACCCGACCGGTCCCGGCCCGGTGCCGAACGCGCCCTGACGGCGTGCCGAAAGGACAGACGAGGGCTCCCGCCCTC
The DNA here is from genome assembly GCA_964249405.1 of uncultured Acetobacteraceae bacterium. Taxonomy (GTDB): domain Bacteria; phylum Pseudomonadota; class Alphaproteobacteria; order Acetobacterales; family Acetobacteraceae; genus CAXTPV01. Next base: position 6,701 of record CAXUBX010000041.1, on the reverse strand, counting down.
GACCCGGCTGGGGCCGCAGGCCCCAGACCCCAATTCTGAGAGGGCTGGTTGGCGAGGCTTCGCCTGGGCCGGTTCCTGGAGAGAGATGATGAAACCGGAGGTCGTGATCTTCGATGTCGACGGCACCCTGATCGATTCCGTCGATCAGCACGCGCGTGCCTGGAGCGAGGCGTTCGCGGCGTTCGGGCACGAGATCGCCTTCGACCGCGTGCGCTCGCAGATCGGCAAGGGCGGCGACCAGCTGCTCCCGGTGTTCCTCCCCGGTGCGGAGCTCGCGACCACCGGCCGACGAATCGAGGAGAACCGAAAGGACATCTTCCGCTCCCGGTTCTTCGACGATCTCCGTCCGTTCCCCCGGGTGCGGGACCTTTTCCAGAGACTGCGGGAGGATGGGATCAGGCTCGCGCTCGCCTCCTCGTCGAAGGGTGACGAGATCGAGCGCTACAGGCGCCTCGCCGGCGTCGACGATCTGGTCGACGAGCACACGACATCGGACGACGCCGAGCGCTCGAAGCCGGAGCCCGACATCTTCGAAGCGGCACTCGACCGGCTCGGCCGGCCCGATCCCGGCCGCGTGCTCGTGGTCGGCGACACGCCCTGGGACGCCGAGGCGGCCGGCCGGCTCGGGCTCCGCACGATCGGCCTACTGTGCGGCGGCTTCGCGGAAGCGGATCTCCGCCGGGCGGGCGCGTTCGCGATCTTTCGCGATCCCGCCGATCTCCTCGACCGCTACGAGGAGACCCCGTTCGCGAGTAGCTGACGGCCGTCAGGCTTCGCGACGAATCCCATTCGGCGGCATCGGACTCTTCTTCAGGTTCACGAGCCTGCCGATCTGCTCCGTCCGTCTGGTCATCCATGGGATCACCGGATTATCCGCCGAAAGGCTTGATGGGATGCGCTGAGGCGCAGCCTCGAGGCTTCGACGATTAGTCGCCTACCAGCGCGCACACCGTCCTATGGCTTCCTGGATCCAGTCCGGAACATGGACCAGCCGGCTGATGACGGAGCCGTGGAAGAGGTCGAGCCCGACCGTCTAGAGGGGCGGTGTTCGGAGGTTCGACAGTGTCACGATATCATCCCGCATGCCGAGTTCGCCCGTTCAGGAACCGCTCTAACCCAGGAGGTCCGGCGCTCGCGCTGGGTATCCTCGTGATCCCCGCAATCGGCTTGATCATCCTGCCAACTCGCGCCGACGCGACGCCGATTCCATATCCCTTGGCGCCGAGCGACTGGCATGCCGGACCCCAGGCGGCCTGGGTTGGCCCGGACGCGCCTTCGATCAAGTTCGACGATCGAGATGAGGGGTTCCCCAACGGCGTCGTCACGATCAATGGTGCAGTCGCCGTCTCGAACACGGCGCATTTCCGGAGCGGTACGATCGACTTCGACATCAAGCCGCTCGCTTACAGCTACACGGGAGTCATCTTCCGCCGACAAGGCAACGACAACGGCGAAATCTTCTACCTGCGCGGAGATCCCGACTGCCCAGCGTCGGACGACTGCTACCAATATGCGCCGATCGTGCATGGGATGCTTCAGTGGAATATCTATCCGAACTATCAGGGTCCGGCGCAGATCGCGCCCGCTGGGTGGAACCACGTCCACGTCGTGGTCGCAGGCGAGAAGATGGTCGTATATCTCAATCACGCGGCCGAGCCGACGCTCGTGGTGCCGAGGCTGCAGGGGCTGACCGCCGAGGGCGGCATCGCCCTCAAAGGGCCAGCGATGTATGCGAACCTGGCTGTCGATCCCGTTGCACCATCGCTGGACAACAGACATGCGGTTCAGCCCGATCCGGATGCAGTCACCACATGGCAGGCAGCGACTCCGACGGCTTGGCCTGCCGGGCAACCGGTTCCGGCTGCGAACATCCCGGGAGCAGGAGCATGGCATCCTGTGGCAGCGGAGCCCTGGGGACTGGTCGACATCGCACGTCAGTTCGCGGAGACGCACGGCAACGCATCCGAGATTGGCTGGCTGAAGACGACGATCGACGCGGCAGCGCCGGTTCGACGCGTGCTGCGTCTCGGCTGGGCAAGCCAAGTCTCGGTGTTCCTGGATGGCAGACGCGTCTTCACCGGTGACAACCCCTACTACCCCGTCGCTCGCCGTATCTCGGCGGACGGACGCCTCGAGCCGGATAATGCCTCGATCCCGCTGGACCTCGTCGCCGGCCACAACGAACTCGTGCTCGCGGTCGGCAATGGTTGGCCCGATAACAAGGGCGTTCTCGTGGCGGGTCACGACGGGTGGGGCGCGGAGGCCCATCTCGACGCGTCCGGAGATGACGAGAACGGAGCCGCAGCCTCGAACGGACGCTGACGACGTCATCGAGCCCCCGTTGACCGATCAGGCCCGCAACGGCTCGGCGCCCGGACGAACGCCCTGCTCGTGTCGCGTGTGGACTCACTTTTTTCCAAATGCTGCTATCACGCCGGCTCCGTGATGGGGTTGTGTTGCCGGTCTTCAACGACATTTGGGTCGGAAAATGAGGCCACGACCTCCCGCGGATGTTCCCTCGTTGCTCCGACGGCATCCCGCGGCACGCGTCGCAGCGGGTTTCGCTCTGTTCTGGACGGCGGTCGGGGTGCTGTTCGCCCTGCCGACGCTCGACTCCGGCGGCGCCGGACACCTGCCGCTTTGGCGCTCGCTCGCCGAGTGGTGGAGCTGGGGCCTGCTCGCACCGCTTATCGTGCGGATCACGCATGCGGTGCACGTCGACGAGCGTCAGAACGGGGTTCGCCTGCTCGCTCACGCGATCCTCGGTCTCCTCGTGGCGGCGCTCGCCCTCTATCTGTCGACCGCATTCTCCGCGCTCTTCGGCGTGGTCTCGTGGCAGCGGCTCGTCGATCCGTCGCTGCCCGGCGATGCGCTTCGTGGCGGCTTCCTCTGGGGGCTGGTTGTCTACGGCTTGATCGCGGGTGTGGCAGAGGCGTCGCTGAACAGCCGGCGGTTCGCCGCCGCTGCCCTTCGAGCCGAGCAGGTCGAGCGGGTCTATGCCGACGCGCGGCTCCACGCGCTGCGCCTGCAGCTCGACCCGCATTTTCTCTTCAACGCACTCAACACGATTTCGGCCGAGGTGACACGGGACGCCCGCAGCGCACGGGCCATGATCGAGCATCTCGCGACCCTGCTCCGCTTGTCGCTCGATAAGGACAGCCGTCACGCTGTCCCGCTCGTCGACGAACTCGCGATGCTCGAGCATTACCTCGCGATCCAGCGCGCACGCTTTGGCGATCGCCTGACGGTGCGGCTCGACGTGCCGGAGGCTCTGAACGGCGCGCTCGTGCCGAGCCTCCTGATCCAGCCACTGGTGGAGAACGCGGTTCGCCACGGTCTCGCGCCGCGCCGTGCGGGCGGCACCGTTGCGGTCACGGCATCGCGTGACGGTGATCACCTGCTGGTCACCGTGTCCGATGACGGGGTCGGCCTCCCGACCGACTGGCCCGACGGCGGACGCGAGGGCGTCGGTCTTTCGGTCACGCGGGAGCGTATCGAGCAGTTCGGCCCGGCCGGAGCCGGCCGGATCGAGATCCGTCGGCGTCCCGAAGGGGGCACGGATGTCGCTCTCTCCCTTCCGTTTCTCGCCGTCCCGCTCGCCGCCGATGCGTGACACGCTCCGCGTTCTGGTGGTCGACGACGAAGAGCCCGCGCGTGAGCGGGTCACCGCTCTTCTCCGCCGCCACCCAGGCGTCGAGGCATCTGAGGCTGCGGACGGCGTCGCTGCCCTGCCGCTGCTGTGCGGCCCCGTGCCGCCCGACCTTGTGTTCCTCGACGTGCAGATGCCCGAGCTGAGCGGGCTTGATCTTCTGCGCGCGATCGGCGCGGACCGCATGCCGCTCACCGTCTTTGCCACGGCCTACGACCAGCACGCGATCGCGGCCTTCGAGGCGCATGCGGTCGACTACCTGCTGAAGCCGTTCAGCGACGAGCGTTTCGACCTTGCCTTCGGTCGCGCCTACAAGCGGATTGCCGAGCGCGGAGCCGAGATCGCGATGCGCGGGATGGCGCGCCTTCTCGCCGACGCGCCGGCACCGGTCCGGACGTTGCTGGTTCGCTCCAATGGTTCGATCAGGCTGGTGCGATCGGCGGATATCGAGCGCATCACCGGGGCGGGTCCTTACGTCGAGCTTCACCTTGGGGCGGAGCGCGTGCTGCACCGGGCGTCGCTAGCCGCGCTCGCCGAAGAACTCGATCCGGCATGTTTCGTGCGGGTGCATCGGTCGACGATCGTGAACGTCGACCACATCGTTCGGCTGGAGGCCCGACCGCACGGTGAGTTCGACGCCGTGCTGAGAAATGGATCGATGTGCCGGGTCAGCCGGACATCCCGTCCGCAGTTGGAGCGGCATTTCGGACGACCACTTTGAGCATCACCGGGTGGCCTGGCGAGCCAGAACGGCACGTCGGTCGGTCCGTTGAAGGTCGGCGATCGCTGCGCTGATCGTGCCGCCGCGGCTCGCGATCGGCGACGTCGGACCCTTGACAAGCTCCGGTTCGTTCCGGCTGCTCGTTCGCGGACCGGGACCGCGGTGACGGTCGGCCTCATCGGAAGTCACGCGTCTTCACCTTGATCGCTCGCTTCCGATCCTCCGGTCCGGGACAGTAGATGTCGCGCGGCCGGACCGTCTTGCGGTCCCGCTGGTCCGGGCTGCCGCCGTGCCGCGCCTCGTCGCCGCGGCCGGTCGGCCAGCGCTCGGACGAGAGGCCGGTGTCGGCCCCAAGCCTACCGACGCTCCGCAACTCGGCCGAAAGGTCGATGAGTTCGTCCGCCACCACGTGGATGACGCCGCCGGCTCGCTGGACCCGGCCGCGCGCCGCCAGCGTGCTCGCCGACAGGATCAGCCGGCGCTGCCGCTCGAAGAGCGAGGGCCAGACGATCACGTTCGCGATCCCGGTCTCGTCCTCCAGGGTCACGAACAGCACCCCCTTGGCCGAGCCCGGCTTCTGGCGGATCAGCACCAGGCCCGGCACCACGACGCGCCGACCGTCCGGCGTCTCCGCGAGGTCCGCGCAGGCGATCATGCCGCGCCGCCGCAGCCCGTCGCGCAGGAAGACGAAAGGGTGATGGCGGAGGCTGAGCCCGGTCTGGCGGTAGTCCTCGACCACCTCGCCGCCTTCGGCCATCAGTGGCAGGACCACCGGTGCCTCGATGATCTCGGGCAGCGGCAGCACGTCCCGGTCGGCGGCCGCGAACAGGGGCAGCGCCGCGTCGCCTAGCCCGTCCACCGCCCAGAGCGCGTCCCGGCGGGCGAGCCCGAGGCAGGCGAACGCATCCGCCGCCGCGAGATGGCGCAGCGCCACGGCCGGCACGCCGGACCGCCGCCAGAGCTGCTCGACCGAGCGGAACGGACCGCCGGACGCACGGGCGCCGAGGATCGCGTTCGCGTGCGCGCCCGCGAGGCCGCGCGCGACGCGCATGCCGAGCCGAACGGCACGATGCGGGCCCGCGTCGTCCTCCAGCGTGCAGTCCCATGCGCTGTGGTTGACCGAGACCGGCCGGACCGCGACGCCATGCGCGCGCGCGTCCCGCACCACTTGGGCGGGCGCGTAGAACCCCATCGGCTGCGCGTTCATCAGCGCCGCGCAGAACACGTCCGGGTGGTGGCACTTCACCCAGGCGCTCGCATAGGCGATCAGCGCGAACGACGCGGCGTGGCTCTCGGGAAATCCGTAGGAGCCGAACCCTTCGATCTGCCGGAACGTCCGTTCGGCGAACTCGCGCGTGTAGTTCCTCGCGATCATGCCGTCGATCATCTTGTCGCGGAACCGGCCGACGCCGCCGGTCATCTTGAAGGTCGCCATCGAGCGGCGGAGCTGGTCCGCCTCGTCCGGCGTGAAGCCCGCCCCCACGATCGCGACCTGCATCGCCTGTTCCTGGAACAGCGGCACGCCGAGTGTCTTCGAGAGCACGCCCTCCAATTCCTTCGTCGGGTAGTCGGGCTTCTCCAGCCCCTCGCGGCGCCGCATGTACGGATGCACCATGTCGCCCTGGATCGGGCCGGGACGCACGATCGCGACCTGGATCACGAGGTCGTAGAGCTTGCGCGGCTTCATCCGCGGCAGCATCGACATCTGCGCGCGGCTCTCGATCTGGAACGTGCCGAGCGTGTCGGCCCGCGAGATCATGTCGTAGGTCGCGGGATCCTCCTGCGGGATCCGCGTCATGTCGATGACGGGCGAGCCGTCCGCCGCCAGCATGTCGAAGGCGCGTCGGAGGCAGCCGAGCATGCCGAGGCCGAGCACGTCGACCTTCATCCAGCCGAGCGTGTCGATGTCGTCCTTGTCCCAGACGATGACGTGCCGCGCCTCCATCGCGGCAGGCTCGACCGGCACGAGATCCCTGATGTCGTCGGCAACCAGCACGAACCCGCCGGGATGCGTGCCGAGCTGGCGGGGAAACCCGATCAGCTCGCGCGCGAGCGAGAGGGTCAGCGCGAGGCGCCGGTCGTCGGGATTGAGGTTCAGCGCGCGCGCGTCGTCGGCGTCGACGCCTTCCTCCGACCAGCCCCAGGTCTGGGACGCGAGTGCGCCGGTCACGTCCTCGGTCAGTCCCATCACCTTGCCGACGTCGCGGACGGCGCCGCGCGCGCGGAACCGCATCACGGTCGCGCAGAGCGACGCGCGGTCGCGCCCGTACCGGGCATAGATCCACTGGATGATCTCTTCCCGCCGCTCGTGCTCGAAATCGACGTCGATGT
>CAXUBX010000040.1:0-29610 GCA_964249405.1 uncultured Acetobacteraceae bacterium | reverse complement strand
TGTCGAGTTCTTCTAGCAGCTGAAGAAGACCTTGAGGCTCCGCCTCAAACTCCGCTGGGCGCGGCGCGCCCAGACCCGCATTCAATGGAAATTGTTGGGGGTCCAGGCGCCCAGCGCCTGGTGGGGTGCGGGGTGAAACCCCGCATCTTGATCCACTCTGGCCGCCGTCAGTTCCGGTATCCGGGATCGAGGCGGTCGAGCTTGCGGAGCAGCGCGGGCCAGGCAAGCTGGCGGGCCACCTTGGCCGTCGAGGGCGGCGACGCCTGGCCCGCCACCTTGTCGGCGACGCCCGGGCTCGGATCGACCAGCCCGTCGCGGCCGGCCGACAGCATGTGGACCTGCGCCTCGCAGGCCCGCTCGAGGAAGTAGAGCCGCAGGAAGCACTCCGCGACGGTCGCACCGACCGCCAGCGTGCCGTGGTTGCGGAGGATCATCGCGTTGCGCGTTCCGAGATCGGCCACCAGGCGCTCACGCTCGTCGAGATCCGTCGCGATGCCTTCGTAGTCGTGGTATGCGACGTCGCCGTGCGCGATCATCGCGGTCTGGGTGTGCGGCAGCAGGCCGCATCGCATCGCCGACACCGCCTGTCCGTGCGGCGTGTGCAGGTGCATCACCGCCTGCGCGTCCTCGCGCGCCATGTGGATCGCCGAGTGGATCACGAACCCGGCCGGGTTGGTCACCGACCTCGTCTCTCCGACCGGACGGCCGTCACGGTCGATCCTGACCAGGGACGACGCGGTGATCTCCTCGAACATCCGATCGTACGGATTGATCAGGAAGTGGTGCTCCGGCCCGGGGACCCTGACCGAAAGATGGGTGAAGATCAGGTCGTCCCAACCATAGAGGGCGACCAGTCGGTAGGCGGCGGCGAGATCGACACGGGCCGCCTGCTCGGCCTCCGTGATGCCAGTCCTCGCTCCGTCGGTGATCGTCGCGACCGATGCCATGGACCTGCTCCCTTCCGTTGTCATGCCTGATGGCCTGCGCTCAAGGTGGAGCGCCCTGTCCACCGTGGCAACGAGCAAGGGCCGTGATCCCGGTTCGCCGTGGCCCGATCCGGCAGATCGTACGCGCATCGGCGGAACCGGCGCCCGGGCGGGAACGACAACTTGATCTCTTCCCGGCTTGGCCATACCAAGGTCTCGAAACCATCTCCGTCCCGGGACCGCGCCGGCCCGCCGCAGGGAATCCGGTTCCGGGAGCGACCGGGCTCCGAAGGCGGCGGCCCGCCGTCGGGATGTCGGCGCCGAAGCGCGAAAGGAACGAAATGAACCTGAACTTCAGCGAGGACGAGGAGGCCTTCCGCCAGGAGGTCAGGAGCTTCCTCGCCGAACGCTTGCCGAAACGCACCGCCGAGAAGGTCCGGACCGGGCGCCGCCTGACGCGCGAGGACCAGGCCGAGTGGCAGTCCATCCTGAACGAGCGCGGCTGGCTCGCGTCCCACTGGCCGGTCGAGCATGGCGGGTCCGGCTGGACGGTCGCCGAGCGTTTCATCTTCGACTACGAGAGCGCGCTCGCCGGTGCCCCGCGGATCATCCCGTTCGGCCTCAGCATGCTCGGCCCGGTCCTCATCAAATACGGCACCGAGGAGCAGAAGCGGCATTACCTGCCGCGCATTCTCGACGGCACCGACTGGTGGTGCCAGGGCTATTCCGAGCCGGGCGCAGGGTCCGATCTCGCGAGCCTCCGCATGACCGCGGTCCGCGACGGCGACCACTACGTGCTGAACGGCCAGAAGACCTGGACCACGCTCGGCCAGTACGCCAACCGCATCTTCTGCCTGGTCCGCACCGGCGGGGCCGAGACCAAGAAGCAGGAGGGCATCTCCTTCATCCTGGTCGACATGGCGAGCCCGGGCGTCGAGCTCCGGCCGATCATCACGCTCGACGGCGAGCACGAGGTCAACGAGGTCTTCTTCACCGACGTCCGGGTTCCCGCCGCCAACCTGGTGGGCGAGGAGAACAAGGGCTGGACCTACGCGAAATACCTGCTGACCTACGAGCGGACCAACATCGCCGGCGTCGGCGGCGCGATCGCCGCACTCGACTGGCTGCGCCATATCGCGGGAAAGCAGCGCAAGAACGGACGCAGGCTGGCGGAGGACCCGTTCTTCGCGGCCCGCCTGGCGCGCGTCGCGATCGATCTCGACAACATGAAGACCACCAATCTCCGGGTGCTCGCCGCCGCGTCGCACGGCGCGGCACCCGACGCCGAGAGCTCGATGCTGAAGGTGCGCGGCACCGAGATCCGGCAGGAGATCACCAGCCTGACCCGCCGCGCGCTCGGGCCCTACGCCCAGCCGTTCGTGCCCGAGGCGCTGGAGCTCGACTACAACGGCGAGAGCGTCGGTCCCGACTATGCGGCGCCGGTCGCGTCGGAATACTTCAACCACCGCAAGCTCTCGATCTTCGGCGGCTCGAACGAGATCCAGCGCAGCATCATCGCCAAGACCGTGCTCGGGCTCTGAGATGGATTTCGAACCTTCCGACGACCGGCGCATGCTGGCCGACACGCTCGGCCGCTACCTCGCCGATCGCTACGGCTTCGAGGTCCGGAAACGGATCGCCGCCTCGGACGACGGATACGACCGTACCGTGTGGTCGGAACTCGCCGAACTCGGGGTGATCGGCGCGCTGTTCAGGGAAGACGCCGGCGGCTTCGGCGGCGACGGCTTCGACATCCACACCGTCTTCGAGGCGCTCGGCCGGGCGATCGTCGTCGAGCCGTTCCTGGCGACGCTGCTGGCCGGCCGCCTGCTCGCCGGGGCCGGAGGTCGCGAGACGGCGCTCGCCCCTTTGATCGACGGCTCGCGCATCGTGACGGCCGCCCTCTACGAACCCGAGGGGCGCTACGACGCGACCGAGGTCACGACGCTCGCCGCCGCGTCGGGCGATGGCCACAGGCTCGACGGCGCGAAATCGGTGGTGCCTTCGCTCGGGGCCGCGAGCGAGGTCGTCGTCTCGGCCCGGCTCGACGACGGGATCGCGCTCTTCCTGGTGCCGACCACGGCAGCCGGCGTCACGGTCCGGGACTACGGGCTGGTCGATGGCGGTCGCGGCGGCGAGCTTCTGCTCGATGGCGTCGTCCTCGGCAGCGACGCGCTGCTCGCCCGCGGCACGGCGGCGGCGGCGCTGGTCGACGACGCGATCGCCGCCGGCATCGTGGCGCTGACCGCCGAGGCGGTCGGCGCGATGACCGTCGCCCGCGACGCGACCGTCGACTATCTCCGCCAGCGCGTGCAGTTCGGGGTGCCGATCGGCAAGTTCCAGGCGCTGCAGCACCGCATGGCGACGCTGCTGCTGGAGATCGAGCAGGCACGGTCGGCTTCGATCAATGCCGCCGCCTCGCTCGATGCGTCGCCGCACGCCCGCGATCGCGCGATCGCGGCCGCGAAGTTCACCATCGGTCGCGTGGGCACGCTGGTGGCCGAGGAAACGATCCAGATGCACGGCGGCATCGGCATGACCTGGGAGCTGCCGCTGCCGCACTACGCCAAGCGGCTGACGATGATCGACCACATGCTGGGCGACGAGGACCACCACCTCGAGCGCTACATCAACCTGACCGCCCTGTCGGCATGAGGGACGCATGATCCGGACCTCGGAAGCGGACGGCGTGCTCGAGCTTCGGCTGGACCGGCCGGAGAAGAAGAACGCGCTCACCGCCGCGATGTACGAGAGCCTCGACGACGGTCTCGCGGCGGCCGCGTCCTCGTCCACCGTGCGGGTCGTGCTGTTCGCGGCCGAGGGCGACGTGTTCTCGGCGGGCAACGACATCAACGACTTCCAGTCGCGCGGCGGCGACGCCGGAGCGACGCCCGCGACACGCTTCATCCGGGCGCTCGCCCGCTTCGCCAAGCCGCTCGTGGCCGCGGTGCAGGGTCGCGCGGTCGGCATCGGCACCACGATGCTGCTGCATTGCGACCTCGTGTACGCCGCGCCGGAGGCGAGCTTCTCGACGCCGTTCACCCGGCTCGGGCTGGTGCCGGAAGCCGGCTCGAGTCTGCTGCTGCCGCGCCGGATCGGGCCCGCGCGCGCGGCGGCGATGCTGCTGCTCGGCGAGACGATGGACGCGAGCGAGGCCGCCTCCTCCGGGCTGGTCAACGCGGTGGTGGCGCGGGACGGCCTGGCGGCACACGCCCGCGACAAGGCGATCGCGCTCGCCGCCCTTCCCGCCGACGCGGTCCGCGCCTCGCGGGCGCTGCTCCGGGGCGAGGCGGAGACGCTGGCGGCGCGGATCGATCGCGAGCAGGAGGCGTTCGCGTCCGCACTCCGCTCGCCGGAGGCGCGCGACGCCTTCGCCGCCTTCCTCAGCCGAACGCGTTGAGACCGGTCTGCGCCCGGCCCAGGATCAGCGCGTGCACGTCGTGGGTTCCCTCGTACGTGTTGACCGTCTCCAGGTTCATCAGGTGCCGGATGACGTGATACTCGTCGACGATGCCGTTGCCGCCGTGCATGTCGCGTGACACGCGGGCGATGTCGAGCGCCTTGCCGCAACTGTTGCGCTTGGTGAGGCTGATCATCTCGGGGGCGGCGCGCTTCTCGTCCATCAGGCGGCCGAGGCGGAGCACCGATTGCAGGCCGATCGTGATCTCGGTCTGCATGTCGGCGAGCTTCTTCTGCACCAGCTGCGTGGCGGCGAGCGGACGACCGAACACCTGCCTCTCGAGCGTGTAGCTGCGCGCCGCGTGCCAGCAGAACTCGGCCGCGCCGAGCGCCCCCCACGAGATGCCGTAGCGCGCATTGTTGAGGCAGGAGAACGGGCCGCGCAGCCCCTTCACGTCCGGCAGCATGTTCGCCGCCGGCACGAAGCAGTCCTGCAGCATGATCATCCCGGTGACGCTGGCGCGCATCGAGAACTTGCCCTCGATCGTCGGCGTTTCGAAGCCGCTCGCGCCGCGCTCGACGAGGAAGCCCCTGATGTCGCCCTCGTCGTCGCGCGCCCAGACCAGCGCCACGTCGGCGATCGGCGCGTTGGTGATCCAGGTTTTCGATCCGCTGAGCGAATAGCCGCCGGGAACCGAGCGCGCGCGGGTGCGCATGCTGCCCGGATCCGAACCGCCGTCCGGCTCGGTGAGGCCGAAGCAGCCGACCAGGCGACCCTCGCGGAGGCCGGGCAGGAAACGGTCCCGCTGCGCGTCGGACCCGAAGGCCGAGATCGGGTACATCACCAGCGAGGACTGCACCGAGAACGCGCTGCGGTAGCCGCTGTCGACGCGCTCGACCTCGCGGGCGATCAGCCCGTAGGCGACGTAGGAGGCGCCGGCGCAGCCATGCGTCCCGAGCGTCGCCCCGAGGAAGCCCATCGAGCCGAACTCGTTCATGATCTCGCGGTCGAACCGCCCGTGACGGTTGGCGGACAGCACGCGCGGGAACAGCTGCTCCTGGCAGTAGGCGTGCGCCTGGTCGCGGATCGCCCGCTCGTCGTCGGTCAGCTGATCCTCCAGCAGCAGGGCATCGTCCCAGCGGAACTGCGTCGCCATCAAGACCTCCTAAGCGTCCAGAGCCCGTCGCGCGGCCTCGTATTCGCGCCGGAGCCGCCCCACCAGGCCGGCCACCGGCAGCACCGCATCCACGGCGCCGATCCCCTGGCCGCTGCCCCACACGTCGCGCCAGGCCTTGGCGCTCCCCGAACCGAAATCCATGCGCGACGGGTCGGAGCCCGGCAACGCCTCGGGGTCGAGGCCGGCGGCGACGATGCTCCGCTTGAGGTAGTTGCCGTGCACGCCGGTGAACAGGTCCGAGTAGACGATGTCGGCCGCGCGATCCTCGACGATCATGCGCTTGTAGCCGGGGTCGGCGTTCGCCTCCTCGGTCGCGATGAAGGCCGAGCCGACATAGGCGAGGTCGGCGCCCATCGCGCGCGCGGCCAGGATCGCCCCGCCGGTCGCGATCGCGCCCGAGAGCGCCACCGGGCCGTCGAACCAGCGCCGGATCTCGGCGACCAGGGCGAAGGGCGAGAGCGTGCCGGCGTGGCCGCCGGCGCCGGCCGCGACCGCGATCAGCCCGTCCGCGCCCTTCTCGATCGCCTTCCGCGCGAACCGGTCGTCGATCACGTCGTGCCAGACCATCCCGCCGTAGGAGTGGATCGCCTCGTTCACCTCGGGCCGCGCGCCGAGCGAGGTGATCACGATCGGCACGCGTCGACGCACGCAGACCGCGAGGTCCTGCTCCAGGCGGTCGTTCGAGCGATGCACGATCAGGTTCACGGCGCAGGGTGCCGACGGGCGGTCGGGATGGGCGGCGTCGTGCGCCGCGACCGCATCCTCGATCCGGCCCAGCCACTCCTCCAAGCGCGGCTGCGGCCTCGCGTTCAACGACGGGAAGCTGCCGACCACGCCCGACCGGCACTGGGCGATCACGAGCTCGGGTCCGGAGACGATGAACAGCGGCGCCGCCATCATCGGCACGGCGAGCCGGCCCGCGAGCGACACCGGCAGGGTCATGGGTTCCTCCTCGCGTCCCGCCGACGGCGTGGCGCAGCCCAGCAGGCCACGTCGAAGCCCGGCGCGCAAGCGATCGCGTGGCCGGGCCGGCTCCGGACCGGCCGGTATTTGGGGATGGATTCCAGCTTCCGGTATGCCTAGGATCGGGGAAGCCAACAATAACAGATGCAAGGGGGAGGCGGGGGATTGGATTTCGCACTGAGCGGACGCCAGACCGAATACCGGGACAGGGTACGGCAGTTCATCGCCGAACGGATCAGGCCGCGCCATCCGGAGTATGTCGAGCAGGCCCACTCCGGTGAACGCTGGAAGGTGATCCCCGTGGTCCAGGAGCTGAAGGGCGAGGCACGCCGCGCCGGGCTCTGGAACCTGTTCATGCCGCCGGCGAGCGGCCAGGAGCCGGTCGACACCTCGTTCGCGTTCGAGGGCGAACAGTTGACCAACCTCGAATACGCGCTCTGCGCGGAGGAGATGGGTCGGCTGCACTGGTCGTCGGAAGTGTTCAACTGCTCCGCGCCCGACACCGGCAACATGGAGGTGCTCCACCGCTACGGCACGCGGGAGCAGAAGGAACGCTGGCTCGGACCCTTGATGCGGGGCGAGATCCGGTCCGCCTTCCTGATGACCGAACCCGATGTCGCGTCGTCGGATGCCACCAACGTCCAGACGAGCATCGTGGCCAACGGCCAGGGCTACACCATCAACGGTCGGAAATGGTGGTCGTCGGGAGCCGGCGATCCGCGCTGCCGTCTCGCCATCGTGATGGGCAAGAGCGATCCCGCGGCGGAGCGCCACAAGCAGCAGAGCATGGTGCTCGTCGATCTCGCGATGGACGGCGTCCGCAACGAGCGGATGCTGTCGGTGTTCGGATACGACGACGCACCGCACGGCCATGCCGAGATCGTGCTCGACGACGTGCGTGTACCGGAAAGCGACATGCTGCTCGGCGAGGGTCGCGGCTTCGAGATCGCGCAGGGGCGTCTCGGGCCGGGCCGCATCCACCACTGCATGCGGACGATCGGCGTCGCCGAGGAGGCGCTCGCGGCGATGGCCCGGCGGCTGGTGTCGCGCGTCGCGTTCGGCAAGCGGATCTCCGATCACTCGGTCTGGGAGGAACGCGTGGCGCGTGCCCGGATCGACATCGAGATGTCGCGCCTGCTCTGCCTCAAGGCGGCCGACATGATGGATCGGATGGGCAACAAGGCGGCGCGCGACGAGATCGCGATGATCAAGGTGCAGGCGCCGAGCATGGCGCTCCGCATCCTCGACGACGCGATCCAGGCGCATGGCGGGGCCGGCGTGTCGGGCGATTTCGGGCTCGCGGGCTCTTACGCCGGGATCCGCACGCTCCGTCTCGCCGACGGGCCTGACGAGGTCCACAATCGCTCGATCGCCCGGTCGGAGTTCGCGCGCCACGCCGAGCACGCGGCGCCGCGTCCGGCGAGGCACTAGCGCCGGGATGCTGCGGGAGCGGGCATGCCATCCCGCGGTGCCGCCTCCTTCTCGATGGGACAGTCAATGATCACAACGGAACAGCACGGCACGGTTCGCGTCGTCACGATCGAGAACCCGCCCGTCAACGCGCTCGGCGCCGCGGTGCGTCAGGGTCTCGCCGACGCCTTCGCCCGCGCGATGGCGGACGAGGGCGTGGCGGCGATCGTCATCCGTGGCGCCGGCCGGCTGTTCTCGGGCGGCGCCGACATCACCGAGTTCACCAGGCCGCCGGTCGAGCCCGGGCTTCCCGATCTGCTCGACGTGATCGAGGCGAGCGCCAAGCCCACCGTCGCGGCGCTGCACGGCACGGCGTTCGGCGGCGGCCTCGAGGTGGCGCTCGCCTGCCACTACCGGGTGGCGGCGCCATCGGCGAGGCTCGGCCTGCCGGAGGTCAAGCTCGGCATCCTGCCCGGCGCCGGAGGCACCCAGCGCCTGCCGCGGCTGGTCGGGGTTCCGGCGTCGCTCGGGATGATCGTCGGCGGTGATCCGATCACCGCGGAGCGCGCGCACGCGATCGGTCTCGTCGACCGCCTCGCGTCGGAGCAGGATCTGACCGAGGACGCGGTCGTCTTCGCCCGCGAGGTCGCGGTCCCGGGCGGACCGAGACGCACCGGCGAACGCACGGTCGAGGCGGCGCCGGACGCGTTCGAGAGCTTTCTCGCGCGTGAGGGCGCGAAGCTGCGCGGACGCGACGCGCCCGCCGCCTGCGTGGAGGCGGTCCGCGCCGCCGTGGAGCTGCCGTTCCGTGACGGCCTCGCCCGCGAACGCGCGTTGTTCGTCGAGCTCGTCCGCGGCCGTCAGTCCGCGGCGCTCCGCCACATCTTCTTCGCCGAGCGGACGGCAGCCCGGATCGAGGGACTCCCGTCCGACGTCAGGCTCATCGCGATCGAGAAGGTCGGGATCATCGGCGCGGGGACGATGGGCGGCGGGATCGCGATGAACTTCCTCTCGGCCGGGATCCCGGTCACGATGGTTGAGCGCGACCAGGTGCCGCTCGACCGCGGCGTCGGCGTCATCAGGAAGAACTACGATCGCACCGCCAGCCGCGGCCGGCTGACGGCCGGGCAGGTCGAAGCCGCGATGTCCGCTCTCTCGCCCAGCACACGGTTCGAGGATCTCGCCGACTGCGACCTCGTGATCGAGGCGGTGTTCGAGGAGATGGCGGTCAAGAAGGACGTCTTCCGGCGGCTCGACGGCATCGTCAAGCAGGGCGCCATCCTGGCATCGAACACGAGCTATCTCGACATCGACGAGATCGCGTCCGTGACGGGACGGCCCGAACACGTCCTCGGGATGCATTTCTTCTCGCCGGCCAACGTCATGCGCCTGCTCGAGGTCGTGCACGGCGCCAGGACCTCGCCCGAAGTGCTGGCGACCGTGATGGCGCTGTCGCGGAAGATCGGCAAGATCGCCGTCGTCTCCGGCGTCTGCCACGGCTTCATCGGCAACCGGATCCTCGAACCACGACAGCGTCAGGCGCACGGCCTGATCATGGAGGGGGCGCGGTTCGCCGAGGTCGATCAGGTGATGCTCGAGTTCGGCATGCCGATGGGCCCGTTCCAGATGTCCGATCTCGCCGGGCTCGACATCGGCTGGGATCCGGACAAGTCGTCCAGCTCGACGATCCGCGAGATCCTGTGCGAGCAGGGGCGGCGCGGCCAGAAGAATGGCCGTGGCTTCTACGACTACGACGAGCAGCGCAACCGCACGCCGTCGGCGGAGGTGGAGGACGTGATCCGGAACTTCGCCGCCCGGCAGGGCGTGCCACAACGATCGATCGGCAGCGACGAGATCCGCGGGCGTCTGCTCTACCCGATGGTCAACGAGGCCGCGAAGATCCTGGAGGAGGGCATCGCCCAGCGTCCGTCCGACATCGACGTGGTGTGGGTCCACGGCTATGGCTGGCCGGCGGTGACGGGCGGTCCGCTGTTCTGGGCCGACGGCATCGGGCTCGACGCGGTCGTCGCCGGCCTTCGCGCGCAGGACCGGCCCGGTCCGGGAGGCGGGATCTCCGAACTGCTTGCGGGAAAGGCCGCCTCGCGCGGCCGTTTCTACGCCTAGCGTCGACGGTCCCGGAAACAAGACAGAAAAGTCCACGAGGGGAACGAACATGTCGGCTGTCGCTGGTCTTTCCGCTCCGCGGCCCTGGCTGCGCCGGCGGGAGCTCGACGCCTACCCACCCACCGTCGCGCGCCGGAGCTATCTCGCTCTGGTGGTCGCGATCACCGTGACGCTGTACTACGAGCTCTATGTCGGCGGCGGTGTCGCGACCCTGCTGCTCGGCCATTTCCAGATGTCGTTCAACTACCTCGTGCTCATCCTGGCGATCGGCAACCTGGTCGGCGCGTTCGCGTCGCTGCTGGCCGGCCTCTGCGACCGCTACGGGCGCGCGAACCTCGTGGTCTACGGCCTGGTGATCGTCGGGGCGCTGACGGCGTTCGCGATCCCGAACGCGCCCAGCAAGCTGGTCTACGGGATCGAATACGCGCTGGTGGCGCTCGTCGAAGGGGTGATCCTGGTCGCCACCCCGGCGCTGATCCGCGACTTCTCGCCGCAGGTGGGACGCGCGACCGCGATGGGTTTGTGGACGATCGGTCCCGTTCTCGGCAGCCTGATGGTCAGCCTGCTGGTCACGCTGACGCTCGGCACGTTCCGGACCTGGCAGAGCCAGTTCGAGATCTGCGGCTGGATCGGCCTCGCGATGTTCGTGGTCGCCTTCCTGTTCCTGCGCGAGCTGTCGCCGGCGTTGCGCGACCAGATCATGGTCAGCCTGCGCGACCGTGCACTGGTCGAGGCCCGCGCACGCGGGCTCGACCTCGGGGTCGATCTCCGCGCGCCGTTCCGCCAGCTGCTGCGCTTCGACATCGTCGCCTCCGCGCTCGGCGTCTCGGTGCTGCTGCTGTTCTACTATACCGCGGTGGCGTTCGGCACGATCTACATGGTCACCATCTTCCACTTCTCGCTCGGCGCCGCGAACGCGCTGGCGAACTGGACCTGGGCGGCGAACGCGGCCGCGCTGATCGTGGTCGGCCTCTCCTCGGACCGGCTGCGCGTGCGCAAGCCGTTCATGCTGGCCGGCGGTCTCGGGGCCATCGTCGTCAGCATCCTCTACCTGCTGCAGGCCGGCGGTCATCCGAGCTGGGGCACCCTGGTCCTGCTCAGCTGCTTCCAGTCGATCCTGGTGGCGGCGGCCTACTCCACCTGGATGGCCGCCTTCACCGAGATGGTCGAGGCGCGCAACCCGGCACTGACCGCGACGGGCCTCGCGATCTGGGGCTGGCTCCTCCGCCTCGTGGTCACGGCGGCGTTCCTGGCCATCCCCCACGTGGTCAGCACCGTGACGCCGCTGATCACCTCGGGCCCGGTGATCGCGGCCTTCGTGCATGCCCGGGCGGCGCATGTCGCGCCGACCCCGGCGCTGATGGCGCAACTGGGCGCGATCCAGCAGGCCGCCATCGCCTCGCCGGGTCAGTGGCGCGCCTGGTACTGGATCTGCGTCGCCGGGATCGCCGCGTTCGTCGCCACCGTGTTCGCGATGCGGGGGCGCTGGAGCCCGGCCGCCGCCCGGGCCGACGAGGCGGCACACAACCAGGCGGTGGCGCGCGAGATGACGCGGCTTGCGGTCGACCGGCCGGCGGCATAGCAGCGAGGGCAGATCATGGATCAGACGATGACGCCGCCGCCCTGGCAGAGCACCTACCCGACGGGCTTGCGCTGGGACATGCCGATCCCGTCGACCACCGTCGACGACGAGCTCCGGGCGGCGGTGACGGCGCACGGCGACCGCCCCTATCTGGAGTTCGGAGGCCACGTCCTGAGCTTCGCCGAGTGCGATCGGCTGGTCGAACGCGCGGCGTCCGGATTTCGCGCGATCGGCGTCGGCCCCGGCTGTCACGTCGCGCTGCACCTGCCGAACGTGTTCCAGTATCCGATCGCCTTCTTCGCGGTGCTGCGCGCGGGCGGCGTGGTGGTCAACCTCAGCCCGCTCGACGCGGCGCGCGAGATCGCGCACAAGCTCGCGGTCGGCGAGGCGAGGATCGTGGTGAGCTTCGCCGGACTGCACGCCGGCCTGCCGTCGGATCGTCCCGACCTGACCGTCGTCATCGCCTCTCCCGACGACTTCGGACGCGAGCCGCCACCGCTCGGCGACGCCGGCTCCGGCCCGGTCCCGTTCTCCGCCCTGCTCGCGCCGGCACCGGCCGCGACGGAATGGCCGACGCGGCAACCCGGCGACCTCGCGGTGCTGCAGTTCACGGGCGGCACCACCGGCCAGCCGAAGGCCGCCATGCTGACGCACGCCAATCTGACGGCCGCACTCTCGATCTACCATCTCTGGAACACCGAGCCCGACGGCCCGCGCGAGCACCGGGTGGTGACGGTGCTGCCGCTGTTCCACATCTACGCGCTCAGCTGCATCCTCCTCACGACATTGCGCACCGGCTACATGCTGATCCTCAAGCCGCGCTGGGACACCGACGACATCCTCGACACGATCACCCGGCTGCGTCCCACGGTCTTCTTCGGCGTGCCGACGATGTACCGGGCGATGATGGCGAGCCCGCGCGCGCGCGAGACCGATTTCTCCTGCTTCAGCCTGTTCAGCTCGGGCGGCGCGCAGCTGCCGCTCGAGCTGCAGAACGGGTTCGCGCGCCTCACCGGACAGACCCTGTACGAAGGCTGGGGCATGACCGAGACCTGCTCGGCCGGCACCGGGTCGCCCCGCGACAGGGCGAAGGCGGGGGCCGCCGGCGTGCCGCTGCCCGGCGTGCTGCTGCAGATCCGCGACCTCGCCGACCCCCACCGCGTCCTGCCGCCGGGCGAGAAGGGCGAGGTGTGCATCCGCGGTCCGAACGTGGTCTCCGGCTACTACCGCAACGAGGCCGCCAATGCGGAGAGCTTCGTCGACGGGTTCTTCCGGACCGGCGACGTCGGCACCCTCGACGAGGAGGGCTACCTGTTCCTGGTCGACCGCCTCAAGGACATGATCATCTCGAGCGGGTTCAACGTCTATCCGCGGCTGATCGAGGAGGCGACGCTGGAGCACCCTGCGGTCGCCGAAGTCACCGTGATCGGTGTCCCCGACGCGTATCGCGGCGAGAAGGCGAAGGCCTTCGTGGTCCTGCGCCCGGACGCGTCGCCGTTCACCCTCGACGACCTGCGTTCCTTCCTCGCCGACAAGCTCGGGCGTCACGAGCTGCCGGGCGCGCTCGAATTCCGCGACCAGCTGCCGAAGACCGCGGTCGGCAAGGCCTGGAAGAAGCCGCTCGTCGACGAGGAGCGTGCCAGGGCCGCGGCCGAGGCCGCCGCCGTCACCTGAACCGGAGAACCCCATGCGAACCGCCGTCATCGTCTCGACTGCCCGTACGCCGATCGGGCGCGCCTACCGCGGCGCCTACAACGACACCCAGGCGCAAGCGCTCGGCGGTCACGTGGTCGCCGAGGCGGTCCGTCGCGCCGGCATCGACCCCGGCGAGGTCGAGGACGTCGTGATGGGCGCCGCGATGCAGCAGGGTTCCACCGGAACCAACGTCGCGCGCCAGATCGCGCTCCGCGCCGGTCTTCCGGTGACGGTCGCGGGGATGAGCGTCGACCGGCAATGCGCGTCCGGGCTGATGGCGATCGCCACCGCGGCCAAGCAGGTGGCGGACGACGGGATGGAGCTCGTGGTCGGCGGCGGGCTCGAATCGATCTCGCTGGTGCAGACCCCGGCGATGAACCGGGCCCGGCTGCACGACCCGGAGCTGGAGGCGCGGCTGCCCCAGGTCTACATGACGATGCTGGAGACCGCCGAGGTGGTCGCCGACCGCTACGGCGTGTCGCGCGAGGTCCAGGACGAGTACGCCCTCCAGTCGCAGCGTCGCACCGCCGCCGCCCAGGAGGCCGGCCGCTTCGACCGGGAGATCGTGCCGTTGCCGACGGTCATGACGGTGACCACGAAGGGCACCGCCGAGACCATGCAGAAGCCGGTGACGCTGGAGCGCGACGAAGGCAACCGCCCGGACACCACGCTCGAGGGCCTCGCCGGACTGAAGCCGGTCTTCGCGGACGGCCAGCGGGTCAGGCAGGGCCGGTACATCACCGCCGGCAATGCCTCCCAGCTCTCCGACGGCGCTTCGGCCTGCGTCATCATGGAGGAGGCGGAGGCGTCGCGTCGCGGCCTGCAGCCGCTCGGCATCTATCGCGGGATGGCGGTGGCCGGCTGCGATCCCGACGAGATGGGGATCGGTCCGGTGTTCGCGGTGCCGAAGCTGCTCGCCCGGCACGGGCTCCGCGTGGAGGACATCGACCTCTGGGAGCTGAACGAGGCCTTCGCCGTGCAGGTCATCTACTGCCGCGACCGTCTCGGGATCGATCCGGAGAAGCTCAACGTCGACGGCGGCGCGATCTCGATCGGCCATCCCTACGGCATGTCCGGGGCACGCATGACCGGTCATGCGCTGATCGAAGGCAAGCGGCGCGGGGCCCGATACGTCGTCGTGACGATGTGCGTCGGCGGCGGCATGGGGGCCGCGGGCCTGTTCGAGGTCGCCTGAGACCGGACGCGAGGCGGCGCGTGGCAGCGGACTTCGCCGGGCGTTGCGTGGTCGTGACGGGTGCCGCGTCCGGCATCGGCCGGGAGACCGCGCTCGCGTTCGCGCGGGCGGGCGCCGACATCGTCGCGAGCGACATCGACGCGTCGGGACTGGCCGCGACCCGACACCTGGTGGAGGCGGCCGGGCGGCGCTGCACGACGGCCGAATGCGACGTCAGCGACCCGGCTTCGGTCGAGGCGCTCGCCGCCACGATCGGCGCCGCGCACGGCGCCCCGCACGTGGTGGTGAACAACGCCGGGGTCGGTTTCCTCGGCCCGTTCCTCGAGACGCCCGCGAGCGCCTGGGACACGGTGATCGGCGTCAACCTGATGGGCGCGGTGCATGTCAGCCGGGCCCTGCTGCCGGCGATGCTGCGGGCCGGCGGGCGGCGACATCTCGTCAACATCGCGTCCGCCGCCGGCCTGCACGCGGTGCCGAACCTCAGCGCGTATTCCGCATCGAAGCACGCCGTGCTGGGATTCTCCGACGCGCTCGCGATGGAGCTCGCGCACACGACGATCGGCGTGACCGTGGTCTGCCCGGGCCTGATCGACACGCCGATCATCGGCAACCGTCGCGCGGTCGCGCCCGGCGTGCCGGGCTCGGCGCTCGATCGGCTCCAGCTCCAATACCGCAGGCGCGGCGTGCACCCGTCGGTGGTCGGCGCGCGGATCGTGCGTGCGGTGACACGCGGCGAGGACCTGGTGCTGGTCGGCCCGACCGCGGCGGCGGTGTTCCATCTGCGTCGGCTGTCACGACGCTGGATGCGCAAGGCCGGCATGTCGGGCGCACGACAGCTCGGCTATCTGTGGCAGGACGCGCGAACGGAGGCGGGACCATGACCCTACTGGAAGAATCCGTGGAAGCGTTCGCGCCCTCGGACACCGGCGACGACGGCGCGATCGCCGCCATGCGGGCGGCGTTCCAGCGCCAGCGCGACGCCTTCAACGCCGACCGCAACCCGAGCCTCGCCGAACGTCGCGAGCGGATCGGCAAGCTGATCGCCATGATGGCGGCGAACCGCGGGCGGATCCGGGCGGCGCTGAGCGAGGATTTCGGTTTCCATCCGCCGCCGGCGACCGATTTGATCGAGGTGCTGGGCGTCATCGGTCGCGCGCAATACGTGCTCGACAACCTCGAGCAGTGGATGAAGCCGTCGCCGCGCGAGGTCGACGCGGCGATGCTCGGGACCGGGCGGGCCTTCATCCAGAGCCAGCCGAAGGGCGTCATCGGCAACATCGTGCCCTGGAACTTCCCGTTCGACCTGTCCGTCGGCCCGATGATCGAGATGCTGGCGGCCGGCAACCGGGTCATGGTCAAGCCGTCCGAGTTCACCGCGGCGAGCGGCCGTCTGCTCGCCGAGATGGTGGCCGCCACGTTCGATCCGGCGCTGGTCCACGTCGCGACCGGCGGTCTCGATCTCGCGCGAGCCTTCGCCGACCTGCCCTGGGACCACCTGCTCTACACCGGAAGCCCCGTGGTCGGTCGGCAGATCATGCAGGCGGCGGCGCGCAACCTGACGCCGGTGACGCTGGAGCTCGGCGGCAAATGCCCGGCCGTGCTGACGCCGGGTTCGGTCGATGCCGAGAGCGTGAAATCGGTGATCGGAACCAAGATCGTCAAGAACGGCCAGATGTGCATCTCGGTCGACTACTGCCTGGTTCCGCGCGGCGAGGTCGAGCGCTTCGTCGACCTGTCGGTCGCCTTCATGGCGGCGGCGGCACCCGGCTATTCCCGCAGCGGCGAGTGCACCGGGATCGTCTCCGAGCGGCATCTCGACCGGTTGTCCGGCATGCTGGACGAGGCCAGGGCGCGCGAGAGCCGGGTGGTCCCGCTCGAGAACGACGACACCGTGGACGCCGCGACGCGCCGGATGCCGATGTCGCTGGTCATCGATCCGGCCTCCGACCTCCGGATCATGACCGAGGAGATCTTCGGCCCGATCCTCCCGGTCGTTCCCTACGACACGCTCGACCAGGCGATCGCGATGATCAACGCCGGCGAGCGCCCGCTCGGGCTCTACGTCTTCGGCGACGACCGGGCGGTGACCGACGCCGTGCTCGACGGGACGATGTCCGGCGGGGCGGCGGTCAACACCTGCGCCGTCCAGGGCGCGCTGCCGTCGCTCGCCTTCGGCGGCGTCGGGATGAGCGGCATGGGCCGTCATCACGGGCTCGAAGGCTTCAAGGAATTCTCCAATCCGCGCGGGATCTTCGTGCGCGGCGACGGCGACCACATCGACGCGTTCTTCGCGCCGTACGCGAAGGCCGGCGCGATCGCCGACGCCGCACTCGGGCCTCTCTGATCCTCCCGGCCGAAACGGAACCGACAGCATGCCGGATGGCGTCACGAAGCGGGCCGAAGCCGAGTTGGGACAGCCGGCCGACGCGGGTCCGGCGAACCATGTCGACGTCCTGATCATCGGCGCCGGCCTGTCCGGCATCGGCGCCGCGTGTCGCCTGGAGATGAACCGGACGCGTCGAAGCTACGCGATCCTGGAAGGCCGCGGCGCGATCGGCGGCACCTGGGACCTGTTCCGCTTCCCGGGGATCCGGTCGGACTCCGACATGCACACGCTCGGCTACCGCTTCCGGCCCTGGCGCGAGAAGCGGCCGCTCGCCGACGGGGCGACGATCCGCCAGTACGTGCACGACACCGCCGCCGCCTACGGCGTCGAGCGCCACATCCGCTTCAACCACCGCGCGACCAGGGCGTCCTGGTCCTCCGCCACCTCGCGCTGGACGGTCGAGGCCGAGCGGACCGACACCGGCGACGCGGTCCGTCTCACCTGCTCGTTCCTCTTCATGTGCGGCGGCTACTACGACTACGCGGCGGGACACGCGCCGGCGTTTCCCGGCGCCGATCGCTTCCGCGGCACGCTGGTGCACCCTCAGTTCTGGCCGCCCGGCCTCGACCACGCAGGCAAGCGCGTGGTGGTGATCGGCTCGGGTGCCACCGCGGTGACGCTGGTTCCGGCGCTCGCGGCGACCGCCGCGCACGTGACCATGCTGCAGCGTTCGCCGTCCTACATCTTCTCCCTGCCGTCGCATGATCCGCTCGGCGAGGCGTTGCGGCGCGTGCTGCCCGAGCGCGTGGCACTCCGGCTGATCCGCGCGCGCAACATCCTGATCAGCATCCATCTCTACCGGATGACGCGGAAGAACCCCGAGGCCGCGAAGCAGCGCCTGATCGGTTTGGTGCGCGACCAGCTCGCGCCGGGCTACGACGTCGGGCGGCACTTCACGCCCCGCTACAATCCCTGGGACCAGCGCGTCTGTCTGGTTCCCGACGGCGACCTGTTCGAGGCGATCCGCAGCGGGCGCGCCTCGGTCGAGACCGACACCATCGACAGCTTCACCGAGACCGGGATCAGGCTCGCGTCCGGCACCGAGATCGCGGCCGACATCGCGGTCAGCGCGACCGGGCTCAAGATGCACGTGCTCGGCGGCATGGCGCTCGAGGTCGACGGCGCGGCCGTGGAGCCGGGACGCACCATGGCCTACAAGGGCATGATGCTGAGCGGCGTGCCCAATTTCGCCTTCATCGTGGGCTACGCCAACGCGTCGTGGACGCTCAAGGCCGATCTCGTCGCCGGCCATGTCTGCCGGCTGCTGAACTTCATGCGTCGGCGAGGCTATGCGAGCGTGACGCCGGAACGCGACCCCGCCGTCCCGGAGACGCCCTTCCTCGATTTCTCCTCGGGCTACATCCAGCGTGCGGTCGGGCTGATGCCGAAGCAGGGTGATCGCGCGCCGTGGAAGCTGAACCAGAACTACATCCGCGATCTCGCGCTGTTCCGCCTCGCCCCGTTGGCCGACCGGGCGCTGCGCTTCACCAGGGCGGCCGCGCGCGCGCGATGAGGCCCGCCGCGCAGATGCGTCTTGGCGGCCGGGTCGCTCTCGTCACCGGTGCCGGAAGCGGGATCGGCCGGGCGATCGCCCGGTCGCTCCTCGCCCGCTCGTGCCACCTCGCCCTGGCCGATCGCGACGAGGCGGGCCTGGCCGAGACGGTGCGGATCCTGGGCGGCGGCGTGGACGTCAGCAGCCATGTGCTCGATGTCGCGGACCGTGCGGCCGTCGCGTCGCTTCCCGAGCAGCTGATGAGCCGGCACGGGCGCGTCGATCTCGTGTTCAACAATGCCGGCGTGTCGCTCGGCGGCACCTTCGAGCAGGTGAGCGACGAGGATTTCGACTGGCTGTTCTCGATCAACTTCGTCGGCCTGGTGCGGGTGACGCGCGCGTTCCTGCCGCTGCTGCACCGCAGCGACGACGCGCGGCTGGTCAACCTGTCGAGCCTGTACGGCCTGATCGCGCCGCCGGGGCAGGTGCCCTATGCCGCCTCGAAGTTCGCGGTGCGCGGCTTCAGCCAGGCGCTCGGTCACGAGCTCCGCGGCAGCACGGTCGGCGTGACCACGGTCCACCCCGGCGGCGTCGCGACCGCGATCGCGCGAAACGCGCGGGTGTCGCACGGCGCCAACGATCCGGAGATGATCGAGCAGGGACGGGTGCGGGCGGAACGGATGCTGCGGATGCCGCCGTCCCGCGCCGGCGAGATCATCGTCGCGGGCGTCGAACGCCGAAGGCGGCGCATCCTGGTCGGGACCGACGCCAAGCTGGTCGCGGCCCTGGAACGCCTGGCGCCGGTCTCCTACTGGGCAATCCTCGAACGAATGGTCGGCTCATGAAACGTCTTCTTCTCGCGCCGGTCGCCCTCGTCGCGTCCGTGGTCGCGGGGCTCGTCGGCTTCACGGCCTGGACCGCCCGTCGCGTGACACGCGCGCTGCCGCCCGGCGGGAGCACCATCGAGGCCGGCGGCGAACGGATCCACTACCTGGACCGGGGATCCGGACCGCCGATCGTGCTGGTGCACGGGCTCGCCGGCAATCTCGGCCATTTCGCCTACGACGTGATCGACCGGCTCGCCTCGGACCACCGGGTGATCGCGCTCGACCGGCCGGGTTCCGGCCATTCGGTGCGATCGATCGGCGCCTCGGCCCGGTTGCCGGCGCAGGGCGACCTCGTCGCGGCCCTGATCGAGACGCTCGACCTCGGCCGTCCGCTCCTGGTCGGCCATTCGCTGGGTGGCGCGATCGCGCTGGCGACCGCGCTCGACCACCCGGAGCGGATCGGCGGCCTGGCCCTGATCGCGCCGCTCAGCCTCCCGGCCCGCACGGCCTCGCCGGTGTTCCGGCTGCTCGCCGTGCGCTCCCCGCTGCTCCGGCGCGTCATCGCGTGGACGGTCGCGACCCCGCTGGCGCTGCTGCGCTCCCGCGACACGCTGTCCGAGGTCTTCGGACCCGAGGCGCCGCCGAGGGATTTCGCCACCCGCGCCGGTGGGCTGCTGGGCCTCCGCCCGTCCACCTATATCGGGGCCTCGACCGATTTCAACGCGATCGCCCACGACCTTCCCGGTCTCGCGGACCGCTACGGCACGCTCGGACTGCCGGTGGGCGTGCTGTACGGCAGCGGTGACCGGATCCTCGACCATCGGAAGCAAGGGGAAGCCCTGCGCGGCAGGATCCCGGGCGTCGACGTCGAGCTGATCGACGGGGCCGGCCACATGCTCCCGGTGACGCGAGGCGAAGCGGTCGCGTCGTTCATCCGCCGCCGGGCGTCGATGGTCGACTTGCCTGCCTGACCGAAGGCCCGGAGATGCGTCCGCGCGCCGGTCAGTTCCGGCCACCGTTCGCCCGGATCACCTGGCCGCTGACCCAAGCCCCGTCCGGGCCGGCCAGGAACGACACGACGCGCGCGACGTCGTCCGGCTCGCCGAGCCGGCCCATCGGGATCTCGGCGGTGAGACGTCCGATCAGTTCGGCGGACCGCCCGCTCAGGAACAGCTCCGTCGCGACCGGCCCCGGCGCCACCGCGTTGACCGCCACCTGGCGGGGCCCGAGTTCCTTGGCGAGCACGCGCGTCATCGCCTCCACCGCCGCCTTGGTCGCCGCGTAGACGCCGTAGGCCGGCGGGTAGGTGCCGACGATGCTGCTCGACAGATTGACGATGCGGCCGCCGTCCTTGATCCGACGCGCCGCCTCCCGCATGCCGTTGAAGCTGCCGGTGAGATTGACCCCGACCTGTCGGGCGTAGTCCTCGTCGGAGACCTGCGCCAGCGGCGACAGGCCGAGCACGCCGGCGTTGTTCACCAGCACGTCGACCGGTCCCCATTCCCGTTCCGCGACGTCGAACAGCGATGCGACGCCGGCCGGATCCGCGACGTCGGCCCTGACCGCGAGCGCCCGGCCGCCCGCCGCCTCGACCGACGCGACGACCTGCCGCGCCGCGTCCTCGCCTGTCGCGTAGTTCACGACCGTGCGGAAGCCGTCCGAGGCGAGCCGCGCGGCCACCGCCGCACCGATCCCCTTCGACGCGCCCGTGACGATCGCGACGCCGTTCCCGTTGCTCATCCGACGTGATCCTCTTCTCTTCCCGTGCTCGACGGCCATGGACGGAGCGTCGCCTCGCCGCCGCTCTCGGACCGGCCCGGTCCGGCAACGAACGGCGCGCTCACCGGGGCGGTCGGGCGGGATAGAGTGCGACGCCGGCGACGACGACCGCGAGGACCGCCGCCGTCGCGTCGAAGCGGTCGAGCGCCAGGCCCCCCTTCGCGCGCGGCTTGGTGAGGATGTCGCCGAGGGTCGCGCCGAGCGGGCGCGTGAGCACGAAAGCGGCCCAGAACAGCGTCGCGAACGGCGCCGCATCGAGCAGCCACGTGAGGACCACGGCGAGGAGCAGCACGGAGAAGATCAACGCGCCGCCTTCGTAGCCGATGCCGGGCTGGCTCGACGCGAAGTCGCCGAGCGACGTGCCGAGGGTGTTCGAGACCAGGATGGCGAGCCAGTAGAAGGCCTCGGTCCGGCGATCGGCGACGTGATCGGCTTCGATGCGGCCGAGCAGGACGCGCCAGGCTCCGAGGGTGATGACGAGCGCCGCGAGAAGGATCGTGGCACCGCCGCCATAGCCGACGCCGAGCGAGCGGTCGGTGAAGTCGGCCATCGTGGTGCCGGCCAGGGTCGTCGCGACGATCACGCTCCAGTAGAGCGCGGGATGCAGGCTGCGCGCGGCGATCTGGCGCGCGACGAGGATCGCGAGCACCACGAGGAAGAGCGCGCTCGCCGCCGCGTAGCCGAACCCGAGCGACATCGAGACGGCGTCGCCGCCGGTCTCGCCGACGGTGGTCGCGGCGATCTTGATCACCCAGAAGAGCCAGAGAAGGTGCGGCACCTTGCGGCCGACGTCCGGCCCCGACGTGCCGCTGCGCGGCGTCGCGACGCGGCTCGACGGCAGGGCCGCGGCGAGATGGATCACGGGCGTTGCTCCTCCTGCGTTGCCTGACGGGTGGGCGGCACGAGGAGTGCCACCGCGCGCGGTGGTGGCCGGTACGGCCGCGGCACGACGCCGCGCGCCTCCGGTGCGCGCCGCAGCGGGGCGAGGCGGACGCGCATGCGGCCTCAGGCCGGCACCGAGGCGGCGCGCCGCTGCGGCCGCCACAGCAAGAGGAGGGCGACGAGCGCGAAACCGGTCGCGACCGTGCTCGCCTCGAGCGACAGCGCGCGCGCGAACAGATCGCCGACATTGGTCCCGGCGGTGCGGATGACGACGATCGCGATCCAGAACGTGGCGGCGTTGCGGAGAGCGGGCACGGCGCGCGGGCAGAGCGCGGCGCAGACTCCGAGCGACGTCGCCGCGGAGGCCGCGTCGAGGCCGAGACCGCGGTCGAACGCGAGGTAGTCGCCGGCCGCCGTGCCGAACGTGCCGGCCGCGAACATGCCGGTCCAGAACACCCCGTCCGCCACCGGCAACGTCGCACCTCGATCGCGGCGCGACGTGACCAGCCCGACGGCGAGCAGCACGCCGGCGAAGAGCGCGAAGGCGACCAGGTAAGGGATCTCCGCGTCGTGCACCGTCAGATCGGCGAGATTGGTCGCGGCCGTGCGGACGATCACGATCGCGAGCCAGTACCAGGCCTCGTTCGGCCGGGCGGCGCGCCGCTCGCCCCGGAGCGTCAGCGCGAAGGCGAGGGCGAGGATCGGCAGGCCCCGCCAGTGGCCGAACCCGGCATCCTCCGCCAGGACGTCGCCGGTGTTGCAGCCGAAGACGCTGGCGATGCAGAGCGCCGACCAGTAGCGCGGGTCGAGCGAGGGCTGGCTACGCATCGCGGCCGCGGCGCGCCGCGGCGGGATGGTCGACGATCGCGTAGCATCCCGCCTCGAGCGGCCGGCCGGACGGCGGCTCGCCGGGATCGGCGCACCGGCCGCGGACGGCCGGCCATGGGCCGCTTCCGTTCTTCGAGGGCCTGTCGCCGGAGACGCTTGCGTGGAAGGCGGCGGGCGTACCTTGCATGCGACACCACGGATCTGTCGCCTCGGACCTAATCGAGACGATGCGTCTCGTCGATGGCGCGCTCGGCGTCCGCGAGGTCGGGCCATTCGCCGCGTCGGTGCGCGTTGCGGAACGGGGCACGATCGCGCTCGCGTTGCTGCTCGACGATCTCGTCACGGAAGCGGCGTTCGACGGCCTCGTCGAGCTGTGCCTGGCCCGCGAGGGCGCGGAACATCGCCGCATTGCTCGCGCGCCCGAAGAACGCGAACACCTGCCGGAGATGCGCGACGAGGTCGGAACGAAGGTCACCGCGATCGATCGGCTCGAGCTCTTCCCTGGTCTCGTCGACGAAGGCATCGAACAGCAGATCGCTCTTCGACGACCACCAGCGATAGATCGTCTGCTTGCCGACGCCGGCGCGCGCCGCCACGGCCTCGACCGTCAGCGCGGCGAAGCCACGCCCGAGAAGGAGCCCGCCGACCGCCTCCATGACGGCTTGGCGCGCCTCCTCGCTGCGCCCGAACCGGTTGCCGTGGTGGCGGGCGGGCGCGGGAGGGTTCGCGCCGGCCCGCGCCCGGCTCGCCGTGGTGCTGCTCCCCCGTGCCATTCCGCTCGCGATGGCCGAGCCGGGCAGCCGACGACCGGGATCAGGATCCATCCCTGATCCCGATGAACGACGCCGGGGGACGGAACCCTTTCAGATCGTCCGTCCTCGACCGACCACGGCGTGGTAGATGAACAGCACCACGATCGCCCCGATCACGGCCACGATCAGGCTGTAGATGTTGAGCCCGGTGACCGGCGATGCGCCGAATGCCGAGAAGATGAAGCCGCCGACCACGGCACCGACGATCCCGAGCACGATGTCGAGCAGCAATCCCTCGCCCGACTTGTTGATGATCTTGCTGGCGATGAAGCCGGCGATCAGTCCGAGTATGAGCCAACCGATGATGGACATGCGTCATCTCCCGACAGGTCTAGGATGGTGACAGGGCGCCCCGGAAGCGGGATGCCCTGGAATGCGAGACGCCACGGTCCGCCCTCGGACCATCCCGCTCGCCGTGCGCTTCGCGCACCTCGATAGCATCGTTGGTTTCGTCATCCGATCCCCCCGGGGCGGATGCCTCGTCGCGGTCGTCCCGGCCGCCGTTCGGCCGACCGGGTGACCGTGACGGTCGGGCTGTCCGCTCGCGCCCCGATCAGAGCGTCCGGGCCGGCGGGGACCGCCGCATGCGCTCCTCGGCGACCTGATCGGTGGTGTAGTGTGGCCCGGTCTCCTCGAACTGCTTCCAGCCGCCGGTCTCGTACTCGGCGCGGCGCGCGGTCATGTCGACCGCCATCGGCGCCCGACCGTCCAGGATCTGTTCGATCCGGGCGGCCTCGCTCTCCTCGCCGCGCACGGTGACCAGCGTTCCGCCACGGCGGACGCCCTCGGCATAGGCGTGGGCGTGCTCTTCCGGGACGCCGGCGTGGACGAGCGATCCGAGCAGCCCTCCGCCGGCCGCGCCGACGCCGGCTCCCGTCAGGGTCGCGACGAGCCAGCCTGCGGCGACCACGGGCCCGACACCCGGGATCGCGAGAAGGCCGATGCCGGTCAGCAACCCGATGCCGCCGCCGACCAGCGTCCCCGTCGAAGCGCCGGCTCCGGCGTGCGACGTCTCGACGCCGTTCTCGGACCCGGTCCCGCCGACCGCGTGGCGATCGTCGGCGTTGTTCGAAACAATGCTGATGTCGTCGTGCGGGATCCCGTTGGCCTGCAGGGTCTCGACGGTCTGACGTGCGTGCTCGTAGTCGTCGTAGAGATGCGTGAACGTGCGAACGGCCATGTCGGCCTCCTGTCTCTGGATGCTAGATTGGGAACGAGCCGGTTCTCAGCTGCTGCTGGTCCCGACATTCCCCTTGTAGTCGAGCCAGACTTTCGTCTGCTGGCCGTCCTTGGTGCCCATGCCGCGCCAGACGCCGCGACGATCCTTGTGCAGGCTTGCAACCCGGCTGAAGCCTTCGCTCTCGATCCGGTGCCGGGCCTCGCCGCGCGTGAACGAGTTCGCGCCGTAGGCGGGCTGCGTCGCATTGGCACCGGTCGTGGCGACCGCCTGGTTGTCGTTGCCGCCGGCCGCCGCGGTGCCCGTGTTGTGATCGACCATCCCGGTCCCGGGGGCCGTCGCATTTCCGGCCCCGGCGCCGTTCTGTCTCGCGCTCATTCCCGTTCCGGAATGCGTGGTGGGGGTGTTGGTCGTCGTCTGCGCCGAAGCCGCCGTCGCCATCAGCGCGGCGACGAGGGTCAGGGAAAGCGTTCTCATTGTCTCGATCCTGATGTTGTTGGTGGGAGGCCCGGCGGTCCCGGACCGCAGGCTCCCGGTCCGGAATTCGGTCCCGGACGTCGCTCGGTGTCTGCGTCTCGCTTCGCGTCGGGGGTCGTCCCGAACGGAGCAGGCCCGGGCCACGCCTTGCGTGACCCGGACCACCTCGGTCCGATCAGACCTTCGACCTCGATTGATCCGTCGATGACGGTCCGGGCGCGCGGCCGACACGGTCGGCGTCCCCGTCCCTGGTGATCTCGACATCCTCATGACGCAACGTGTCGCGGACGGTTTCCGTCCGGTCCGTCACGTCTTTGTGGAGCACCACCTCTTCCGTGACGCGAGCCGTCTTCGAGACCACCGGCACTTCGCCGGTCTCGGTCATCTCCACCGTGCGGTCCGAGAAGCCGGTGTCGCCGGCCGGCCGGCCCGCGGTGACGGGACGCCGCTCGACGGAGATGCGCTCGTCGTGCAGCGCGACCTCCCTTTCGACTGGTGTCTCGACCACGTAGCGACGGACGCGCGTGGTGCCGCGGTTGATCGCGCGCTTGCCCACCGCCAGGCTCTCTTCCGAGAGCTGCAGCGTTTGGTCCGCGGTGGCGTCGCGGGCGCCGCTGGCCGCCGGCCTCGCGACCGCCGCGGGCATGCCCGCGGTCCCTCCCAGGGCGTCGTTCGAGGCCCGCTCGTCGATGTCGACCGGGTTGTGTCGTTCGAGGATGTCGTGCACCCGCGCGACGTGCTGCGCGCCCGCCTTCACGGTGACCACGGTGGAACCCGCCTCGAGACTACGGTCGTAGACGGCGGTGTCGTGCGGATGCTCGGGCTCGCCGCCGAACAACCGCGACCAGAACCCGGGCTCGCGTCCGTGCGCGGCGTCGGCAGCGGTCGTCCCGGCATTCGTCCCGGCCCCGGTGTGCCGCGAGACCGCATCGCGCGGAACCCCGGCGATCTCCAGATCGCGGACCGCCATCGCGGCGTGCTCGGCCGTGTCGAACACGGCCACGATCGTTTCGTCGGTCATTCTCGTTTCTCCTAGATGTGTGCTGTCGAGACCGCGAGCGGCGTCGGCGATGTCGGATCTTCGCCGATCGCGTCGCCTGCCCGGTCGCGACGTCTGCTGCGTTCGCAACAGGCACCAGCTGGAGCGTTCCCGCCAGAGGCGGCTGCACTAGGAGGGCTAGTGCACCGGAGCTACTTCGTCTTGAGAGACGATGTCCGATCCGGAGCCGCCGAGGAGGAACGGGCGGTGAGGCCCCGATCGCGCGCCCAGGCGACCGCGGCGCTGCGACTGTGGACGCCGATCTTCTCGTAGATCGCGGAGACGTGATTCCGGACCGTGTGCCGCGACAGGCCGAACTGTCTCGCGATGTCGGCGTCCCCGGTCCCGGTACACAGGATGCCGAGCACCTGCCGCTCGCGCTCCGTCAGGCTCTCCACGCCCACCGACGACGCATCGGTGCGGGCCGGCTGGCGAAGATCGGCGACCTTCTCGATCACCTTGCGGCTGAACCAGGACGTGTCCTGCATCACCGCCTCGATCGCGGCGAACAGCTCGGTCTCGGACCGTTTCCGATCCGTGATGTCCTGGAGCACCTTGAGGACGCACGGCCGGTCGAGAATGGTGACGCGTTCCGCGGAGACGAGGCATTCGAGCAGTTCTCCGGACCTGGTGCGCAGCCTGATCTCGTGGTTGCGCACCGAGCCGGCCTTGCCGAAATCCCGGTGCAGTCCGTGACGCGCCTCCGAGCTCTCCCAGAGCGCCAGTTCGGCCGGACACTGACCGACGAGCTCCCCGTTCGAGTAGCCTGTCAGGCGTGCGAACGCGTCGTTGACGTCGAGGAAGATGAAGTCGTCGAGCGTGCTCACCGCCATCGGGACCGGTGCGAGCCTGAACACGGTCGCGAATCGCTGCTCGCTGTGCCGAAGCGCGTCCTCCGCCCGCTTGCGCGGTTCGAGGTCGGTGAACGTGAACAGCATGCACGGCTTGTCCGCGAGCTCGATCGGCTGGCCGGCCACGATCACCGGCTTCCGCCGCCCTTCGCCGACCGGAATGCAGGCTTCCTGCTGCTCGATCGTCCGTCCCTCGCGCAGACAGGCCACCGCCTGCTCGCGCTTCTCGGCGTCCGCGAGGATGTCGATGTCGTAGACGGACTGCCCGATCACGTCGTGCCGGGTCAGGCCGGTCATCTCCAGGAAACCCCGGTTGACCTTCACGTAGCGCAGGTCGCCCAGGCGGCAGATCACCGCGGGCGCGGGGTTGGCGTCGAAGGTCCTCTCGAACCGTTCCTCCGCGTCGAAGCGCTCGGTGACGTCCTCGATCACCAGCGCGAGCAGCTCGGGCTGCTTCGTCGAGCCCGTCAGCACCAGGCCGCGCAGCTGGTGGATCCAGCGGCTGCCGGGACGATCGAGACGGGTCACCTCGACCACCAGCTCGTCGAACGCCTCGCCGGCGACGACGCGCTGGACCGGGTAGTCACCGGCGGCGAGCGGATGCTTGTTGGAGTAGGTCAGCCTGAAGCGGGTCTGATAGTCCGCGACCGTGCGCCCGAGCTCGTCGAGCTCGGTCGCCCCGTGCATCTCCAGCGCGGCCCGGTTGGCCCACGACAGGGTCTGGTCCGGCTCGACCAGGATCACGCCTTCGGTCAGGCCCGCGATGATCTGCTGCAGATGGCCATGGTGTCCGGCCGATTGCGGAATGTGCGCGTCCATCGGGCAGGCCTTCGGGCGAGGGGCAGGCGATCGGTCGTGGAAGCCTCGCGCATTAACCGACGATCCGATCCCGGATCAAGGACGGGAGCGCCCGCCGGGCCGACCCTCGGTCAGGGGGCGACCCAGCGGTCGCCCGAGCCGTCCCGGACCGCGCGCGTCTGCGCGCCATGCGGACCGAGACGGAGCACGTCGAGGTGGTCCACCCCGACCGTGATCACGGCGAAGAATCCCTTCCGTTCGCGATCCGGGAGCGGGCGCGGCTGGTCCGGCGCGCCGATCGTGCTGCCCGGCGTCGCATCGAGCCCGTAGGCGTTCCGTCCGCCCGGCGACAGCCCGGCCCAGGCGCGACGGGCGACGTCGCAGCCGGCGCCGTGGAGCGCCGCCAGGCCGCGCAGCCGGAGCTGCAGCCCGTCCGGCGCCGACCAGGCCAGCATCTCGACCGGCTTGTGCGCGGTGATGTCGGCGATCTTGCCCGCCCGCTGATCCGTGAACACCGTG
Source organism: uncultured Acetobacteraceae bacterium (assembly GCA_964249405.1). Classification (GTDB taxonomy): domain Bacteria; phylum Pseudomonadota; class Alphaproteobacteria; order Acetobacterales; family Acetobacteraceae; genus CAXTPV01. The sequence goes on along the minus strand of CAXUBX010000040.1, from coordinate 1,271 downwards.
ACCTGGAGCGGGTCGCGATCGAGGGCCCGGAGGATCACGGTCCGGAGCCGCGGCGTCCCGGCGGCCGACACGGTCGCGAGCGACAGGTTCCGGAGCGGGGCGTCCCGGTCGGCGACCGCCGCCCCGAGACGGTCGAGTGCGTCGGCGATGAAGCGTCCCGCGTCGTCCATGTCACCTCCCTTTCCTCAGCGTCCCGCCCCGTCAGCGTCCCGCCAGGCCGCGCGGCCGGAGGCGGTCGGCGATCGCGACCGCGACCGACGCGACCACCATCAGGATCGCGATCGGACGCGCCGTGCCGTCGTCCATCAGCCCGACCAGGAACGCCGCCGCCGCGCCGAGCAGGAACTGCAGCGTCCCGAGCAGCGCCGAGGCGCTCCCCGCGTGCGGGCCGTGCCGGGCGAGGGCGGCGACCGGCGCCACCGGCCCGAGCAGCCCGATCGAGAACAGGTTGAGCGCGATCGCCGCCAGCAGCCCCCACAGGCCGCCGAGACGCGTGAAGGCGACCGCGACCAGCACCACGCTGGCACCCATGAAGAACGCCGACGCCAGGCTCATCGACCGGTCGGGGCCGAGGCGCGACGCGAGCGGCACGCTGAGCTGGATCGAGCCGATGTAGATCGCCGCGTTCACGCTGAAGGCGAGCGCGTATTCCGGCGGCGTCAGGCCGAACTCCCGCACGTAGGCGACCGGCGAGCCGCCGAGATAGGCGAACAGCCCGAACAGCGCCATGCCGATCATCAGCGCATGCGTGATGAAGGAGCGTTCGCGGAGGATCGTGACGTAGCGGATCATCTGGCTGATCAGGTCGGTCCGGATCCGCCGCTCGCGCGGCAGGGTGTCCGGCAACGCGCGCCAGACCACCACCAGCACCGCCACCCCGTAGAGGACGCAGATCCAGAAGATCGCGCGCCACGACGTGACCGTGAGCAGCAGGCCGCCGAGCGACGGGGCGGCGATCGGCACCGCCCCCATCACCAGCGTGAGCTGCGCCATCAGCCGTCGCGCGTCGTGGCCGTCGCGGAGGTCGCGGACGATCGCGCGCGGTCCGACCATCGACGCCGAGGCGCCGAGGGCCGCGAGGAAGCGGAACACCGCGAGCGTCGCGATCGAGTTCGCGAGCGCGCAGCCGGCGCAGGCGACCGTGAACACCAGCGTGCCGAGCATCAGCGGACGCCGCCGGCCGAACCGGTCCGACAGCGGCCCCTGCACGAGCTGGCCGATCGAGAGCCCCGCGAACCAGGTCGCGAGCGTGATCTGCGCGCTGCCGGGCG
>CAXUBX010000039.1:0-29809 GCA_964249405.1 uncultured Acetobacteraceae bacterium | reverse complement strand
GCGCCACCTCGACCAACACCGACAATCTCGGCACCTCGGCCTCCTCGGTGACCGGAACGGCGGCCAGCCAGACGTCGAGCACGGCGGGCGGCATCCTGACACAGGCCTTCACGGCGAGCACGAGCGGCCTGACCGGCGGCGGCTTCGAAGGCTTCCTGCTGGCCGGCGGCAACTCTCAGCAGGCGGCGCTCGACCTCCTGCAGTCGGTCAGCAAGGTCCGGGTGCTGTCGTCGCCCGAGCTTGTGGTGCTCGACAACCAGCCGGCGCGTCTCCAGGTCGGCGAGGACGTGCCGGTGCTCAGCGAGCAGCAGCAATCGACGCTGGTCGCGAACTCGAGTCTCGTGAACTCGGTCTCCTACGTGCCGACCGGCGTGATGCTGCAGATCACGCCGCGGGTGAACAACGACGGCCAGGTCACGCTCGACATCGCCGAGGAGGTCAGCTCCAGCCTCGGCATCACCACCACGAGCGGCAGCGCCGGTCCCAATTCGCCGACGTTCTCCGACCGCAACGTGCAATCGCGCGTCGTGGTGCAGGACGGCCAGACGATCGGTCTCGCCGGCCTGATCTCGGACAACGACCAGCGGCTGAACCAGGGCGTCCCGTTCGTCCGCAACATCCCGGTGATCGGCGCGCTGTTCGGCCAGCAGGCGAACACGCGGACGCGACAGGAGCTGCTGGTGATGATCACTCCGCACGTGGAGCGCGACGCCCACGACGCGCGCGCGCTCACCGAGGACATGGAAAGCCAGATGCCGTTCGCCGCCGGCGTCCCGGCGGCCCTCCAGGCCCTGCCGCAGGAGGGCCTCTCCGATCCGAACCGGGGCGTTCTCAAGGGTCTTGGCCTCGAGCAGTGAGGTTGGGCGCATCGCGGAGACGGGCCGCCGTGCGCGCCGGGCGGGAGCGCGGCTTCGCGCTTCTCGTGGTCCTCTGGACGCTGGTCCTGGTTTCGCTGCTGATCCTCCGGATGACCGAGGCGGGGAGCGCCGAGGCCCGGCTCGCGCTCAATCTCCGGCGTGCCGCGATCGCCGAAGCCGAAGCCGACGGTGCCTTCTCCGAGGCCGCGTTCCGTCTCGCGACCGGCCGCGGCGCCGCCCCCCATCTCGTGATCCGGACGCCGCACGGCGAGGCCGCGGTGGTGATCCGGAGCGAAGGTGGCAAGGTCGACCTCAACAACGCGTCGGCGCCGATCCTGGCCGCGCTGATCGCGACCGCGGGCGGCCCGCAGGCGAACGCGGACGCGGGCGCGATCGAGCAGTCGATCGAGGCCTGGCGGACCAACGTCCCCGCCGCCCAGCTGGCCGCACTGGAGGCGCCCTACCGTGCGGCCGGGCGCCGTCTCGGCCCGCCGGGCACCCCGTTCGAGAGCGTGGACGAGCTCCGTCTGGTGCTCGGCGTGACGTCCGCCCTGTTCGACCGTCTGGCGCCGCACGTGACGGTGTTCGGGAACGGCGACCCGGACCTTTCGCTCGCCGATCCGGTGGTGCTCCGGGCCGCGGCGTCGATCGGCGAGACCCCGGCCCCGAACGCGGCCGCCGGAGGAACCGGCGGGGACGTCTACGAGATCCGCGTCGACGAGCGGGCGGCGGGGGCGCGCTTCGTCCGCGACGGCGTGGTGCAGCTCCAGTCGGCGCAGGACGGCGCACCGTGGCGGGTGCTGTCCTGGACGTCGCCCGCCCCGGGCTGATCGATCACGGTTCCCCGGTCAGGGATTGCAGATCATCCCGGACGAGACGTCGTCGCCGGCCTCGTCCTGTGCGCCGCGCGAGCAGAGATCGTAGTCGTGATCGGGACGCGTGCTCGGCTCCCGATAGAGGTAGGTGTGGTGCCAGGGATCGGTCGGTTCGGCGCCCTTCACGTAGGGGCCGTTCCAATTGTCGGCGTCCGACGGTTTCGTCACCAGCGCCTGCAGACCGTCCTCGCTGCTCGGGTAGGACCCGACATCGAGCTTGTACATGTCGAGCACCGAGCCGAGCCGCTCGATCGACTGCCTGGCGATCGAGACCCGCGCGCCGCCGAGCTGCCGGAGCGCGGCCGGCGCCACCAGTCCGATCAGCAGTCCGAGGATCGCGATCACCACCAGGATCTCGAGGAGCGTGAAGCCCAGCTCGCGATCGGAGGCCGATGGGCGGCGTGCGCTGCAGGAGACTGGGCACTCTGGAAGGCGTGGCATCCGGGTCGCATACCGTGCCCGTCTCGCATCCGGCAAGCGACCGATGGCGAATGTTCATGTTCCGGATGGTGACAGGCTGGCAGGATGTGCGGCGATGCCGGTTCCTTATCTCGCCTGCATGTCGCTGGTCGCCCATCTCTGGTCGCTGCCGCCGCGCGTCCTGCCGGCGATCCACGCGGTCGAGGGCGGGGCCGTCGGCACCGTGCACCGCAATCGCGACGGCTCCGCCGATCTCGGCGTGATGCAGGTCAACACGCTCTGGATCCCCGCGCTGGTCCGCTACACGCGGACGAGTGCGGCGACCGTGCGCCGCCGCCTGACCGACGAGCCCTGCTACAACATCGCGGCGGGTGGCGCGATCCTTCGAACCTATCTGAACGAGACCGGCGGCGACCTCCTGCGGGCGGTCGGCGACTACCACTCGCATACCGAGACCCTGAACCGCCTCTATCAGACCGAAGTGCTGCACGCCGCCACGGTGATGTTCGTGCGCGCGAGCCGGCGGTGACGGCCTCCGGCGAACAGCCGGAGGAGAAGGAGGAGGTCGAGGACGGGTCCGCACCGCCCGGCCTCGACCGCTACATCTCGCGGCCCGGGTTCGACCGGCTGCGGGCCGAACAGGCGGCGCTCCGCCACGAGGAGCGGCCGCGCGTCGTCGAGATCGTCTCCTGGGCGGCCGGGAACGGCGACCGCTCCGAGAACGGCGACTATCTCTACGGCAAGCGTCGTCTCCGCGAGATCGACCGGCGGCTCCGCTTCCTCGACCGTCGGATCCGGACCGCGATCGTGGTCGGAGCTGGCGTGGGCGTCGAAGCCGGCCAGGTACGGTTCGGCGCGACCGTGACCTATGCCGGCGTCGCGGACGACCGCGCGCGCACGGTGACGATCGTCGGCGCCGACGAGGCCGATCTCACGCGCGGCGAGGTCAGCCTGGTCTCGCCGATCGGCCGTGCGCTGCTCGGTGCGCGGGTGGGTGACGAGGTGCGCCTGGTCCGGCCGGCCGGCATCGAGGTGCTCGAGGTGCTCGCGATCGGCGGAACCGAGGCGTCCGGGCCGGACTCGTAGCCCTCAGACGCCACCTGCCACGGGGTGGCGATGGTGCGATCTCGCGTTGGATGGCGCGGCGAACACGTCGCGCAGCCTGATCGCGACCGGATCCGGCTCCTGTCGAGCCAAAGGGGTCTGGGGCCAGCGGCCCCAGCGGGGTTTGGGGCAGCGCCCCAAGAACCCTCGTCCCGCGCAGCCTGCCAAGCTCACCGGACCGTTGCGGCGCTCCAGTCGCCCAGCGAGGCCGCCCTCAGCCGTTGCTGGCGCCGCTGGCCTGGAGGCTGCTGGCGGCCTGCGCATGCTTCTCGTCCATTTGCCTGAACTTGGACACGAGCGTTTTCACCTGCTGGTTCTCGGTCGAGCTCAACTCCTTGGTTTCATCCTTGATGTCGCGCTGGTTGGCCTGCTTGACCTCCTGCACGTAGGCCTTGTCGAAGGCGCTGCCGCTCAGAGCCTGCAGCCGGTTGGCGCGCCGCGTCTCCGATCGCGTCGGTGCGCTCGGCAGGGTCACGCCCGCCTTGGCGCTGACCTGGTGCAGTGCCTCGTTCGAGGAGGTGTGGTCGGCAACGATCATCTGCGCGTATTGCTTGACGTCGGGATCGGCCGCCTTCTGGGCCGCCATTCTCGAGATCTGAAGCTCGTAGGCCGCCCCACGGGCACTCTGGCGCAGGAACCGCTTGTCCGCATCGCTGAGGCCGGCGTTTCCTGATCCGTTGCCGGCTTGGTCCACGCTGTCTGTTGAAGCATGGCCGGCGGCCGTGCCGGTGCCGCCGCTGGTCGTGGTTTGCGCCAGCGCCGGCGAGGATGCGAACAGAACAAGGATGGCGGCGGTTGCCGTGGCTCGCGGGAAGGACATCAGGACGACCTTGCTTCAGGTGGACCGGCGAAACGTGAGGTCGCGGCCGGCGGTTTCCGGATGGTCACTCACGAGTCGGCTTCGATCCCCGGCTTCGGCTGTCCGCTGAGAGGCGGTGATGGCGGCGATGTCGATGGCGGCCTGATCATGTCGTGATCGCGGGTTCCGTCCGATTGCGTTTGACAGCGGCGCATGCCGGGATCGAGATACCCGCAACCGAGGGGGGCTCCGCCTGAGGAGCTGAGAGACCGCTTGCCCGCGGACGGGCGGCGCGGCGACCCTGGAACCTGATCCGGGTCATGCCGGCGGAGGGACGGGTGGATGCGCGAGCAGGTTCTCGCGCGGTGCGCCGGTTTCTCCGACGTGGCGAGTCCCCGGAAGCCGGAAGGAACACCACGGTGAACGACCAGCCTGATACGCGCGCGCTCCGCCCGGAAGGCGTGACCACCGGCCCGATCGAAGGCTCGACCAAGATCCATTCCGCCCCGCCCGGCTTCGAAGACATCCGGGTGCCGTTTCGCGAGATCGCGCTCGATCCCGCCGCGAACGAGCCTCCGGTCCGGGTCCACGACACCTCCGGACCCTTCACCGATCCCGCCGTCGCGATCGACCTCGCGGCCGGCCTCGCGCCATTGCGCGAGGCATGGCTCGTCCGACGTCCGGCCCTCGGCGCCGCGATCCGTCGCGAGACGAAGCCCGAGGACAACGGCTTCGCTTCCGGCGATCGCCTGGTGCCGCTCTGTCCCGCCGCCCGCACCATTCGGGTCGCGACCGGCAACGCACCCGTGACGCAGCTCGAGTTCGCGCGCGCCGGCATCGTCACCGAGGAGATGCGCTTCGTCGCCCATCGCGAGAACCTCGGCCGCGTCGCCGCCGCGACCGGTGCCGCCGAGCGCCGGGCCGACGGCGAGGATTTCGGCGCCGCGATCCCCGACTTCGTGACGCCGGAGTTCGTCCGCGACGAGATCGCGCGCGGCCGTGCCATCATTCCGGCCAACATCAACCATCCGGAGCTGGAGCCGACGATCATCGGCCGCAACTTCCTGGTCAAGGTGAATGCCAATATCGGCAACTCGGCGGTGACCTCGTCGGCCGCCGAGGAGGTGGAGAAGCTGGTCTGGGCGATCCGCTGGGGCGCCGACACCGTGATGGACCTCTCCACCGGTCGCAACATCCACAACATCCGCGACTGGATCATCCGGAACTCGCCGGTCCCGATCGGCACGGTGCCGCTCTACCAGGCGCTGGAGAAGGTCGGCGGCGAGCCCGAGCGCCTCAGCTTTGAGGTCTTCCGCGACACGCTGATCGAGCAGGCCGAGCAGGGCGTCGACTATTTCACGATCCACGCCGGCGTGCGCCTCGCGCACGTGCCGCTCACCGCGCGCCGGGTCACCGGCATCGTCTCGCGCGGCGGCTCGATCATGGCGCGCTGGTGTCTCGCGCATCACCGCGAGAGCTTCCTCTACGAGCGCTTCGACGAGATCTGCGAGATCATGCGCGCCTACGACGTCTCGTTCTCGCTCGGCGACGGGCTGCGTCCGGGCTCGATCGCGGATGCCAACGATGCGGCACAGTTCGCCGAGCTCGAGACCCTCGGCGAGCTCACGCGGATCGCCTGGGACCGCGGCTGCCAGGTGATGATCGAGGGTCCCGGCCACGTGCCGATGCACAAGATCAAGGTCAACATGGACAAGCAGCTCGCGATGTGCGGCGAGGCGCCGTTCTACACGCTCGGCCCGCTCACCACCGACATCGCGCCCGGCTACGACCACATCACGTCCGGCATCGGGGCGGCGATGATCGGCTGGTTCGGCACCGCGATGCTCTGCTACGTCACGCCGAAGGAGCATCTCGGCCTGCCGGATCGCGACGACGTCAAGACGGGTGTCATCACCTACCGGATCGCGGCGCACGCGGCCGATCTCGCCAAGGGACATCCCGCCGCCCGCATCCGCGACGACGCGCTGAGCCGCGCGCGGTTCTCGTTCCGCTGGGAGGACCAGTTCAACCTCTCGCTCGATCCGACCACGGCGCGCCGCTTCCACGACGAGACGCTCCCGCGGGACGCGCACAAGACGGCGCATTTCTGCTCCATGTGCGGTCCGAAGTTCTGCTCGATGCGGATCAGCCAGGATCTCCGCGAGGACGCGATCCGCCTCGATGGCCTGGCGGCGAAGAGTGCCGAGTTTCGCGAAGCGGGAATGGCGCTCTATGGTCCGTCGACGGCGGACGATCGGGGTCCACCGGAGGCGGGCGGAGCGCAGGCGGACTGATCGATGGCGTGGTTTCATGATTGAACCCGGCCGCGCGCTCGCCGCGATCGGCCAGCTCGCCGATAGCGAGATCGAGCTCGCGGAGGCCGCCCTCCAGCTCGGGCGGGCGCTCCGGCCGGACCTCGACGCGGCGCCGGCCGCTTCGCACCTGAGCGAGCTCGCGCGCGAGGCGGCGGCGATCGGCGAGGTCATGGCAACGCGATCGATCGAGCTCAGGGTGGGCGCGCTTGCCGGCCTGATCCACGCCCGCCACCGCTACCGGGGCGATCGCAGGACCTACGACGATCTCGCCAACGCCAACCTGATCACCGTGCACGAACGCCGGCTCGGGCTCCCGGTGGCCCTCGGCATCCTCTGGATTCACTGCATCCGGGCGGCCGGATGGCAGGGCCGGGGCATCGACTTTCCCGGGCATTTCCTGGTCCAGATGGACGCGACGATGCCGGGCGGCGCGAAGCGGGGCAGGCGCGAGCAGCAGGCGCTGGTCGACGTGTTCGCTTCCGGCGAGACGGTCGGGATGGGAGATCTGGTGCTGCTGATGCGCCGCCATCTCGGCCCCGAGACCGATCTGCAGCCGGGGATGCTGCGTCCGATGTCGAACCGGGACGTGCTGCTGAGGCTGCAGCGGAACATCGCCGACCGGCAGCGGCGAGCCGGCAACAACGAGGCGGCGCTCGCCGCGCTGGAAACCATGCTCGCGATCGCGCCCGACCACGCCGGGCTCTGGCGCGAGGCGGGCAGCCTGAACGTCTCGCTCTCCCGCTACCGGGCGGCCATCGAGTGTCTCGAGCGGTTCGTGGCGCTGATCCCCGAGGGCGAGGACAGCCACCGCGCGCGCGCGCGCATCTCCTCGATCCGGGCGCGTCTCGCGTGAGCCTCCGCGTCGCGGTGCAGATGGATCCGCTCGAGACCGTCGACATCGACAAGGACAGCACCTTCGCGCTCATGCTCGAAGCGGAGCGACGCGGTCACGCGCTCTGGCACTACGACGTGCGTTCCCTGGCGCTCCGGGAGGGCAGGGGCGATCCCGCGGGCCGCCGGACCGAGCGTCTGTTCGCGATGACGGCGCGGCCGGTGCGCGTCGAGCGGGCGCGCGGCGCGCACTGGACCTGGGGCGAGACGACGCGCCTCGATCTCGCCCGCGATGTCGACGTGGTCCTGATGCGCCAGGATCCGCCCTTCGACATGGCCTACATTACCGCGACCCACATGCTGGAGCACGTGCAGCCGGCGACGCTGGTGGTGAACGATCCCCGCTCGGTGCGGGAAGCGCCCGAGAAGATCCTCGTCACCCACTTTCCGGACCTGATGCCGCCGACGCTCGTCACCTGGGATCTCGGCGCGATCGCCGAGTTCCGCGACACCCATCATGACATCATCGTCAAGCCGCTGTTCGGCAACGGCGGCGCCGGCGTGTTCCGCATCCGCGAGGAGGACGAAAATCTCGCGGCGCTCCTCGAACTGCACTGGGCGCACTCGCGCGAGCCGCTGATGATCCAGCGCTACGAGCCCGCCGTCCGGGTCGGCGACAAGCGGATCATCCTGGTCGAGGGCGAGGCGGTGGGCGCTCTGAACCGCGTGCCGGCGAAGGGCTCGGCACGGTCGAACATGCATGTCGGCGGTCGCGCGGAACGCACGTCGCTGACCGCGCGCGACCGCGAGATCGTCGGCGCGATCGGCCCGACACTTCGCGAACGCGGCCTCGTCTTCGTCGGGATCGACGTGATCGGCGACTGGCTGACCGAGATCAACGTGACGAGCCCGACGGGGCTGCAGGAGATCGATCGTTTCGACGGGGTCGAGACCGCGTCGCTGGTCTGGGACGCGATCGAGGCGCGGCTGGCCCAGTGATCGGGGCGTTGCCCCGAACCCCACCAGGCGCTGGGCGCCTGGACCCCATCCGACTCCCGGCTTTGTGAAGCCTTGTGCCTCTGTCCAACGAAGCTTTGCCCCGCACATGGGCCGCCGACAGGCAAGGTTCGTGGCATGACTTCTCAGTTCTGGCTCTGGCTCGATGCGATCCTGATGGCGTCGGGCGGCGCGCTCCTCCTTGCGATCGGGAAACGACGCACGCCCGGCGAGGAGGCGCACACCGCCTTGCACGGCATCGTGCCGTTCATCGCCGCGAGCGCCTACTTCGCGATGGCGGTGGGCCAGGGATCGTTCCTGGAACCGATCTTCGGTGCGCCCGGTTCGACTCGCGTGTTCTTCTTCGCGCGCTACATCGACTGGACCTTCACGACACCGCTGCTGCTGGTGGCGCTCAGCCTGACCAGCATCCATTCGAGGCCGCGTCGGCAAGGAACGATCGCGGCGATGGTGGTCGCCGATCTGCTGATGATCGCGACCGCGTTCCTGTTCGGACTGTCGGTCGCGCCGGACCTGAAATGGACCTGGTTCGTGATCTCCTGCGCGGCTTTCCTGCCGGTGTACTGGGTGATGTGGCGGCCGCTGGCCGAAGAGAGCGCGACGGAGCGCGACGATGTGCGTGCCGCGTACCGGGTCGAGGCCGGCATGCTCTCGATCCTGTGGTTCCTCTATCCGGTGATCCTGTTCTTCAGCACCGACGGCACCGGGATCATCGGGAGCACGACGTCGGTCGCGCTGATCGCGATCGTCGATCTGCTGTCGAAGCCGGTGTTCGGGTTCGTCTGCGTCCGCAACCAGTCGCGCATCGTCGAACGGGACGAGCTGGCCAGGACCCGGGGCACGCCGAGGGTGGCGCAGGCGGCATAGGCTCGAGATGCGGAGCGAGGTCGCGAGGATCGGGGTCGGGCCCCTCGGGCGTCTCGTGGCCTCGGGCCTGATCGCGGCGTCGTTCCTGCCGCAGGATCTCCGCTGGTGTGTCGTGCTGGCGACGATCATCGTGCTCGGCGTCCCGCACGGCGCGCTCGACGGAGAGATCGCGCGGCCGGTCCTGCGCCCGCGCCTCGGGCGGGCCTGGGTCCTCGCGTTCGCGCTGCCCTATCTCGTGCTGGCCGGCGCCGTGCTGCTCGCATGGCGGGCGGCGCCGATGCCGACGCTCGCCGCTTTCCTCGCCGTCTCGGTCTGGCATTTCGGGCGGGAGGACGGCGGCGAGGGTCTCGGGATCGCGTCCCGCGGCGGCCTCGCGGTCGCGCTTCCGGTGCTGATCCATCCGGCGGCGACGGCCCACATCTTCGGCGTCGTGGCCGGGGTCGCGCTCCACCGTCCGCCGCCCTGGCTCCGGGCGGCATCGTTGCTGTGGGTTCCGGCGGCGGTGGCGGCGAGCTGGAACGAGATCCGGTCCGGGAACGGGCACGCGGTGCGCGAGCGTGTTCCGGACGCCGCCGCCTTCGTGCTCCTGCCGCCGATCGTGGCGTTCGGTCTCTATTTCGTGCTCGTGCACGCGCCGTCGCACACGCGCGGCCTGATCGCCGACCCCCTGCGCGCGCCGCGGGTCGGCGACCGGCGTGCCGCCCGGTGTCGCGCCCTGCCATGGACGCTGGTCACGATCGGCCTCGGCGCCGCGCTCTGGCCGAGCTACTCCGGACCGCTCGCGGAGCGGCTGATGGCGCTCACCATCCAGGGCCTCGCCGCGCTCACGCTCCCCCATCTCCTGCTGGAGCTGCTGTCGGAGCGGGTGCCCGCGCGCGTCGCACGCGAGCCCGCGCTCGGCGCGACGCGGGCCGTCGATCGTCAGGGAGACCGACACGACCCGCCCGGTTATCCAGCCAGCAGCGCCTCGACATGGGCGGCCGCCGACGCGCCGAGTGCCGCGAGGTCGTAGCCGCCCTCCAGCACCGAGACCAGGCGCCCGCCGGCGGCCTGCAGGATCAGCCGTGTGACGGCGGCGAAATCGCCGTCCTCGAGCGCGAGCCCGGCGAGCGGATCGGCGCGATGCGCGTCGAAGCCCGCCGACACGATCACGAGCTCCGGCCCGAACCGGACCAGCGCCGGCAGGATCGTGCCGGCCCAGGCCGCGAGGAAGCGCGCTCCGTCGGCACCCGGCGGCAGCGGCGCGTTCACCACGTTGCCCGCCACGCCGCGCTCGGACGCCGCACCCGTTCCCGGCCAGAGCGGCATCTGGTGACTGCTCGCGAAGAAGAAGGAGGGGTCGTTCTCCGCGACCGCCTGGGTCCCGTTGCCGTGGTGGACGTCGAAATCGACCACCGCGACCCGGTCGATCCCGTGGCGCCGCCGTGCGTGGAGCGCCGCGACCGCGGCGTTCGACAGGAGGCAGAACCCCATCGCGCGCTCGGGTTCCGCGTGGTGTCCGGGCGGCCGCACCGCGGCGAAGGCGCATCGCGCCTCGCCCGTCATCACCAGCTCGACCGCTTGACAAGCGCCGCCGGCGGCGAGCCGGGCGGCCGCCAGCGAACCGGCCGACATCGCGGTGTCCGGGTCGAGCACCGTGCGACCGTCTCCCGACGGCGCCGCCGCGCGGAGCCGCCCGAGATACCGGTCCGGATGCACGAGGCCGAGCTCGGCTTCCATGGCGGTTCGGGCCTCGATCCGCCGCAGGGCCGCGAAGCGTGGGCCTTCGAGAGCGGCGAGCACCGCGCCGAGACGCGCCGGCCGCTCGGGATGCGAGGGGCCGGGATCGTGGCCGGCGCACGCCGGATGGGTCACGAGCGCAACCGTCATCGCTCAACGCTCCTCGCTCAACGTCCGAGCCTGCGGTCGAACCAGTCGAAGATCTGCCGCCGGAACGGGATCGCGAAGGCCAGGGTCCAGAGGACCACGGCAACGATCACGAGGGTGACGATCAACATCCGATCTTGATAGCACGGCGGCACTTCGCCATGACGTCGCGGTCGACCGATCGACGGGAGCCGTCCTTGTCCGAACCCGCCCTCAGGAGAAGCGCCCTCGACGCCGACGCGGTGCGCGACGCCTATCGGCGCTGGGCCCGCGTCTACGACGGGGTGTTCGGGACGGTGTCCGCGTCCGGACGGCGGCGGGCCGTCGAGGCGGCGAACAGCGCGGACGGCGAACGCGTGCTGGAGGTCGGCGTCGGCACCGGGCTCGCGCTCCCGCACTATCGCGCGGGCAAGCGCGTCACCGGGATCGACCTCTCGCCCGAGATGCTGGAGCGCGCCCGCGCCCGTGTCGCCCGCGACGGGCTGTCCCATGTCGAGCGCCTCGAGATCGCGGACGCCGAAGCCACCCCGTTTCCCGACGCGAGCTTCGACATCGCGGTGGCCATGTTCGTGGCGTCCGTGGTGCCCCATCCGCCTCGTCTGCTGGCCGAGATGCGGCGCGTCGTGCGGCCGGGTGGCCGGCTGCTCTTCGTCAACCACTTCGCCGCCGCGGGCGGTCCGCGTCTCGTCGTCGAGCGAGCGCTCGGACCGCTCGCACGCACGCTCGGCTGGCACCCGGATTTCGCGATCGCGTCGCTGCTCGGGCCCGACGACCTCGCGGTCGCGAGATGCTGGCCGGTGTCGCCGGGCGGCCTGTTCACCCTGGTCAGCCTGCCCAACCGTCCGCGCCCGGCCGCGGATCCCGGGACGGTCCGGGACGGCGTGCTTGATCGTGACCCGCCCGTCGGATACTCCGATCCGTCGGGATGATGAACGGGTCGGCAATGGTTGCCAGGATGGGGTTGGCCGGGATCGCGCGGCTTCGCGGAGGGGTTGTCTCGAGGGTCGGCGTGACGACGGTGCTTCTCGCCTGCCTTCTCGACGCCGGCGCCGCTAGCGCGCAGCGGCCCCTTCCCTGGCAGATGGGACTGCAGGCCGCCCACAGCCCGGTGATGCGCGACATCGTGGCGCTCAACACCTTCATCCTCTGGGTGATCATCGCGATCGTGGTGTTCGTCGCGGCGCTCCTGCTCTACGTGGTCGTCCGCTTCAACGCCCGCGCCAACCCGGTGCCGAGCCGGACCACCCACAACACCCTGGTCGAGGTGGTCTGGACCGTGGTGCCGGTCGCAATCCTGATCGCGATCACCATCCCGTCGCTCAAGCTCGTGTATTTCGAGGACAAGACCGTAACCCCCGGCCTGACCATCAAGGTCACGGCCCACCAGTGGTATTGGGAATACGCCTACCCCGACCGCGGCGGCCTCGATTTCACCAGCTACATGGTCGCCGGCAACAAGCTGCCTGCGAACGAGCAGGACATGCGACAGCTCGCGGTCGACAACCCGCTCGTGGTGCCCGCGGGCGTGAACGTGCGCGTCCTGCTGACCAGCGGCGACGTCCTGCATGCCTGGTTCGTGCCGTCGCTCGGGGTCCAGCGTTACGCCATCCCCGGCCGGGTGATCGAAACCTGGTTCCGGGTGGACAAGCCGGGTGAATACTACGGCGAGTGCAACCAGATCTGCGGCATGAACCATGATTCGATGCCGATCGAGGTCAAGGCCGTCTCGCCCGCCGACTTCACCGCCTGGCTGAAGACCGCGCGCGAGAAGTTCAGCGCGAGCGCGGCCCGGCGAGACACCCGCTTGGCGATGCTCCTGCCCCAGGGCCGCTCAGGGTCGAGGAACTGATCCCATGTCCGTGACCACCCACGACGAGCCCGGCGGTCATCGCGCGCCGGGCCCCGACGTCCACGAGCATGACGCGCATGGGCACGACGCGCATGATCACGGGCCGCCGCGCAACTTCTTCCGGCGCTGGTGCTGTGCCACCAGCCACAAGGACATCGGGACGCTCTACCTGACGTTCGCCCTGTTCAACGGGTGCTATGCCGGCGTGCTCTCGATGATCATGCGGGCGCAGCTGCTCCATCCGGGCGGCACCGTGGTGACCAGCGGCCAGGAATGGAACGCGATCATCACCTCGCACGGCCTGATCATGATCTTCTTCACGGTCATGCCGGCGCTGATCGGCGGCTTCGGCAACTGGTTCATCCCGCTGATGATCGGCGCGCCCGACATGGCGTTTCCGCGGCTCAACAACATGAGCTTCTGGCTCGCGGTGGGCGGCATCACCTTCGCCTCCCTCGGCTTGTTCCTCGACAACGGCAGCGGCGTCGGCTGGACCCTCTATCCGCCGCTCTCGAACTCCACCTACCAGAGCGGCGTCTCGACCGACTTCACCCTGTTCGCGCTGCATCTCACCGGGTTCTCGTCGCTGTTCGGCGCGATGAACTTCATCGTGACCATCCTGAACATGCGGGCGCCGGGGATGGGACTGTTCAAGATGCCGCTCTTCGTCTGGGCGCAGCTGGTCACCGCGTTCCTGCTGCTGCTCGCGATCCCGGTGCTCGCCGGCGCGGTCACCATGCTGATCTGCGACCGCAATTTCGGGACCGCGTTCTTCGATCCGGCCGGCGGCGGCGACCCGGTCCTGTTCCAGCACCTGTTCTGGTTCTTCGGCCACCCCGAGGTCTACATCCTGATCCTGCCGGGCTTCGGCATCATCAGCCATGTCGTCTCGACCTTCGCCCGCAAGCCGATCTTCGGCTATCTCGGCATGGTCTACGCGATGATCGCGATCGGCGTGGTCGGCTTCGTGGTGTGGGCCCACCACATGTTCGTCTCCGGGATCTCGGTCGACACCCGCGCCTACTTCCAGGTCGCGACCCTGGTCATCGCGGTTCCGACCGGGATCAAGGTTTTCTCCTGGATCGCGACCATGTGGGGCGGCTCGATCGAGTTCAAGACGCCGATGCTGTTCGCGATCGGCTTCATCTTCCTGTTCACGGTCGGCGGCGTGACCGGGATCGTGCTCGCCAACGCGTCGCTCGACCAGTACCTGCACAACACCTACTACGTCGTGGCCCATTTCCACTACGTGCTCTCGCTCGGTGCCGTGTTCGCCATCTTCGCCGGATGGTACTACTGGATCGGCAAGATGAGCGGTCACGAATACCCGGAGTGGATTGGCAAGCTCCATTTCTGGACCACCTTCATCGGGGTGAACCTGACCTTCTTCCCGCAGCATTTCCTGGGCGCGGCCGGCATGCCGCGACGGTATCCCGACTACCCGGTCGCCTTCGCCGGCTGGAACTACGTGTCTTCGATCGGCGCCTTCCTGTCGGGCGCGTCCACCGTGATCTTCCTGGTCGGCGTTGCGATGACGTTCGCGAGCCGGAAGAAGGTCGCCGCCAACTACTGGGGTGACGGCGCGACGACCCTCGAGTGGACGTTGCCCTCGCCGCCGCCCCACCACACCTTCACGGAGATCCCGCGGCTGCGCTGACCCGCCGGGATGCCTCGACCATGACAGACCTGTCCCCGACCGCACCCCGGTATTTGCCCGGCGACACCGCGACCGCCGACTGGATCGCGTTGCTCAAGCCCCGGGTGGTCAGCCTCGTCGTATTCACCGGGGTCATCGGTCTCGTGCTCGCGCCGGTGCGGCTCAATCCGGTGCTCGCCTTCACCGCCGTCCTCTCGATCGCGGTCGGCGCGGGCGCCGCCGGCGCGATCAACATGTGGTACGACCGCGACATCGACCTGCTGATGCGGCGGACCGCGACCCGGCCGATCCCCGCGGGACGGATCGACCCCGGCGAGGCGCTGCAATACGGCGTGGCGCTCGCGGCGCTGTCGGTGATCACGCTCGGCCTCGCGACCAACCTCGCCGCCGGCGCCTGGCTCGCGCTCTCGATCGCGTTCTACGTCGTGGTCTACACGATGTGGCTGAAGCGGCGGACGCCGCAGAACATCGTGATCGGTGGGGCCGCGGGAGCGTTTCCCCCGATCATCGGCTGGGTCGCCGCGACCGGCCATCTCGCCGTCATGCCGATCCTGCTGTTCGCGATCGTGTTCCTCTGGACGCCGCCGCACTTCTGGGCGCTCTCGCTCTACGCGTGCGCCGACTACGACCGGGCCGGCGTGCCCATGCTCCCCGTGGTGGCCGGCCGGCGCCACACCCGACGCCAGATCGTGCTCTACACGGTGCTGCTGGTCGCGGTTTCGCTCTGCCCGTGGCTGTTCGGCCTCTCGGGCCCGTTCTACGGCGCCGCCGCGTCCCTGCTCGGCGCCGGGTTCCTCGCGATGTCGGTCTGGACCCTGACCGAGCCCCAGGACGAGTCCGGGCGAAGCCTCCGCGGCGACCGCGCGGCCCGCAAGACCTTCCGCTACTCGCTCTCCTATCTCGCGCTGCTGTTCGGGGCGGTTGCGGTCGACCATTTCCTCCGCTGATCGCGGCGAGTGGACGAATTCCCGCCCCGGATGGACGATGACGAGGCGCGGGATTTCCGGCGCCGCCGGCGCGGCCGCAACGTCGCGATCCTCGTGGCCCTGGTGGCGATCTGCATCCTGTTCTACGCCATCGCGATGGTGAAGCTCTCGCAGGAGGGCCAGGGTTTCGGCTAGAGCACGATCGGCTCGGCACGAGCCGATGAACGTGCTCTACAGATATGAAATCAGAGCATTTTTATCCGATCGAACGATTCCGTTCGATCGGATGATGCTCTAGTGCACGACCGGCTCGCTCCGAACCGGTGAACGTGCTCTATCTCGGGACGCGAGCGCGGCGGGCGAGGGGAGACGCGTGATGGATGGCGGCGAGGTGATCGGGATCGACGAGACGGGGGGCTTCATCGAGCAGCCCTATCATCTGCCCGAGCCCTGCGTGTTCCCGATCCTCGCGGTCGGTGGCGGCATGATGATCCTGTCGGGGATCATCGTCTGGGCGCATTTCGGGATCCCCTACCTGTTCGCCGCCGGTCTGATGTCGGCGCTCGCGGTCGCCTTCTTCTGGTGGCGGATGGTGATCCGGGAGAGCATCACGCCGGGTCTCATCTCGCCGCTGACCCGGCTCTCGCTCCGCTACGGGATGACGCTGTTCATCACCTCCGAGGTGATGCTGTTCGTCTCGTTCTTTTGGACCTTCTTCAATTTCGCGATCTTCCCCGAGAACGTCGCCGGCCAGGGGGCGCCGCTCTGGCCGCCCCTCGGCGTGCACACCTTCGACCCGTTCTCGACGCCCTTCCTCAACACGATGATCCTGCTGCTGTCGGGCTGCACCGTCACCTGGGCGCACCACGCGTTGATCGAGGGCGACCGGCGTTCGCTGATCATGGGGCTCGGCCTCACGATCATGCTCGGGATGACGTTCACTGGCCTGCAGGCGATGGAGTATTCGACCGCGCCGTTCCATTTCAGCGGCGGCGGCATCTACCCGGCGATCTTCTTCATCGCGACCGGCTTCCACGGCGCACATGTCATCGTCGGCACCTCGTTCCTGATCGTCTGCTGGTTCCGCTCGCGGGCCGGCCAGTTCACCCCGGTCCGTCATTTCGGCTTCGAGGCGGCCGCCTGGTACTGGCATTTCGTCGACGTCGTCTGGCTGTTCCTGTTCATCTGCATCTACTGGTGGGGCGCAGGGCCGGCCGCCCAGGAGTGACCCGGCCGCGGATCGGCCTCGCGCCGATCCTCGTTCCGTTCGTCCTCGTCGGCCTCGCGAGCGGCCTCGGGGTCTGGCAGGTCGAGCGTCTGCACTGGAAGGAGCGGATCCTGGCGGCGATCGCCCGCGCCGAGGCTTCGCCCCCGGTCCCGCTCGGCCCGGACGCCGCCGACCCCGGCCAGTTCGAGAAGGTGGTCGCGACCGGGCGTCTCGATCCCGCGTATGAGGCCGCCTACGCGTCCGATGTCCGCGACGTCCACGGCGTGCCGACTTTCGGCGTGTTTCTCGTCGAGCCGCTGCGCCGCGACGGTGCGCCGCCGCTGCTGGTTGATCTCGGCTGGGTGCCGGCCGGGACCGACGGCCACCCGTCGGTGACGGTTGCCGGCCCGAGATCGATCAGCGGCTACGTTCGCCGGCCCGAGCACGCCGCTCTCTTCACCCCGTCGCCCGATCTCGCGACCCGCCAATTCTACGCCCTCGACCCTGCGGTGATCGGAAGCGGCATCGGGCTCGGCGCAGTCGCCCCGTTCACGCTGGTGGCCCTTCGCGTCCCGGGCGCCCCCCCGTTTCCCGCCGCGACCTCGAGCCTGCCGCGACCCCCGAACAATCATTTCCAGTATGCGCTGACCTGGTTCGCGCTCGCCGGCATCGCCGCCGGGATGAGCGTGGCCTGGTGGGTGCAGACGATCCGCGCGACGGGTCGCAGCCCGGAACGCGAGACGTCGGTTTGATGCGCCGGCAGTGTGGCCTGTCGGGACCGCGGCCTCGAGCTCGCCTGAAGGCTTGAGCTTGGAGCCATCGCTGGCCATGCCGATGAGCAGAGGCCGCCGTACGGCTTGGCGAATGGACCAGACAATCCTGGCTCGTCGTCAAGAGCCTTCGTCGGGGGCGTTTCGGGCACCCCCGCTGATGACGGGGAGTGTCGCTCCAAACCCGGAGCGGTCCACCCGTCCGGTCGACAGTTCACCCGTACCCTGTAAGCTGGTGGGAGTCCAAGGGTCGGGGTGCCCGCGTGCTGATGGTGTTTGGCGGCCTGCCGGGCACAGGCAAGACGACGCTCGCTCGTCTGATCGCCCGTGAGCACGGCGCCACCTACCTGCGCATCGACACCATCGAGCAAGCGTTGCGATCGTCAGGCATGCTCGCGAGTGACGTTGGGGGCGCCGGCTACGAGGTTGCCTATGCGCTGGCCCAGTCGAACCTTGAGCAGGGCCGAACAGTCGTCGCTGTTTGCGTCAACCCGTTAGGCATCACGCGGGCTGCCTGGAGGAAGACCGCGGCGGCGGCGGCATCGCCGATCGTCGAGATCGAGATCGTCTGCAGCGACCCCACGGAACACCGCAACAGGATAGAGAAGCGCCCGATCGACGTCCCGGGCCTGCAACGACCAGATTGGGCGAGTGTCCAACGGCACGACTACGAGCAATGGCATGAGCCTCGGCTGGTCTTGGACACGGCCGGTCGAAGCATCGCGGACACGGCTGCCGAGCTGCGCTCGAAGCTCAGGCCTGGGCGCGGGTAGTCGCCGCCCGCTGCCGCCGTGTCCGAACCGAGCAGACTGCCTGCCGATTGTGGCCGCACGCAGGATCGACCGCATCGCGTCGCGGCGCCGAGGTGTCTAGCGTTCGCCTCGCCCCGACCACGACAGCCCGGAAGCAGGATGCAGATCACCAGAAGGTCCACAGTCTTCGGCGTCGTCGGCTTGCTCGGTGCGGGGCCCGCGCGGGCCCGAGCAGGCGACGCCGTGATGGACTATGAGGCAGCGACGGGCGGCCATGTCGGCCTCTACGCCGAGAACGTCGTGTCGGGCGCCAGGCGGGAGTGGCGTGCGGACGAGCGCTTCGTCATGTGCAGCACGTTCAAGGCGTCGCTCGCCGCCCTGATCCTGAGCCGGGTCGATCGCGGCCAAGACCGTCTCGACGTTCCGATCGCCTACACGGCGGCCGATCTGAAGGACTGGTATGCGCCGGTGGCGAAGGCCAACATGGGGAGGGGTGCGCTTTCCGTCGGCGAGATGTGCAGGGCGGCGGTCGAGGAAAGCGACAACACGTGCGCGACCCTCCTCCTCGCCCGCGTGGGCGGCCCGGCGGTGCTGACCTCCTTCTGGCGTGCCTGCGGAGACGACGTCAGCCGCCTCGACGATCCCGAGCCGTTCCTCAACCGGGTCCCGCTCGGAGACGATCGCGACACCACGACGCCGCGGGCGATGGCGGGAAACCTCAAGCGATTCGTTCTCGGAGATCTGCTCTTCCCATCGTCGCGGCTGCAGCTGACGACATGGCTGATCGGGTCCGTCACCGGCTTCGATCGCCTGCGAGCCGGTCTCCCGCGAGGCTGGGTGGTCGGGGACAAGACCGGCAACAACGGCAGGGATGCCGCCGGAGACATCGCCATTGCATGGTCCGGTCCGAAAGAGCCGGTCGTGATCTGCGCCTACACGCGCGGCGGTCGGCCGGACGACCGCCAATTCGCGGTCCTGTTCTCGGCGATCGGGAGGGACGTCGTTTCCGAGCTTGTCTAGCCACCGGGGCTCAGCCCCCCTGGATCGCCGACAGCACCCAGGGTCCGCCCCGCCGCCGCACGAAGGTCCAGGCCTCCTCCGTCACCACGTGCTCGGTCGGCGAGCCGTCGAGGACGCGGCCGTTCCGGTCGGTGGTGATGTCGATCGCCGAGAACCGGAAGCCGATCGTCGCGTAGTCGAGCGCCCCCTCGGACCACGTCTCGGCGACCGACGCCTGCTGGATGCGGACATCGCTGACACTGTTCCGGGCGCCGCGCCGGGCGAGATCGTCGATCTGGTCGAGCAGGATCCCGACCATCTCCGGTGTCGCGAGGCGTCCGATCGCGTCGCGGTCGCCGAGCGTCCAGGCGCGCTGCACCGCGAGCAGCGAAGCGGTGAAGGCGTCACGGTCCGCCTGCCCGAGCGGTACCGTGGCCCCTCCCGGGACTGGCGGACCGCCCGCGAGACGTTGCCGGCGCGACCAGACCAGGACACCGATCACCGCCACCAGCAGCACGAGCCCGAGCCCGCCGTGCCGGAACAGCAGCGACGCGAGCCCGAAGCCGAGCGCGCCGCCGACCAAGCCGGCGAGGAACCCGTGCCGTCGCGCCCCAGGCATCGGCGCGCCCGGCCGACCGCCAAGGAAGGGCGCCTGGGTCGTGCGTCCGAACGGCGCCGCCCCGAACGGGGTCGACGGGGTCCGCGGCACGGCGAGGACGCTGTGGCTGCCACGGCTGCCCACCGATAGCCCGCTTCCGGCCCGCGCCTCGGCCGGCCCCACACCCGCGAGCAGGACGGTGAGCGCGAGGACGATCGGGGCGAGGACGATCAGGGCCCCGGGGTCGCGGCGGGTCAGGCGCCCGCCACCGTCATGCCGTCGATCCGGACCGTCGGGCTGTCGGTTCCGCGCCGGATCACGAGGTCGTTCGCCGCCGTGAGGGCGCGCAACATGTCGAGGAGGTTGCCCGCGATCGTGATCTCGGCGACCGGCTCGGCCAGCGCCCCGTTCCGGATCGCGAACCCCGCCGCACCCCGGCTGTAGTCGCCGGTGATCCCGTTGACCGACGAGCCGAGGAGCTCGGTCACGTAGATCCCGTCGGCGATGTCGCCCATCAGCTCGGCCGGCGTCACGCTGCCGCCCTCGAGCGTGAGGTTGGTCGCCGAAGGCGAGGGCGGTCCCGACGTTCCCCGCGCGGCGCTGCCGGTCGAGCGGAGCCCGAGGATGCGGGCGCTCCTGGTGTCGAGCAGCCAGGTCCGGAGCACCCCGTCCTCGACGATCGCGAGCGGCGCCGTCGCCGTCCCCTCGCCGTCGAACGGGCGGGACCGGAGGCCGCGGCGGCGTCGCGGGTCGTCGCGGATGGTGATTCCCTCGGGCATGATCCGCTCGCCGAGCCGGTCCTTGAGGAAAGACGTGCCGCGCGCGACCGCGCTCCCGTTCGCCGCAGCCACCAGGTGACCGATCAGGCTGCCGGCGACGCGCGGGTCAAAGACCACGGGGCGGGGTCCGGTCCGCGGCCGGACAGGGTCGAGCCGCGTCGTCGCCCTCTCGCCCGCGCTCCGCCCGATCGCCGAAGCCGCGTCGAGGTCGGCAAGGTGCACGGCGGAATGGCTGTCGTGGTCGCGCTGCATCCCGGTTCCGCTGCCGGCCAGCGCGCTTGCCCCCACCGAATGCCCGGTCCGGCGGTAGGCGCCGGCGAACCCGTCCGAGGTCGCGAGGATGATCGAGGTCCGCCCGAACCCGGCCGAAGCCTCGCCCGATTGGGTGACCCCGTGGACCGCGAGCGCGGCCTCCTCGGCCTCGAGCGCGCGCGCGGTCAGGGAAGCGACGTCGGGCTCGGCATCGTCGGCGAGGTCGAGCCCGGCCGCATCCGCGCGACCGCTGGTGCCGGCAAGCCCCGAATGCCGGTCCTCCGGGACCACGCGCGCCATCGCGACCGCGCGCTCGGCGAGCCGGTCGAAATCGCGCGGCTCGAGCCGTCCCGCCGACACGATCGCCGCCCGCTGCCCCACGAACACCCGAAGCCCGAGATCCTGGCTCTCGGAGCGCTCGACATGCTCGGCGACGCCGTTCCGGACGCCGACGCCGACCGAGACGTCGGAGACGAACACCGCGTCGGCCGCGTCGGCGCCGTGCGCGCGGGCGCGGGCGAGCAGACCCGAGACCCGGTCGAGCGCGTCCTCCGCCGAACCGCCTGGCGTCGTCATGCCGCGAGCTGCTCGGCGACCGCGGCGACGCCGGGCACCTTGTCCGCCGGCCCGAGCACCGCGAGGGTCGGTCTGGCACGGAACAGGCGGGAAGCGGCGCGCCGGACGTCGTCGAGCCCGACCGCGTTGATCCGCGCCACCGTCTCCGCGGTCGGGATGACCCGGCCGAACACCTGGAGCTGGCGGGCGATCTGCTCGCAGCGTCCGCCCGTGCTCTCGAGCGACATCAGCAGCCCCGCCTTCACCTGCGCCCGCGCGCGCTCCAGTTCGTCCCGCCCGACCTTGTTCTGCACCGCGAGAAGCTCGGCGAGCGTCACCGGCACGAGCTCGGCCGCCTCCTCCTCGCCGGTGCCGGCGTAGATGCCGAACAGCCCGCCATCGATGAACGGCGCGCTGAACGAGTAGATCGAATAGACGAGGCCGCGCTTCTCGCGGATCTCCTGGAACAGGCGCGACGACATCCCGCCGCCGAGCAGCGTCGAGAGCAGCATCACCGGGAAGTAGTCCGGGTCGGCATAGGCGACCGAGGGGAAGCCGAGCACGACGTGGACCTGGTCGAGATCGCGCGCCTCGCGGAACTCGCCGCCCTCGTAGCGTCCGGGCGCGGGCGAGCCCGGCATCGCGCCGGGGAGATCACGGAAGTGCCGCTCGACCAGCGAGACGACGTCGCCGTGCCGGAGATTGCCGGCGGCGGCCACCACGACGTTCCCGTGCGCGTAGTGGCGCCCCATGTAGCCGCGGATCGTGTCGCGCGCCATGTCGCGGATCAGCGCGTCGGTGCCGAGGGTCGGGCGTCCCATCGGCTGGCCCGGAAACGCGACCTCCTGGAAATGGTCGAAGATGATGTCGTCCGGGGTGTCGTTCGCCTGCCCGATCTCCTGGAGGATCACGCCGCGCTCGCGCTCGACCTCGTCCGGGGCGAACACCGAATGGGTCATGATGTCGCCGATGATGTCGGCGCCGAGCGCCAGGTCCTCCTTCAGCAGCTTGACGTAGTAGGCGGTCTGCTCCCGCGCCGTGTAGGCGTTGATGTGGCCGCCGACATTCTCGATCTCCTCGGCGATCGCGGCGGCCGAGCGGGTGGCGGTTCCCTTGAACGCCATGTGCTCGAGGAAATGGCTGACCCCGTTCTCGGACGCGTCCTCGTGCCGGGTGCCGCTCGCCACGTAGGCGCCGAGGGAGACGGTCTCGACACGGTCCATCCGCTCGGTCGCGACGATCAGGCCGGAGGGAAGGCGGGTGACGTTGATGCTCTCGTCCATGCGTGGGCTTCCAGTGTCGAGGTCGGGGGTCGGGCCGGTGTCAGGCGACGTTGCGGCGCGCATGGGAGCGCACCGCCTGCTCGACCGCTTCGAGCGCGTTCGGCACGACCGCGTAGCGCTCCGGCCGCGAATACAGGTCGTGCAGATGGGGCGGCAACGCCGGTGCCGCACCGGTGGCGGCAAGCACGGCGTCCGGGAATTTCGCCGGATGCGCGGTCGCGACCGCGATCATCGGGCGGCCCGGCGTCCGGTGCCGGCGCGCCGCCTCGACGCCGATCGCGCTGTGCGGGTCGCAGGGATGGCCGGTGGCGTGGAGACGGCGCATCGACGCGAGCGTCTCCTCGTCGGAGAGGGCCACGCCGCGGAACAGGCCCGTCGCCTCCCGCCAGGCCGCGTCCGGGACCTCCATTCGCCGGCGGTCGTGGAACCTTCCCATCGCCGAGCGCAACGCGTCGGCGTCCCGGCCGAGCAGTTCGAACAGCAGGCGCTCGAAGTTCGAGCTGACCTGGATGTCCATCGACGGCGAGAGGGTCGGGTGCACCGCGGCGGCGCTCATGTCGTTGGCGGCGAGGAAGCGCGCCAGGATGTCGTTGCGGTTCGAGCCGATCGCGAGGCAGCGGATCGGCAGCCCCATGCGGCGGGCCGCCCAGGCGGCCAGCACGTTGCCGAAATTGCCGGTCGGCACCGCGAAGTCGACCTCCCGGTCCGGCGCGCCGAGGGCGAGGGCGGCGAACACGTAATAGGGGATCTGGGCCGCGATCCGCGCCCAGTTGATCGAGTTCACCGCCGAGAGGCCGAACGCGTCGCGGAACGGCGCGTCCGCGAACATCGCCTTCACCAGGGCCTGGCAGTCGTCGAAGGTTCCCTGGACCGCAAGGTTCGCGACGTTCGCCGCGGCCACCGTGGTCATCTGCCGCCGCTGCACCTCGCTGGTGCGTCCCTCGGGATGGAGGATCACGATGTCGATCGCCGCGCGGTCGCGGCAGGCCTCGATCGCGGCGGACCCGGTGTCGCCGGAGGTCGCGCCCACCAGCGTGACGCGACGGCCGTCCCGACCGAGGACATGCTCGAACAGGCCCCCGAGGACCTGCATCGCGAGATCCTTGAAGGCGAGGGTGGGTCCGTGGAACAGCTCCAGCGACCACAGCTCGTGGTCGAGCTGCACCAGCGGGGCCACCGCCGGATGGGCAAAGCCCCGCACGGCCTCGGCGGTGATCCGGGAGAGCACCGCGGGCGCGATCGCGTCGCCCGCGAACAGCGCGAGGATCCGCGCGGCCAGCGCCGGGTAGGCCAGCGGGCGGAGGGCGCGCCATTCGTCGGCGTCGAGCGCGGGCCAGCGTTCCGGCACGAAGAGGCCGCCATCCTCGGCCAGCCCCGCCAGCAGGACCCCGGCGAAGTCCCGCGCGTCCGCCCGCCCGCGTGTCGAGATGTAGCGCATGCGTGGCGCTACTGGTTCGCCGGACGGTTCGCGCCGACGTGGAGCGAGAAGATCTGGAACGGCTCGACGATCGCGCTCCGGCCGTTGTTGAAGGGCGGGGCACGGTCGATCTGTGCCACCGGGATCACGAGGTTGCCGTGCCCGTCGAAGGCCGGGGCGTCGGGCCAGTGCAGCCTCGGGTCGCGCACCAGCAGCGAAAGATGCCGGTCCGGCGTCAGCTCGAGCACGCAGTCCGATCCGAGGTCGTCGAGATAGAGGTTGCCCTTGCCGTCGATCGCGGTGCCTCCGAGCGACGGGGTGTTGTACCAGAACTCGACTGCCGCCGAGAGGGCCGCCGGCTTGATCGTGTCGTCGTCGAGCAGCTTGGTCGGGATGCGGTAGAGCGGGCCGGGCAGCGGCTGGAAGTAGAGGGTGCTGCCGTCCGGCGTCACCTCGAGCTGGTCGGCGTTGATCGCGACCGGCTTGCCGTCGGGCCCGCGAAGGATCTTGCCGTCGATGATCGCCGGGCGCCGCGCGGTGGTCGACCGGTCGCCATCGAGCACGCGGCGCATCGCCCCGGTGGCGAGATCGAGCACGATGAGGCCCGGAGCACCCGCGTCCGTGATGTAGGCATGGGCGCCGTTGAACCGGATGTCGTCGATCGCGCTCTTCGCGCGGAGCGCCGTTCCCGGCACCTTGTAGATGCGCGTGACCTGGTTCGTCCTCGGATCGATCACCACGATCTTGGCGGCGCCGGGCACCGCGCGCTTGCCGATGAACCCGACCGCGCCGTTGTCCACCACCCAGAGATCACCGTGCGGTCCGACATGGATCGCGTTGGTCGACACGAAGCGGTGCGACGGGTCGGCACCCGGCTTCCAGCTGTTCCAGCCGCCGCCCGGGTAGGGGATCGGCGTGCCGTCCGGCCCGAGCACCGCGACCGACGGGTTCGGCTTGCCCGGATCGAGGCGGGGGAACTCGACGAAGATCCGGCCGTCGGCCTCCGCGACGCCGTTCCAGAGCGGTCCCGGCGTGCTGGCGACGAGGTCGAGCGCCGGCGCGGCGCCGGCGAGGGGGACGCCGATCAGGAGCAGGAGCAGGTGCCTCGCCACGGTCGCGGCACGTCCGCCGCGGCGCCTCGTTCCGGTCATGCGGCCCCCGCGTGCGCCGGATGCGGAGCCCGCCGGAGCGTGAGCCGAACCGGCGTGCCGTCAACCGCTTTGAAAGGTCGCGGCGGCAGGATGTCCGCGGCAACGGTCGATGCAGAGGGAGCTCCGGCGATGGCTCGTCTTCTTCTCGTGGCGGGCATGGTGGTGGTGTTCGCGGCCGGCACGATCAGTGTCGCCGCGACCGACATGGTCCCGATACGCCAGGACCTGTTCCGCTGACCGCCCACGGGCTCGACCCGCTCATTCCGCGCCGAGATAGCGTCGGCGGAGATGGTCGATGAAGAAGGCGGGATCGAGCGGAGCGCCCGTCGCCCGCCGGAGCAGCGCGGCGAACTCGTGCCGATGCCCGAGCCCGTGGACGTTGGCCGCGAGCCAGGATCGGAGCGGCGACAGGTCGCCGCGGCCGAGCGCCTCGTCGAGCCCCGGCGCCGAAAGCCGGCAGGACGCCATCAGCTGGGCCGCCGCCATCGCGCCGAGCGAGTAGGCCGGGAAGTAGCCGAACAGGCCCATGTACCAGTGGATGTCCTGGAGGCAGCCGGTCCGATGGTCGGCCGGCCGGATCCCGAGGATCGCGTCGAGCCCGTCCGCCCACGCTCCCGGCAGGTCGGCGACCGCGAGCGAGCCGTCGACCAGCGCCTGCTCCAACCGGAACCGCATGATCACGTGCGCGGGATACGTCACCTCGTCGGCGTCGACGCGGATCAGCGTCCGTTCGACGCGACGCCACAACCGGGCGAGGTTCGCCGCGGCGTAGGCCGGCGAGCCGCCGCCGCCGAAGCGATCCGCCATCACCGGACCGAGCCACGCGAGGTAGGCGTCCGAGCGGCAGGCCTGCATCTCGACGATCAGCGACTGGCTTTCATGCACCGCCATTCCGGCGGATGCGCCGATCGGCTGGCGCCGCCAGGCTGCCGGCAGGCCGCGCTCGTAGAGGGCATGGCCGGTCTCGTGCAGCACGCCCATCAGCGCGCGGCTCGGCTCGTTCACGTCGTAGCGGGTGGTGATCCGGACGTCGTCCGGCGTTCCGCCGCAGAACGGGTGGAGCGAGCGGTCGAGCCGCGCATGGTCGAAGTCGAGGCCGGCGCCGGCGGCGAGCGCGCGACAGAGCGCCTCCTGCCGGTCCTCGGTGACCGGCACGGGAAGCGGTATCGCCGTCGGGAGCGACGCCTCGCGGCGCTCGATCAAGGGCAGCGCCTCGCCGAGGAAGCGCTCGTAGCGCGCGAAGATCGTCGTGACCTCGGTCGCGGTGACGCCGGGCTGGAACCCGTCCATCAGCGCGTCGTAGGGCGCGAGCGACAGCGCACTCCCGAGCAGGCCGGCCTCTTCCCGCACCAGCGCCACCACGGCCGCGAGCGGTCCGGCGACGCGCGCCCAGTCGTTCTCCGCGCGCGCGCCCCGCCAGACGAGCTCGCAGGCGTTCCCCGCCCGGGCCTTCGCCTCGACGAGTTCGCCCGGCACCGCGCGTGCCCGGCGGAACAGGTGGCCCATCAGCTCCAGATTGCGGCTCTCCGCGGTGTCCGCCTCGCACGCGGCCTCGCCGAGCGCGTCCTCGGTCTCGTTGCCGACCAGCATCTCGTGGGCGAGACCGGCCAGCGTCGCCATCTGCTCGCCGCGCGCGGCCGAGCCGCCTTCCGGCATCATCGCCGAGCAATCCCACGACAGCACCGCGTTCGCCTCGTCGATCGTCGCGATCCGGGCGAAACGGGCGGCGAGGCGCCCGTAGGCCTCCGTCCCGGTCGAGGTGGAAGCAGGCAGGTCCATGGGGTCTCCCGGGCAGCCACGACAGCGGATTGCGAGCACCGATGGTGACGGATCCCGCGCCGCATGCAAAGCACCGCACCGTTGCCGTTCGCCAGTGCCGCTCGAAGGAGGCGATCCACGCCCGTGCGCGATCCGGATCCGACAGCCGATCCCGTGCTGGTCGTCCGCGAGCTCGGGTGGCGGCAGCCGGAGGCGGCGTTCCAGCGCCTCCGGTCGGAGCCGGGCCTCGCCTGGCTCGACAGCGCGGTGGCGTCGGGCGACCCGAGAAGCCGGTTCAGCACGCTCGCCGTCCGCCCGTTCCGGACCATCGAGGCGCGTGGACGCACCGTGACGATCGACGGCGTCGCGGTGCCGTCCGACCCCTTCGAGGCGCTCGACCGCGAGCTCGCGCGGTGGCGTCTGCCGCCGGCGCTCGGCCCGGTCCCGTTTCGCGGCGGCGCGATCGGCCTGCTCGGCTACGAGCTCGGGACCTGGCTGGAAGCCCTGCCGCGCCGCCATGCCCCGCAGCCCGGCGTCCCGGACCTCCACGTCGCCCTGTTCGACGTCGTGCTCGGCTTCGACCACCTCGCGCGACGCTGCTGGGTGCTCTCGTCGGGTTTCCCGGAGGCGAGCGGGCGCGCCCGGGAGCGCCGGGCCGAACATCGGGCGGACGAGCTGGCCGCCCTCCTCGATCGCCCGCCGCCGCCGCCGGACCCGACGCTTCCCCGCCTCGACTGGCGTCCGGAGCTCACCAGGGCAGAGCACCGCGCGCGCGTCCGACACGTGCTCGAGCTCATCCGGGCCGGCGACATCTTCCAGGCCAACGTCACGATGCGCGTCGCCGCCGCCCGACCGCACGGCCTCCAGGACGCGGCGATCCATCTCGGGCTCCGCCGCGCGGCGCCGGCGCCTTTCGCGGCCTTTCTCCGGATCGGCGAGGCCGCGCTCGCGAGCGTGTCGCCCGAGCGCTTCCTTCGCCTCGACACCGCCGGCCGGGTGGAGACCCGCCCGATCAAGGGAACCCGGCCGCGCGATCCCGACCCCGTGCTCGACGCGGCGCTCCGCGACGAGCTCGCCGCCAGCGCGAAGGACGCCGCGGAGAACCTGATGATCGTCGATCTGCTCCGGCACGATCTCGGCCGCGTCGCGGAGCTCGGCAGCGTCCGAGTTCCGGTGCTCCGCGCCGTCGAGACGTTCAGCACGGTCCACCACCTCGTCTCGGTGGTCGAGGCGAGGCTGCGCCCGGGGCTCGGTGCCGTCGATCTCCTGCGCGCCGCCTTTCCCGGCGGCTCGGTCACCGGCGCGCCGAAGATCCGCGCGATGGAGATCATCGACGAGGTCGAGGCGTCCGCGCGCGGTCCGTATTGCGGGGCGGTGGTCGCGATCGGCTTCGACGGCGCGATGGACAGCTCGATCGTGATCCGAACGCTGGTGATCGGGCCGGACACCATCACCGCCGCGGCGGGCGGCGGCATCGTCGCGGAATCCGAGCCCGAGGCGGAACACGAGGAACTGTGGGTCAAGCTCGCCCCGCTGCTCCGGATCTTCGGCGCGGAGGACGCCTGATGCCGGTCCCCGGCACGCTCGTCTGGCAGGACGGCGCGCTGCTCGACGCGGCGACCGCGCGGATCGCGCCGGACGACCGCGGCTTCACGCTCGCCGACGGCGTGTTCGAGACGGTCCGCCTCCACCGCGGCCGGCCCTGCCATCTGGCCCGACACCTCGGCCGCCTCCGCGGCGGCGCGGCGACGCTCCGCTTCGCGCTGCCCTGGGACGACGCGGCGCTGCGGGCGGCGTTCCTGACGCTCGCCGCGGCGCACGCCCCGGACGGCGACGGCGTCGCCCGCCTGACGCTGACCCGCGGGCCGGCCGCGCGCGGCCTGCTTCCCCCCGAGGCGCCGCGTCCGACGACGGTCATCACCGCGGGGTCGGGCGGCTCGCCGGAGACCCCGGTCCGGCTCGTGGTCGCGACCGCGACGCGCCGGAACGAGCACTCGCCGCTCTCGCGGATCAAGTCGCTGAACTACGGCGACGGCGTGCTCGCCCGGCTCGAGGCGGCGGAGCGCGGAGCCGACGACGCGCTGCTCCGGAACGGCGCGGGCCGTCTCGCCGAGGCGAGCGCCGCCACCCTCCTGCTCCTCTCGGCCGGCCGGCTGATGACACCCCCGGTCGCCGACGGCGCGCTTCCCGGGATCCGGCGCGCGCTGCTGATCGAGCGCGCCGGCCTCGCCGAGGCCACGATCACCGACGCCGCGCTCGCGGCGGCCGAGGCCGGGTTCCTCGCGAGCAGCGCCGGCATCCGGCCGATCGCCGCGATCGACGGGCGCACGCTCGCGATCCGCCCCGATCTCGCCGACACGCTTCGGCGTCTCACCGGGCGGGACGACCCTTGACCGGGGCGTCATCGCGATGACGGTCCGTCGCCCGGACCGGACAGCGGCGGTCGCCGCCGCGCGCCGGCTGCACGCGGCGGGCGATCTCGCCGGCGCCGAGGACGCCTACCGGCGCGTGCTCGCCGCCGATGCCGGCGCCGCCGATGCCTGGCACGGGCTCGGCTGCCTCGCCCATGAGCGCGGCTTCCACGCCGAGGCGGTGGCGCTCATCGGCCGCGCGCTCAGGGCGAAACCGCGCACCGGTCACTACCACGTCGTGCTCGGCTTGGCCCTCGCAGCCCTCGGCGAGATCGAGGCGGCGCGGGCGTCGCTCTCGCTCGCCGCCATCCTCGAACCCGCCGACTGGCGGGCCCACGCCGCGCACGGCCGCGTGCTAGCGCGCCTCGGCCGCACCGCCGAGGCGGCGGAGGGCGACCGTGCGCTCCTCCGCCTCGCGCCGGCCGACCACCAGGATGTTGGGCACGCGGCCCAGGCTATGCTCGCGGATCTTGGCGTTGATCTTTTCGTTACGG
>CAXUBX010000038.1:0-30290 GCA_964249405.1 uncultured Acetobacteraceae bacterium | reverse complement strand
CTCCAAGGCGCCCGATCCCGTCCAGCAGCGCGCTCACCACCCCCGGATCGGCGAGCGTGCTGATGTCGCCGAGATCATCCACGTTGCCCGACGCGATCTTTCGGAGGATGCGTCGCATGATCTTGCCCGACCGGGTCTTCGGCAGGTCGGGCGCGAACTGGATCCGATCCGGCACCGCGTAGCCGCCGATCGCCTGGCGCACCGACGCGGCGAGACGGCGCTCGAGTTCCGGATCGCCCTCCACGCCGCCGCGAAGGATGACGTAGGCATGAAGCGCCTCGCCCTTGATCTCGTGCGGCACCCCGATCACCGCCGCCTCGACCACGTCGGGATCCTGCGCGAGGGCGGTTTCCACCTCGGCGGTGCCGATCCGATGGCCCGACACGTTCAGCACGTCGTCCACCCGCCCGGTGATCCAGTACGAGCCGTCGGCGTCCCGCTTCGCGCCGTCGCCCGACGTGTAGAAGCCGGGATGCGGCTCGAAATAGATCCGCCGGAACCGGTCATGGTCGCCGTGGATCGTGCGCGCGAGACCGGGCCAGCTTCTGGTGATCACCAACTGGCCCTCGCCGGCGCCCTCCACCGGCCTGCCCTCCGCATCGACCAGGGCGGGCAGCACGCCCGGCAGCGGCAACGCGGCCCATCCCGGCCGGAGCGCGGTGGCGCCCGGCAGCGGCGAGATCATGACCCCCCCGGTCTCGGTCTGCCACCAGGTGTTGACGATCGGACAGCGGTCGTCGCCCACCACCGAATGATACCAGAGCCACGCCTCGCGGTTGATCGGCTCGCCCACGCTGCCGAGGATGCGGAGGCTGTCGCGCCGCGCCGCCTGCACCGGCGCGGGCCCGAAGCGCATGAGCGCGCGGATCGCGGTCGGAGCCGTGTAGAACAGCGCGACCTGGTGGCGGTCGACGACCCGCCACCAGCGGCCGGGATCGGGATGCGCCGGCGTGCCCTCGAAGACCAGCACGGTCGCCCCGTTCGCGAGCGGACCGTAGACGAGGTACGAGTGGCCGGTGATCCATCCGACATCCGCCGTGCACCAGTAGACCTCGCCCGGCCGGTAGTCGAAGACGATCTCGTGGGTGTAGGACGCCCAGACGAGATAGCCGCCGCAGGTGTGCACGAGGCCCTTCGGCGCGCCGGTGCTGCCGGACGTGTAGAGGATGAACAGCGGGTCCTCGGCGGCCATCTCCTCGGGATCGCAGGACGGCGCCTCGTCGCGGACCAGCGCCGCGTAGGCGAGGTCGCGACCCTCGGTCATCGGCACGTCGGCGCCGGTCGCCTCCACCACGATCGCGTGCCGCACGGTGCCGGCCGCCGCCATCGCCTCGTCGGCAAGCCGCTTGAGCGCCACGCGCTTGCCGGCGCGGCGGAGCTCGTCGGCGGTCACCAGCAGCACGGCGCCGCAATCGGCGAGCCGCTTCGCGACGCTCTCGGGCGAGAACC
The DNA here is from genome assembly GCA_964249405.1 of uncultured Acetobacteraceae bacterium. GTDB lineage: Bacteria > Pseudomonadota > Alphaproteobacteria > Acetobacterales > Acetobacteraceae > CAXTPV01. The sequence goes on along the minus strand of CAXUBX010000038.1, from coordinate 28,841 downwards.
CCGCGAACATCACCGCGTGCACCGCCCCGATCCGGGCGCAGGCGAGCATGGCGATCACCGCCTCGGGGACCATCGGCATGTAGATCCCGACGCGGTCGCCGCGCCCGATGCCGAGGCGCTTCATCGCGTTGGCGAGACGGCACACGCGGGCCAGCAGTTCGCGCCGGGTGATGCGCTCGGGCGGGGCCGCCTCGTCGTCGCCTTCCCAGATCAGTGCGACGCGGTCGGGATCGGCCGCCGCATGGCGATCGAGGCAGGATTCCGTGACGTTCAGCGTCCCGTCCGTGAACCAGGCGATGCGGACCTCGCCACCGAAGTCCGACTGGTCGGCGAGCGTCGGCTCGCGGCGCCAGGCGATGCGCCTGCACTGCTCGGCCCAGTAGTCGTCCGGCCGTTCCTTGGCGTGATTGGTCATCAACTGGAACGTCCGCGCATTGACCACCGCGCGGTCGGCGATCTCCGGCGGCACGTGAAAGACGGGCTCGTCCCAGGCGTCGGGACCGGCTTCGTGGATGGCCATCGTCGTCCTCCCTACCGCCAAGACAGAGGCGCAAGCCTCGCCGTCAGGCAAGTCCCCCCATGCGCCGGAGCACCGCCCATTCGGTCGCGTTGACGGGGACCACCGAGAGACGCGATTGCCGCACCAGCGCGAAGTCCCGGAGCGACGCCTCCTTCCTGACCGCGGCGAGCGTCACCGGCCGCGGGACCGGCTCGACCGCGCGGACATCGACCGCGACCCAGTCGCCACCCGCCGCGGCGGTGGGATCGGGATAGGCGTCCCGCACCACCTCGACCACGCCCACGATCTCCCGGCCGGTGTTCGAATGGTAGAAGAAGCCGAGGTCGCCGCGACGCATCGCCAGCAGGTTCCGCTTCGCCTGATGGCTGCGCACGCCGGTCCAGGGCTCGACCCCGTTCGCGACCTGCTGCGCCCAGGAGAACGCGTCGGGCTCGGATTTCAGCAGCCAGAAGGACGCCGCGGAGCCGGGCACCGCTCAGTCGACCACGGCGCCGTCCCGGAACACGGTCCGGTACTGGCGGATGACGACGCTCTCGAACAGGCCGGCTTTCGTGTAGGGATCGCTGTCGGCGAAGCCCTCCGCGGTCGGCCGGTCCGGCACGTCGACGATCAGCAGCGAGCCGCACGGGCGGCCGTCGCAATCGAGCAGCGGGCCGGCCTGCACGAGACGCTCGGCATAGGTCTGCAGATAGGCGATGTGCTGCGGCCTCGTCGCCATCCGGACGTCGAGGCTTGCCGGCCTGTCCCGTCCCAGGATCATGAACAGCAATTCCGTCTCCACCGAACGTGGAACCCCGATCCTAGATCGGCGGCGCCCGTCCGTCACGGCCGCACCGAACCGTTGCGATGGCGATCTTCAACTGTTCGTGGACGCCCGGCGCGGGTCCGGAGTATGCGTGGGGCGTGGTCACCGCCGCCGCCCGCCCGCAATCCGCGCCACGCCGACGGTGGAGCCTCCACCGGTTCGCGAACCCGGGCCAGTATCTGCGCGTCGGCGCGCGTCTCCAGCCGTTCCTGACCTGGCCCGCACTCCTGCTCACGACGGTCGGACTCGTCTGGGGCCTGTTCTTCTCGCCCGCGGACTGGCAGCAGGGCGACGCGGTCCGGATCATGTACGTGCATGTGCCGACCGCCTGGCTGTCGATGTCGGGATATGCGGCGCTCGCCGCCTGCTCGGTGGCGTCGCTGATCTGGCGCCATCCCCTCGCCGACCTCGCGGCCTACGAGATCGGGCCGGTCGGCGCCGCGGTCACCGCCGCCTGCCTCGTCACCGGCTCGCTCTGGGGGCGGCCGACGTGGGGCGCCTACTGGGTGTGGGACGCGCGCCTCACGTCGATGCTGGTGCTGTTCTTCCTCTATCTCGGCCACGTCGCGCTGATGCGGGCCTTCGACGACTGGCAGCGCGGCGCGCGCGCCGGCGCGATCCTCGCGGTCGCCGGCGCCGTCGACCTGCCGATCATCAAGTATTCCGTGCAGTGGTGGAACACGCTGCACCAGCCCGACAGCATCACGCTGACCGGCGCGCCGACCATGTATGTCGGCATGCTCTGGCCGCTCTTCATCTCGGCCCTCGGCTTCACGCTCGGCTTCGCGGCGATCGTCAACGCCCGGCTCCGTAGCGCCGTCATGGAGCGGCGGGTCCGCTCGCTCCTGCTCGCCCAGGCATCGGCCGAAGCGCGGTGAGATACCTCCCGTTCATCGCCGGCTCGTACGGGGTCACCCTGGCACTCGCGGCATGGCTCGGGATCGCCGCCAGCCTCCGGATCGTGCGCGCGAGGCGCCGTCTCGCTGCCGTCGAGGCGGGTCTGGGGCGCGTCCGCCCGTGATCCGGGTCTCCCGATGACGCGCAAATCCCGACGCATGGCACTGCTCGGCGCCTGCTTCTGCGGGTTCGGAACCGCGACCGCGCTGTCGCTCGCGGCGTTCCGCTCCGACATCACCTTCTTCATGTCACCGAGCCAGGTGGAGGCCCATCCGCCCGCCTCCGACCGCGCGATCCGGCTCGGCGGCATGGTGGTCGCCGGATCGCTGCACCTCGCGCACGAGGACGGGACGCCGGTCGCGCGCTTCTCGGTGACCGACGGCCAGGCGGCGCTTCCGGTCGCCTATGTCGGCATCCTCCCCGACCTGTTCCGCGAAGGGCAGAGCGTGGTCGCGATCGGCACCGTCGGGCCGCACGGCCTGTTCCGGGCGAGCGAGGTCCTGGCCAAGCACGACGAGACCTACATGCCGAAGGACGTGGCCGAGGCCCTGAGGCACGCCGGCAAATGGAACCCGCGGTTCGGCCCGCCGCCGAGCGCCGCGTCGTGGGACGACATGACGGTCGCCCGCGGACCCGGCAGGACGGACACGGCCAGCGGGACGCCCGCGAAAACGGCCATGAAGATGGATTGATGACGACACTTCTCGGCCCCGAACTCGGCCGCTTCGCCCTCAGCCTCGCCTGCTGCCTCGCCTGCGCGCAGACGGTGATCCCGATCTGGGGCGCCGGCCTCCGTGACGCGCGGATGATGGCAGCGGCACCCGCTCTCGCCTTCGGCCAGCTCTTCGCGATCCTGCTCGCCGCCGCCTGCCTGGTGTCGGCCGCGGTCACCAGCGACTTCTCGGTGCAGAACATCGTGGAGAATTCGGCAGTGGCCAAGCCGCTGCTCTACAAGATCACCGGGACCTGGGGGAACCACGAGGGGTCGATCGTCCTCTGGTGCCTGATCCTCGCGATCTGCGGCGCCGCCGTCGCCGGCTTCGGGCGCCACCTGCCGTCGCCGCTGCGGGCACGGGTGATCGGCGTGCTCGGCTTCGTCTCGGCGGGCTTCCTGCTGTTCTGCCTGCTCACCTCGAACCCGTTCGACCGCGTGTGGCCGCCGCCGACCGATGGCCAGGGCATGAACCCGCTGCTGCAGGACCCCGGCCTCGCCTTCCATCCGCCGATCCTCTACACGGGCTATGTCGGGTTCGCCGTCCCGTTCGCCTTCGCGGTCGCCGCCCTGATCGAGGGACGGGTCGATGCCTCATGGGGACGCTGGGTGCGGCCGTGGACGGTGGCCGCCTGGTGCTTCCTCACCTGCGGGATCGCGCTCGGCTCCTGGTGGGCCTACTACGACCTCGGCTGGGGCGGCTACTGGTTCTGGGATCCGGTCGAGAACGCGTCGCTTCTTCCCTGGCTCACCGGCACCGCGCTGATCCATTCCGCGATCGTCGTCGAGAAGCGGGAAGCGCTGAAGATCTGGACCGTGCTGCTCGCGATCGCCACCTTCTCGCTGTCGCTTTCGGGCACCTTCCTGGTCCGCTCCGGCATCCTGAACTCGGTGCACGCCTTCGCCAACGACCCGACCCGCGGCGTGTTCATCCTGGCCCTGCTCGCGATCGACATCGGCGGCGCGCTGGCGCTGTTCGCCTGGCGGGCGCCGTCGCTCGTCGCGGGCGGCATCTTCGCACCCGTGTCGCGGGAAGGCGCGCTGGTGCTGAACAACGTCCTGCTCTGCTCGATCGCGGCGGTCGTGCTCACCGGCACGATGTATCCGCCATTCATGAGCCTGCTGTTCGGCGCCAAGCTCTCGGTCGGCAAGCCGTTTTTCGACGCGACGGTGGTGCCGATGGCGATGCCGGTGTTCGCGGTCATGACTTTCGGCCCCATGCTGTCCTGGAAGCGCGCGCGTCTCGCGCCGGTGATCGCGCGGCTCTGGTGGGTGTCGGTCGCGACGCTGGCCGCCGCCCTCGTCGCGGTCTTCGGCGTCCGCGGCACGATCCCGATCGTCGCCTTCGCGCTCGCCGCGTGGATCGTCGCGGGCGCGCTCCACGCGGTGCTCGACCGCGCGGGCTTCGGCCGGATCCCGTTCCGCGATGCCGCCGCGCGCCTGCCCTCGCTGCCGCGCGCGGTGTTCGGCGCCTCGCTCGCCCATGCCGGGATGGGGATCACGCTCGCCGGTCTCGCGGGCATGTCGCAGGCGACCAACCGGATCGTCGAGGCGCGCCCGGGACAGGTGTTCCATCTCGCCGGCGACGACTGGCGCTTCGTCTCGTTGCGGAGCGAGAGCGGCCCGAACTACCAGGCACGGGTCGCCACGATCCAAATCTCGCGCAATGGACGGACGGTCGCGACGCTGCACCCGTCCCGCCGCAGCTTCCCGCTGCAGGGCCAGACCACCGCCGAGGTCGCGATCCACACCAACCTCCTGTCCGATCTCTATGCCGTGCTCGGCGACGAGCACGCCCATGACGGAACCGACCAGGCGGTGCTCCGCCTCCATCTCAACCCGCTCGCACCCTGGATGTGGCTCGGCGCGCTGCTGATGGCGCTCGGCGGCGCGGTGTCGCTCGCCGACCGGCGCGCGCGGGTCGGCGCGCCGAAACGCCGCGCCGGGACCGTCCACGCCCGATCGGCCGCGCCGCGCCGCGCCCTCGGTCCCGCGGCCGCCCATCCTCCGGTCGCCGAATGAGCCGTCCCGGATGAGCGAGACGGCACCGTCATCGCCGGGGAGGCGACGCCTCCTGTTCGCGCTCCCGCTCGGCGCCGCCGCAGCGGCGGGCGCCGGCTTCCTCGCCATGCTCGCCGACATGCGGCGCGGCACCTTCGACCCGCACGAGGTCGGAAGCCCCGTGCTCGGCAAGCCGGTGCCCCGATTCGCGCTGCCCGGGGTCGGCGGCGTGCCCGGCTTCTCGTCCACCGAGCTCCAGGCCCAGCGGCGGCCCGTGCTCGTGAACTTCTTCGCGTCCTGGTGCATCCCCTGCGTCGCCGAGGCACAAGAGATCGCCGCGCTTGCCGCGCGCGTTCCGGTCTGGGGGATCGCCTACAAGGACAAGCCGGCGGATGTCGGCGGCTTCCTCGCACGGACCGGCAGCCCGTACGCGCGGGTGGCGCTGGACGCGAGCGGCGACACCGCGATCGACTGGGGCGTCACCGGCGTGCCCGAGAGTTTCCTCATCGATCCCGGCGGGATCATCAGCTGGCATTTCGACGCCGGACCGCTCGACGCCGCCACCGTTCGGTCCGAGCTGCTGCCCCGTCTCGGCTGACCGATGCGACCCCGCGCCGCCCTGCTCGGCCTCCTGCTTGCCGCCGCTCCCGCGGCCGCGGTCGCCGTCGAAAGCCCGGCCGAGATGCTGCGGAACCCGGTTGCCGAGCAGCGTGCCGAGGCGATCGGCCGGCAGCTCCGCTGCCTGGTGTGCCAGAACGAGGACATCGAGGATTCCGGCGCCGACCTCGCCCGCGACCTCCGGCGGATCGTCCGCGAGCAGGTCGCCGAAGGCCGCTCGAACCGTCAGATCATGCGCTGGATGACGACGCGCTATGGCAGCTTCGTGCGGCTCTCGCCGCCCTTCGACGCCGCGACGCTGCTGCTCTGGTCGATGCCCGTGCTGGCGGTCGCCTCGGGCCTCGCCGCCGCCGCCCTCTCCCTCGGACGCGACCGCAGGCGCGCGCCGCCGCCGCCGCTCTCCGCCCGCGAGCGCGAGCGGCTCGCGGCGCTCGGTGCCGGCGACGAACGCTGAACGTGCTGCAGACACTCGCCGAGATCGCGATCGCCTGCCTGCTGGCACTCGTGCCGACGATCCGCCTGCTCCGCCGCCGCCCGGCCGCGGTCGGGTGGCGCGAGGCGAACGTCTCGCTCCATCGCCTCCGGCTCAACGGGCTCGACCGCGACCGGGAGGCGGGGCTGATCGAAGGCGAGGAGCACGAGGCGGCGCGGCTCGAGATCCAGCGACGCCTGCTCGCCGAGGCAGACGCCGAGGACCGTCCCGCGTCCGGGGCGCGGCGCCTGCCGATCCTGCTGACGCTGCTCGCCGTGCCGGTCGCGGCCTTCGCGCTCTACGACGTCGGCGGCCATCCCGGCCTGCCCGCGGCCCCGATGGCGGCGCGCCTGCAGGCGGCGCGGCAGACCGATCTCGAGCAGGCGGCGATCATCGACGAGCTTCGCGCCGACATCGCCGCCCTTCCGAAAGGGTCGGACAAGGCGCGGCAGGGCGACCTGCTGCTCGGCCAGGCCGAGGCGGCGGGCGACAACTGGGCGGCAGCCGCCGATGCCTTCGCCGACGCGCTCGCGATCGGCTCGTTCGATCCGACCGTCGCCGTCGAGGCGGCGGAGGCGCGGACGCGAGCCACGGGTCGGGTCGATCCCGCGAGTGCGGCGCTGTTCAGGCGCGCGGTCGCCGCGGCACCGGCCGACGCACCCTGGCGGACGATGGCGGACGAGCGGATCGCGGAGAGCGAGCACGCCCACTGAACGCGATCGGCCCGCCCGGCGGAGGACGAACGAGAGCGTTCGCGCCCCGATCCTACCGTGACGGAACCCGGCCGCCGGATCCGACCGGCGTCGTCGGGCGGATACTCCTCCCGCCCTGCGACACCACGAACAGGAGCGCGAACAGCGCCCCGACCATCGCGAACAGGTTCTCCGGCGCGCTGCGCATGACCTGACCGCCGAGGATCGGGCCGACGATCGTCCCGGCACCGAACAGGAGCAGCGCCTCGCTCGCGATCTCGGTGGACGGGCGGGACGGCGCATCGTCGCAGGCGCGGCCGACGGCAAGTCCGTAGAGCGGATACTGGACGAAGCCGAGCGCGCCTAGCAGCAGGATCAGGCTCGTCGGCCCGAGATGATGCGCGCCGAAGACGATCGGCAGGCACAGCAGCACGCCGACGCCCGCGAGGATGCCGAGCAGGCTCGCGCGATCGACACGCGCGGTGAGGAAGCCGAGGGGCGCGTAGGCGAGCGCGCCGCCGATCGAATTGGCCGCGAGCATCAGGGTGGTTCCCGTCATGCCGAGCGCCAGCATGGCGCCGAACAGGGGAGCCAGCCCGCCGAGCGCCCCGGTGACGATGCCGGTGAGCAGGCAGAACACGGCCGCTTCGGGCGAATGCCGGATCAGCACGAGCAGCCGCGGGCGGAACGGTGCCGCGAGCGGGGGCGGCGCCGACTTCCGTCCGAGGGCGACCGGCAACGGCGACAGGGCGAGCGTCGCGGCGGCGAGCACGAACGGCGCCGCGCCCCCCGGGTCGACCAGGTCGAGGCTGAGCGTCCCGCAGAGCGAGGCGCAGAGATTGGCGATCATGTAGGTCGCGAAGGCGGACCCCCGCTCCGCTCCGTCCAGGATCCAGCTTTCGACGATGACCGAGGCGCCGCCGTAGCAGAACCCGCTGGCCAGCCGGAGCGCGATCCAGGCACCGTCCCGCGGCACCAGCACGAAGAGGAGAGCCGCGGCCGCGGATGCGATCGCGAGCACGGCGTAGGCGCGGACATGGCCGATCGCGCCGAGCACGGCCCCGGAGAACAGGCAGGCCGTGACGAAGCCGGCCGACCAGGCGGAGGAGAAGAGCCCGATCGCCACCATGCTGGCCCCGCGCTCATGGCCGCGGATGGGCAGGATCACGCCCTGGAGATTGGTCGCGAACACGAGGAGGGCGACGCCGAGCAGCAGCGCCGGGTGGGCTCTGCGTGCGAACGATGCCGTCACCCCGCGACCGAGGCCGCGAGGATGCGACCCCGATCTCCCTCGAGCAGGATCGCGGCGCGCTGCCCCTCGGGCGGCTCCACATGGATCGTGAGCGGGTGTCCCGTCCAGTCGCCGAGTTGGCGGATCGAGCGCACCACGTTCACCTCGTGCAGGGTCCGGCCCCCATTCTCGCCGCCGCCGACCGCGGTGTCATGCGCGGAATCGAAGCCCAGGAGGACGAGCCTCCCGTTGCCCTTGCCGTCTCCGACGGTGACCGTCAGTCCGTCCGACCCGCGTTCGAGGCCGAGGGCGACCGGCGCCGGCCCGACGCTCTCGGCGGACGCGATCCGCGCGAGCACCGCCTGCCGGTCGGAACCGACCAGATCGGTTCCGCCGTCGATCACCATTTCCGGGGTGTAGACCTCGGCCTCGTGGAACAGCGCGGCGTAGCGGTCCTGCCGCTCGGTCGCCGCGTCGAGCGAGAACGGATCGGTCCAGCCCAGGCGGTTCCAATAGGTGACATGCAGGTCGAGCGGAAGCACGTCGGGACGGGTCCGCGCGAGCTCGGCAAGGAACCTGTCGGCGGGCGGACAGGACGAGCAGCCTTCCGAGGTGAACAGCTCGACCACGACGGGAGACGCCGCACGCGCCGCCACGGCGCCGGCGCCGAGCGCGAACACGACCGCGAACGCGGGATGGAAGAGGCGGATCACGGCGGTTCTCCCGGTTCGCGATCGGACGTGGTGCCTACTTGCCGCCGCCGGATTGGCCGCTGCCAGAGCCGTGCCTCATCGTGTCGTGGCTCATGCTGTCGTGCGCCATCCCGTTCCCGCCGCCCGCGGAATGCTTCGCCATGCCGCCACGGGTCATCGTGTCGTGAGCCGTGCCACCGGTCATTTTGGAACCGGTGGCGCTGGTCTCGCCCGATTGCGCGAACGAGGGTGCAGCCGCGCCGACGCCGCCGAGGAGAACTGCCGCCGCCAGAATGGATCGAAATGTCATGAACTGGGTCCTTGAGGGATCCCGACCAGACCGGTCGGTCCTGCGTTCTTCGGCATTCCCTTCCCGGAAGTTACACTCACGACCCGCTGAACCAGTTGTAGCCCTGCTTCTCCCAGTATCCGCCCGGGTTGGTGTTGGTGACGTAGAGGGCGGACAGGTATTTCGGGCTCTTGAACCCGAGCTTGGTCGGCACCCGAAGCCGGAGCGGCGCTCCAAACGGCGGATCGAGCGGCTTGCCGTCGAAGTCGAGCGTCAGGATCGTCTGTCTCTGCAGCGCCGACGGCATGTCGATGCTCGACCAGTAGTCGTCGAAGCACTTGAACCCGACATAGCGCGCTCTCGGGTCCGCCCCGACGCGCTTCAGCAGGTCCCCGAGCGGCACCCCCGACCACTGGCCGATATAGCTCCATCCCTCGATGCAGATGTGACGCGTGATCTGGCTTTCCTGGGCCATCATGCGGAAGTCTCGGAGCGACAGCGGTGTCCGGTCCGAGACCAGGCCGCCCACTTCCAGACGCCACGTGGCGGCATCGACGGTCTGCACCTGGTATTCCGGATAGAAGGCGTTGAAGCGCGCCGGCCGCGTGATCGCGCTCGCGGGAAAGGTCGCGGCGAGGCGCTTGCGGCTGAACAGCCAGGCCTGAACCCGGTCGTCGAAACGCAGCATCGACCACAGCACACGGTCGATCCCGGCATCGGTCGAGAGATCGCCGACGTCGCAGCCGCCCAGCATCGCGACGGCGCCGAGCGAGAGGGCACTCTTCAACGCGAAGCGGCGTTCGATCAGCCTCGCCTGGCGGCCATGCGCTTTCACGGCCGGCCGCCCTCGGCGCGCACGCCGCCGGTGATCATCGTCGGCAGCGTGCGCGGATAAAGCGCCACCAGCACGAGATGCACCGCGAGGAACGCCACGATCGCCGACATCATCGAGAAATGGATCACCCGCGCCACCGGGTAGCCGCCGAAGCACCAGGTCAGCCAGCCGAGCTGCACCGGCTTCCAGATCGAGAGCCCGGTCAGCACGCTGAGCACGGCGACCACGAGCACGCCGGAATAGAGCAGCCGCTGCACCGCATTGTAGTGTCCGCTCCGATGACCGAGCCGGAACCGCAACGCGAGCCCGAGGTCGCGGAGCAGGGCGCGGGGGGTGCGTGGCGCCACGTCACGCGCGAAATGGCCGCTCGCGAACCCCCAGGCGAGATAGACCAGCCCGTCCGCCACCAGCACCCACATCGCCGTCAGATGCCAGGCGACCCCCGCCGCGAGCCAGCCGCCGAGCGTCATCCACTGCGGGAACACGATCGGCAGGATCGGCGACGCGTCGTAGATCTGCAGCCCGCTGCCGATCATGCAGAGCAGCGCCGCGGCGCCCACCCAGTGACAGACGCGGACCATCAACGGATGCGCCTTCGGCCTTCTGACCCGCTCACCCAACGTCCATTCTCCACTTCCACCGATACCCGTGTTCTCCGGGCGGCGGCGGCCGGTTACAGGCTACGATCATCCGCAGCCCGTGTAACCGATCGCCGGGACCAGCCGGAGCATGGTGAACGCGAGTGGCACGGGAACGACGGACCATGAACCAGATGATGCGGGCGGGCCGGACGAGGCGGGATCTCCTGGCGGGCGGCGGCGTCGGGGCGGTCGCCCTCGCCGTGTTCGGCCTCGCACGTGGCGGCTTCCGCGCCGCGCCCGCGGCCGCGCTGCCCGACGGCAGCCTCTTCGCGGTCCGGCACACGACGGACGAGTGGCGCCATCTGCTCGGGCCGGCGCGGTTCGACGTGATGCGTCGGCAAGGGACGGAGTTCCCGTTCTCGAGCCCGCTCGACCGCGAGAGGCGGCCGGGCACCTACGCCTGCGCCGGTTGCCGGACCCACGTGTTCGACGCGGTGGCGAAATACGATTCCGGCACCGGCTGGCCGAGCTTCTTCCGCGCCGTGCAGGGCGCGGTCGCACGATCGGCGGACGGCAGTCTCGGGATGGAGCGCACGGAGATCCATTGCGCGACCTGCGGCAGCCATCTCGGCCACGTGTTTCCGGACGGACCGCCTCCGACCGGGCTCCGCTTCTGCATGAACGGCATCGCGCTCCTGTTCACGCCGACCCCCGCCTGAGAGACCCGCTGCCCGAAACGCCTGCTTTCCGAAGGGAATGGACGATGATCACGATGAGACATGCGGCCGCGGGCGCGATCGGCATCGGCGCCTCGATCCTCCTTCTGGCCCGCGCCTCCGGCGCGGATCCCGGAACCTTCAAGGTGCCTGCTTCCCTGGTCTCCGATCACGCCGCGGCGTCGACCGAGACGGCGATCTTCTCCGACGGCTGCTTCTGGGGCGTCCAGGGCGTGTTCCAGCATGTCCGCGGTGTCACCGGCACGACGGCCGGCTACGACGGGGGCGCGGCCTCGACCGCCTCCTACGAGACCGTCAGCACCGGGACCACCGGGCACGCGGAGACCGTCGCGGTGACCTTCGACCCGCGCGAGGTGAGCTACGCGACGCTGCTCCGCGTCTTCTTCTCGGTCGCCGGCGACCCGACCGAGATCAACCGGCAGACGCCCGACACAGGGCCCCAGTACCGCTCCGTTCTCTGGGTGCGGACGGCGGCCCAGCACCGGATCGCCAGCGCCTATGTCCGGCAGCTCGACGCGGCGCACGTGTTCGCGCGCCCGATCGCGACGGAAGTCGAGACCGACCACGGCTTCTTCCCCGCCGAGCCGTATCATCAGAATTTCCTCGTCGGGCACCGGGACGACGGCTACATCGCTCTCTACGATCTGCCGAAGATCGCGTCCCTCCACCGCCTGTTCCCGGCCGAGTGGAGGCCGGATCCGATGCTCGCGCCGGCGCAAGGCGTTGATGCGGGAAGCTGATCTTCCGCCCGACGCGGCCGACCTCATGCGCGCGGCGCAGGCGGGCGACGCGAGCGCCTATCGTCGCCTTCTCGCCCACGCCTGCGCCTGGCTGAAGCGTTTCTACGCCCATCGCCTGCCGCCTTCCGTGGTCGAGGACGCGGTCCAGGACGCGTTGCTGGCCATCCACGAGAAGCGGCACACCTTCGACCCCGACCGGCCCTTCGGGCCCTGGCTCGCGGCCATCGCGCGCTACAAGTGGATCGACCGGCTGCGACAGATCGCGAACGCTCCGGTCGAGGCGCTGGACGACGATGTCGCCGTCGGCGACCACGAGGACACCGTCGTCCACGCGACCTCGCTCGCGCGCCTGCTCGGCGAACTCAAGCCGTCGCAGCAGGCGGCGATCCAGCTCGTCAAGCTGCAGGGGTTCAGTATCGAGGAGGCCTCGATCAGGACCGGGCAGTCTCCTTCGCTCGTGAAGATCAACATCCACCGTGGTCTGGCCCGCCTCGCCTCCATCGCCCGGAAGCACGAAAGGGGGCACGAAGATGTCGCATGAGACGCTGGTCGATCGTCTCGCCTCCGACCTCGCGCCGGTGCGCCGCCGAAGCATCCGCGGCGAGGCCGCGATCCTCGCGGCGCTGTTCGCGCTGGAGCTCGTGCTGTTCCTCACGGTCGGCCTGATGCGGCACGACATGCCGCACGCGATGGATCGGATGAGCTTCTGGTGGAAGCTCGCGAGCCTCGGACTGATCGCGGCGGTGGGCGCGCCGACCGCGCTCCTCTCGTTCGATCCCGCACGCTCGCCGAGACGCGGTCTGCGGCTGATCCTGGTCGCGGTCGCGATCTGTCTCGCGACCGGGTGGATCGTCGACGCGGTCCGCGAAGGCGCGCCGGCGCTGCTCGCGCGCCTCGACTGGCAGAACGGGCTCAGCTGCGTCTGGAAGATGGTGGCATTGTCGATGCCGCCGCTGGTCGGCCTCGGGCTGCTGATGCGACGAGGTGCCACGACCGATCCGGCGGCGAGCGCACTCGCGGTCGGCGTCACCGCGGCGGCGTGGGGCGCCTTCGTGTTCGTGTTCGCCTGCCCGAAGGACGATCCGTTCTACATCGCGGTCTGGTACGCGGTCGGCTGCGGGGTGGTGACATTGTGCGCCCGGGTTCTGCTGCCGAAGCTGACGCGCTGGTGAGAGGTCCGACGGCGGGCTGAAACAACCGGCGTGACCGAAGCGGCCGATCGAGCGTCTGTCGCCATCACGACCCATGGCGCGCTCGGGCGGCTCCAGCGCGCGCGACCCGCCCGGGAGACCACTTGCCGACAAGCCGGCATTGACCCGGGGATACGTCTGGCTTCAATGTCACGGCGCACAGGGCGAACGGTACGATAACCGGCACGACAAGCCGCCCGGCGGGGGAAAGTTCGATGCTGGCTCGTCTCGTCGCGGCCGTGTTCGTCCTGCTGGCGGCGACCGCCGCTCGCGCCGATGAAACCATACGGATCGCCTATATCGATCCGCTGAGCGGGCCACTGGCCGAAACCGGACAGTTGGGCGAGCAGCATTTCCTGTTCGCGATCGACCGGGCGAATGCCGCCGGCGCGCTCGGTCCGGGCCGCAAGTTCGAGCTGGTCCCGATGGACAACGAGGTCAGCCCGGCCAAGTCGCTCACGCTGCTGCGAAAGGCGGAAGACGACGGGATCCGCTACATCACCCAGGGGAACGGCTCCGCGGTGGCCTTCGCACTCGTCGATGGCGTGGAAAAGAATAACAAGCGCAATCCCGACAAGACGATCCTGTACCTGAACTACGCGGCGGTCGATCCGGCACTCACCAACGACCGCTGCTCCTGGTGGCATTTCCGTTTCGACGCCGACGTCGACATGAAGATGCGCTCGCTCGCGAAATACCTGATCAGCCAGAAGGACGTGCACAAGGTCTACGTGTTCAATCCAGACTACTCGTTCGGCGTGTCGGTGCAGAAGGCGGCGGTGTCGATGCTGTCCAACCAGCGCCCGGACCTCCAGATCGTCGGCACCGACCGCATGCCGCTCGGCAAGGTCAAGGATTTCACCCCGTATGTCGCCAAGTTCCAGGCCGCCGGCGCCGACGCCGTGGTGACCGGCAACTGGGGCCAGGATCTGGAACTCCTGGTCAAGGCCGCGGCCGACAGCGGCTACAAGGGTCGCTTCTTCACCTACTATCTCGGTGACCAGGTCATCGTGGATGCGGCCGGTCCCAGCGCCGTCGGCGACGCGCAGATCAGCGAATGGGCCGACAACGTCCCCGGCATCGAGAACGTGGTCGACGCCTTCCAGAAGCGGTTCCATCGCGACTTCTACTACTGGCGCGTGGTCAACGAGATCGACATGCTCGCTGCCGCCATCAAGCAGGCCAACTCGTCGGACCCGGCCAAGGTCGGCAAGGTGCTCTCGGGCATGTCCCGTCCGACGCCGCTCGGACCGTCGATCATGCGGTCCGACAATCACCAGTTGCTGCAGCCGATGTTCGTGAGCGAGCTCGAGCCCGGCCAGCCGCACCTCGTCCGTGGGAGCAAGCTCGGCTTCAAGACGCTGAGCCGGATCGATGCCGAGGACACGAAGCTGCCGACCACCTGCAAGTTCAAGGATGCACCCTGAGGCATGAGGGACCGGCCGATGGCGCGTCTGCTGCCGTAGTCAGAGATGACCGACCAGTTCGTCATCGTGGCGCTCGACGGGCTGGTCTACGGACTGCTGCTGTTCATGCTATCGTCGGGGCTGACGCTCATCTTCGGCATGATGGGCGTGCTGAACCTGGCCCATGCAAGCTTCTACATGCTGGGAGCCTATTTCGCCTTCACGGTCAGTCTGCTGGTCGGGTACTGGCCAGGGCTGGTGGTCGCCCCGCTGCTGACGGGCGCGCTCGGGGCGTTGGTCGAACGCTACGGGCTGCGCCGCCTGCATCGCCACGGGCATGTCGCGGAGCTGCTGTTCACCTTCGGCCTCGCGTTCGTGATCAGCGAGGTCGTGCCGCTGGTCTGGGGGCGGGACCCGGTCGGCTACCGGATCCCGTTCGCGCTCGACTTCCCGCTGTTCCACGTCGGGCAGACCGCCTACCCGGCGTACCGCGTCTTCATGATGGCGGTGTCGCTGGCGATGTTCGTCGCCCTGTTCGCCGCCCTCGCCCGGACCCGGCTCGGGATGGTGGTAAGGGCGGCGCTGACCCACCCGGACATGGTGTCGATGCTGGGCCACGACGTGCCGCGCGTGTTCACGCTCGTGTTCGGGGCCGGCTGCGGGCTGGCGGGGCTCGCGGGCGTGATCGCCGGCAACGCGTTCACCACCCAGCCGGGCATGGCGCAGTCGCTGGGCCCGATCGTGTTCGCGGTGGTGGTGATGGGCGGCCTCGGCTCGGTCTGGGGGGCGTTCGTCGCCTCGTTGCTGATCGGTCTGATCCAGACGGTGTCGGTAAGCCTGGATCTGCCGCTCTGGCACGTGCTCCGCTGGCTCGGCGTCACGGTCGACGTCAACGGCACCCTGACCGACCTGTGGAACCTCACGATCGCTCGCGTCGGACCGTCGGTCCCCTATCTGCTCCTGGTGCTGACGCTGGCGTTCCGGCCCCGTGGTCTGTTCGGGTCGCGATCGACATGACCGGTTTCCGCCCGGGCCGCGGGCGATGAGCGCCGCCGCCGCTGCTCCCCGGCCCGCGCGCGGGCGCTCCGGCGCGGCGGCAGCCCTCCCATGGCTGCTGTCCGCCCTCGCGGCGATCGTCGCGCCCTACCTGCTGTCGAGCGGCTTCGGCCTCACGCTGCTCTGCCGGATGGGCATCGCCATCGTCTTCGCGCTGTCGTTCAACATGCTGCTCGGCCAGGGTGGCATGCTGGATTTCGGCCACGCCGTGTTCCTCGGCTTCGGCGGCTACGCGGCGATGCATCTGATGCGGGAAGCGGGCGCCGGCTGGTGGATCCCGATGCCGCTGCTGCCGCTCGGCGGTGCCGCCGGTGGTCTCGTTGCCGCCGTGCTCGCCGGCTCGGTCGCCACCAGGCGGGGCGGCACCGCCTTCGCCATGATCACGCTCGGCCTCGCCGAACTGTTCGCGGCGGTCGTGCTGATGTTCCCCTCCGTGTTCGGCGGCGAGGAAGGGATCGACGGCGATCGCTCGAACGGTCCCAAGTTCTTCGGTCTCGACTTCGGCAGCCAGTTCCATGCCTACGTCCTGATCGCCGCCTGGGCACTGCTCTGCGCCTTCCTGATGTGGCGCTACACGGCGACGCCGCTCGGCCGGCTGGCCAACGCGGTCCGCGACAATCCCGAGCGGGTCGGCTTCGTCGGCTACGATCCGGCGCGCGTCCGCTTCCTGGTGTTCGCGCTGTCGGGAATGTTCGCCGGCGTCGCCGGCGGCCTGCAGGCGCTGAACGACGAGATCGCCACGTCGACCAACATCTCGTCGGAGGCGTCGGGCTCGGTGCTGCTGATGACCTTTATCGGCGGGATCGGCACGTTCTGGGGACCGGTGCTCGGCGCCATCCTGGTCACGTTCCTGCAGGTGGCGCTCTCCACCATCACCGACGCCTGGCAGCTCTATGACGGGCTGCTGTTCATGGCCGCGGTGGTTTGGGCGCCGGGCGGCTTGTCCGGCATCATCCTGTCGCACGCGCCGCTGATCCGCGCCGGCCGGACGGGCGCGCTGCTCCCGTCCTACCTCGCGCAACTGCCGGGGCTGCTGCTGGCGCTCGGCGGCGTGGTGTTCCTGGCCGAGCTCGCCTACCGGCTGCAGGCCGCGCGCGACGGCATCCCGCCGGGTCCTCTGCTGGGCCTCTCGGCGCATCCGCACGCGCCCTGGCAGTGGGCGATCGGAAGCGCGTTGTTCCTCGCCGGTGCCGCCCTGTTGCGGCGCACGTGGCCGGTCGCGAGGACGGCCTGGCAGGACCAGACGGCTTCGATGGCGGCCGCCCAGGGGGTGTCGTGACGGCGGCTCTCGGCGTGCATGCGCTCTGCAAGAGCTTCGGCGCGACCGCCATCATCAAGGGCGTGACGCTCGACATCGCACCCGGCGAGCGGCACGCCGTGATCGGGCCGAACGGCGCGGGCAAGAGCACGTTCTTCCATCTAGTCAGCGGCCGCTTCGCGCCCGACGGCGGCCGGATCCTGTTGCACGGGCAGGACATCACCGGGCTCGCGCCGCACGCGATCAGCCGCCTCGGGCTGTCGCGCTCCTTCCAGGTCACGTCGCTGTTCGCGCGCATGACGGTGCTCGAGAACCTGCGCATCGCCGCGATGCGGGCCAACGGCGCCGGCCACTGCTTCTGGCGCCCGGTCGGGGGCTACGGCCCGCTCGCTGCCCGCACGGAGGCGATGCTGGAGCTCACCGGGCTCGGCCCGCGCCGGAACGTGCTCGCGGGCGCGCTCGCCTACGCCGATCAGCGCGCGCTCGAGATCGGCCTCGCGATCGCCTCCGGCGCGTCCACGGTGCTGCTCGACGAGCCCACGGCCGGCATGAGCCACGCCGAGACGGAGCGCGCGGTGACGCTGATCCGCCGGGTGACCGAGGGCAGGACGCTGGTGATGATCGAGCACGACCTCGGCGTCGTGTTCGACCTTGCCGACCGGATCACGGTGCTGGCCGACGGCGAGGTCATCGCCTCCGGCCCGCCGGCCGAGGTGCGCGGCAATCCGGCGGTGCGCGCCGCCTATCTCGGCACGGCGGCGGACACGCTGTGCTGACACCGATGCTCGACGTGAGCGGCCTCGACGCCTGGTACGGCAAGAGCCAGGTCCTGCGCGGCGTCGACCTCAACGTCGGTCGCGGCGAGATCGTGGCGCTGCTCGGCCGCAACGGTGCCGGCCGCTCGACGGCGCTCAAGGCGATCATGGGGGGCGTCGTGCGCACCGGCCGGGTGATGTTCGACGGCGAGGAGATCGGTCGGCTGTCGCCGCACGCGATCGCGCGCCGCGGGCTCGGCTACGTCCCGGAAGACCGGGCGATCTTCCCCGACCTGACGACGACGCAGAACCTGCTGCTCGGAGAGAAGAAGGGTCCGGGCGGCCCGTTCACGCTCGCCGACGCCCACGCCCTGTTCCCGCGTCTCGCCGAGCGTGCCGCCGCCCCCGCCGGCGCGCTGTCGGGCGGCGAGCAGCAGATGCTGGCGATCTGCCGGACGCTGATGGGCAATCCCGCGCTGGTGATGATCGACGAACCGACCGAGGGGCTCGCCCCGCAGATGGTCGAGCGCGTGCGCGACCTGCTGCTGGCGGTCGCCGGGCGCGGCACGACGATCCTGCTGGTCGAGCAGAAGCTGGCGATCGCGCTCGCCATCGCCCGGCGCCTCTACGTGATGGGACAGGGAAGAGTGGTGTTCGAGGGAACGCCCGCGACGCTCGCCGCCGACGCGCGGATCCGTCGCGAGTGGCTCGAAGTGTGATCGGCCTCGATTTGCCCGACCTCGGGGATCGGGCCAAGCTCGCCGCGTGCCATCAGGAAACAGCAACGAGGACAGGTCCATGACGTCGCTTGCCGCGATCGCCGACGCAGCACGGATGCGGCCTTCCCGGTCGCTCCGTCGGGGCAGAAGATGATCGACAAGATCGTCGCAACGGCCGAGGCGGCGCTGTCCGGCGTCACCAATGGCGCGACCGTACTGGTCGGCGGCTTCGGCGAGGCCGGCACGCCGAATGCCCTGCTCGGGGCCCTGCTGGCTCAGGGCACCACGGCGCTCACGATCGTCACCAACAACGCCGGCATCGGCCTGTCGGGCCTGGCGGCGCTGCTTCGGCAAGGGCGCGTCCGGAAGATCGTCTGCTCGTTCCCGCGCTCGGCGGGATCGGTCGCGTTCGAGGAGATCTACGCCCGCGGCGCGCTCGAACTCGAGCTCGTGCCGCAGGGAACGCTCAGCGAGCGCATCCGCGCAGGCGGCGCCGGGATCGGCGGCTTCTATGTCAGGACCGGCGTCGGCACACGCCTCGCCGACGGCCGCGAGACGCGCATGATCGACGGCCAGACCTATATCTTCGAGAGTCCGATCAAGGCCGATCTCGCCTTGATCAGGGCCGACCGTGGCGACCGCTGGGGCAACCTCACCTACCATCTGGCCGCACGCAACTATGGCCCGGTGATGGCCCCGGCGGCCAAGCTGACGATCGCCGAGGTCAGGGAGGTCGTCCCGCTCGGCGCCATCGATCCCGAGCACGTGGTGACGCCCGGCATCTTCGTCGACCGCGTGTGGCAACCTCCCGAAACGGCGGACGCGCCATGACCGACGCACGCAACCGCATCGCCAGGCGCGCCGCCCTCGACCTGCCGGACGGCGCCTACGTCAATCTGGGCATCGGCATCCCCACGCTGGCCGCCGACCACCGGCCGCCCGACCGCGACATCATCTTCCATAGCGAGAACGGCCTGCTCGGCGTCGGCCCCGCTCCCGTGTCGGGCGCCGACCCCGATCTCATCAATGCCGGGAAAGGGCCGGTGACGTTGCTGCCAGGTGCTGCCATCTTCCATCACAACGACGCGTTCGCGATGATCCGCGGCGGTCACATCCATTATGCCCTGCTCGGCGCCTATCAGGTCGGCGAGAACGGCGACCTCGCGAACTGGATCACCGACAGCGACGCGCGCGCCCCGGCCGTCGGCGGCGCGATGGACCTCGCAGTCGGCGCCCGCGAGGTCTGGGCGCTGATGGAACACGTCACCCGCGATGGCAGGCCGCGCATCCTCGAGCGCTGCACGTTTCCGCTGACGGCGGCGGGCGTGGTCACGCGCATCTACACCGAGCTCGCGGTGATCGACGTGCACGACGGCCTGCGCGTTCGGGAACTCGCGCCCGGCATCAGCTTCGAGCGGCTGCAGTCGGTGACGGGCGCGCGCCTGCGGCCCGGGTGATCGGTGGCGCCGGCACGGCGGTCAATCGGGGCGAGACCGGGGGGTTGCCCCGGGCCCCACCAGGAGCCTGGGGCTCCTGGACCTCCATTCGTCTAAGTGTCGGGACCCAACGTGCTCTAGCCGAAACTGTCCGGATTAGGCCCGATCCGCTGCCTCCGGTCGAGCCGGCCGATCGCCGCCATCTCGCCGCTGTCGAGCGTGAAGTCGAACACCGCGATGTTCTCGCTGATCCGCGACGGCGTGACCGATTTCGGGATCGTCACGTTGCCGATCTGGGCGTGCCAGCGGAGCACCACCTGCGCCGGGGTGCGTCCCTTGGCCTCCGCGATCTGCCGGATCGCCGGGTCGTCGAGCAGACCCTTGCCCTGACCGATCGGCGACCATGCCTCGGTGGTGATCCCGTTCTGGCGATGGAAGTCGCGGAGCTCGTCCTGCTGCAGGAACGGGTGTAGCTCGATCTGGTTGACCGCCGGCGCGACGCCGGTCTCGTCGATGATCCGCTGGAGATGCGGGACCTGGAAATTCGACACGCCGACCGCCCGGGTCAGCCCCTCGTCGCGCAGCGTGACCATGCTGCGCCAGGCGTCCACGTAACGGTCCGCGCGCGGCACCGGCCAGTGGATGAGATACAGGTCGACCTGATCGAGCCCGAGCTTCTCCAGGCTCTCGGTCAACGCCGCGCGGGCGTCGCCGTGACGGTCGTTCCAGAGCTTGGTGGTCACGAAGATCTCGCGCCGGTCGACACCGCCTTCGCGGATGCCGGCTCCGGTGCCCTTCTCGTTCCGGTAGATCGCGGCGGTGTCGATGGAGCGGTAGCCGCTCTCGATCGCCGTCCGCACCGCGGCTTCCGCCCCGTCATCGGGCACCTGCCACACCCCGAAGCCGAGCTCCGGCATGCGAACGCCGGGCGCGATCTCGACCTGTCTCATCTCTGCCATGCGTTGTTCCTGTTCGTCGCCTGCTTAGGCATTCGGATCCGGCCGCAAGAGACGGGCTGGCGTCTTGACGGTCAAGCCGGTCCACCTGATTTCCCGGAAATGAGCGATCAGGACGTCCCGCCGGCCGAGCGGCCGGAGCCCAAGCCCGAACCGGAGAAGGAGATCGGCGGCCCGACGGGTCCCGAGCCGACCCGCTACGGCGACTGGGAGAAGAAGGGCCGCTGTTTCGATTTCTGACGGTCAGAACCCGAACAGCTTCGGGCGCAGGGGTCGGGGAATGGCACTCGCCAGCCCGACCAGACCGAGCAGCAGCACCGAGGCGGCCAGGCCGTCAGCCTGCCGGCTGGTGACGATCTCTCCGCGACCGTCGCGGGCCCTGGTGCCGAACGGCCCCTCGGCCGCAGCCTCGATCGCGGACGGGGCATGGAGATTGCCCGCCGCCGACAATCCGTCGGTGCGGGCGCCGAGCTGGGCATCGACACCCTTCGCGCCGAGATACCGGTCGACCAGCGACGGCGCGTAGCGGGCAGCCACGATCTGCGCCGGCGTCGCGCGCCCCACCCAGACGTCACGCCGCGGCGTGGTGGCGGCGAACAGGATCGCCGCGGCGGCGGTCTCCGGCGTGTAGACCGGATCCGGCGCCTTCGACGCCCGTCCGGTGCGGTTCGCCGACCAGCTGAACTGCGGCGTGTTGATCGCAGGCAGGTGCACCGCCGCCAGCTTCACCGGTGAACGCTCGTGCAGCAGCTCCGCGCGGAGCCCGTCGGTGAAGCCGCGAAGCGCGAATTTGGCGCCGCAATAGGCGGCCTGGATCGGCACGCCGCGCCATGCGAGCAGCGAGCTGACCTGCACGATCGTGCCGCCGCGCGGCCGCATCCGCCGCAACGCCGCCTTGGTGCCGTTCACCGCACCGAGATACGTGACCGCGGTGACGCGGGCGATATCGGCCTCGGTCGCGTCGGCGACCGTCGCGTAGATCGTCGCCATCGCATTGTTCACCCAGACGGTGATGGGTCCGAGCGCCTCCTCGATGGCGGACGCGGCCGCCTCCAGCGCCTCGGCGTCGGCGACGTCGGCCGACACCACGTGGACGCGAGCCCCCGTCGCTTCGAGTTCGACGCGCGCGGCATCCAGCCGCGCCTCGCCGCGCGCGATCAGCCCGACCGAATGGCCGCGCTCGGCGAACAGGCGCGCGGCGGCGCGTCCGATGCCGGCGCTTCCCCCGGTGATCACCACGGTCTCGCCCATCTTGCATGTCCTCCGCTGTCGACGCGTCCTGGAGAGAAGTGGCGTCGATCGGCGAACCGTCAGGAGGCGGCGTCGGCGCCGCAGCCGTCGCGGCGTCCGGTCGCGGTGCCGGGCTCTGGATCGAGCCGTTCGACGTCCACCAGCGCCGCCTCGGCCGAACAATAGGAGCGTCGCGTCGTGGTGCGGCCGATCGGATCGAACACGGCGGGAAGACCAAGGCCGTCCTCGCCGCCGGTCGACAGACGGTAGGTGTCGATCGTGAACCGCGAGGGACGCCCGTCCGCGCCGTTCCCGTATGCGACGAACATCAGCGTCGCGGGATCGCCACCGACCTTGGCGCGGGCGAAACGCGCGTCCTCCCCCTCCCCCGGGTCCGGCAGCGTCGACGACACGCGTCCGGTGTCACGATCCTCGATCCCGACCACGTCCCAGCCCCGCTCGGGGCTGAGCCTCGGCAGCAGCACCAGGATGGCGTCCGGCCGCCGCAGCGCCGCGAGGCTCCCTTCGACGATGAGGCCGGACCGTCCGTCCGGCACGAGATGGGTGATCGGGTTGGCACCCTCGACGACCGGGATGCCGATCACGTTGGTGATGGCGTCCGGCCGGGCGAGACAGCCGCCCAGCGGCGTCGCGAGCAGCGGGCCCGCGAGCGCCACGACGCGGGCCGAGCGGAGGACGGGCAGCGTCAGTGCTTTCCGGGGAGGATCGAGGACAGCAGCTGGCGGGCCGAATCCCGGATGATGCTGCCGCGCTCCGGATCGAACGGGATCGAGTGCAGGAACGCGAAGGCCTGCTCGTGGGTGATGTGCGGCGGCAGCGGCGGGACGTTGGGATCGGTGTAGGCCTCCAGCACGACCGGCCGGTCGGCTGCCAGCGCCTCGTCCCACGCCGGCCCGACCTGGTCCGGGTGGTTCACGAAGATGCCCTTGAGGCCGATCAGCTCGGCCCATTTGTGATACGGCACGTCGGGGATCGACTGGGTCGACATCGTCTTCGGCTCGCCGGACTGCGCCCGCTCCTCCCAGGTCACCTGGTTGAGGTCGCGGTTGTTCAGCACGAGGCAGATCCATTTCGGCGACGACCACTCCCGCCAGTATTTCGAGACCGTGATCAGCACATTGATGCCGTTCATCTGCATCGCGCCGTCACCCATCGTCGCGATCACGGTGCGCTCGGGATGGGCGAACTTGCCGGCCACCGCGTAGGGCGTCCCGGCGCCGAGCGACGCGAGCCCGCCCGAAAGCGAGCCCAGCATGCCGCGCCGGAACTTGAGGTCGCGCGCATACCAGTTGGCGACCGAGCCGCTGTCGGCGGTGATCAGCGCGTTGTCGGGCAGCCGCTTGCTCAGTTCCCAGAACACGCGCTGCGGATTGAGCGGCTCGGCGGAGGCCATCGCGCGCTCCTCGACCGTCTTCCACCACTTCGCGACGTTCTTTTCGATCCCCTGACGCCAGGACCGGTCCTTCTTCCGCTTGAGCAGCGGGATCAGCGCCTTGAGCGTCGCCTTGGCGTCGCCCTGCAGGCCGACCTCCATCGGGTAGCGGAGGTTCAGCATCGCGGGATCGATGTCGATCTGCACGCCGCGCGCCTGGCCTTCCTTCGGCAGGAACTCGGTCCACGGGAAGCCCGAACCGATCATGAACAGCGTGTCGCAGCCGAGCATCATGTCGGACGACGGCTCGGAGCCGAGCAGACCGATCTGGCCGGTGACGAAGGGCAGGTCGTCCGGCACCACGTGCTTGCCGAGCAGCGCCTTGCTGATCCCGCAGCCGAGGATGTCGGCGACCTCGATCACCTCGTCGGTGGCACCGGAGGCACCGGCCCCGATCAGGATCGACACCTTGCTGCCGGCGTTGAGCACGTCGGCGGCACGTTGCAGCGTCTCCGGCCTCGGCACCACGATCGGCGAGTCGTAGCCGACCGAGGAGTGCTCGAAACCGTGCTTGTGGGGCGGATGCTCGACCGCGTCCTGGATCTGGATGTTGGCCGGGAAGATCACGCATGTGACGCGCCGCTCGGCGATCGCGATGCGGAAGGCGCGGTCGATCAGATGCCGGACCTGGGTCGGTGTCGACGCCATCTCGCAGTAGGCGCTGGCGACATCCTTGAACAGGACCTTGAGGTCGAGCTCCTGCTGGTCGCTGCCGCCGATCACCGGCGTCCCGTGCTGGCCGACCAGGGCGACCACCGGCATGTGGTCCATGTGGGCATCGTAGAGGCCGTTCAGGAGGTGCACCGCGCCCGGGCCCGAGGTCGCCATGCATACGCCCACCTCGCCGGTGAACTTCGCATGGGCGGTCGCCATGAAGGCCGCCATCTCCTCGTGGCGGACCTGGACGAACTTGATGCGCTTGGCCTTGTCGGCGTCGTCGATCGCGACGTCGAGCCCGGCGATACCGTCGCCCGGATACCCGAACACGCGCCGCACGCCCCATTCCTCCATCCGATCGATCACGAACTCGGCGACGTTCTTGGCCATGTCCCCACCTTTCCCGACGGGGTCGGAACGCCCGTCAGGCGAGCCGGTTGTAGCTGTCCTCGTAACGGACGATGTCGTCCTCGCCGAGATAGGGTCCGGACTGGACCTCGATCAGGGTCAGCGGGATCTTCCCCGGATTGGCAAGCCGGTGGACGGTGCCGAGCGGCAGATAGATCGACTCGTTCTCCCGGACCAGCACGTCCTCGCCTCCCCGCGTGACCACGGCCGTGCCGGCGACCACCACCCAATGCTCGGCGCGATGGAAGTGCTTCTGCAGCGAGAGAAGGTGCCCGGGCTGGACCACGATGCGCTTGACCTGGAAGCGCGCGCCCTGGATCAGGGTCTCGTAGAAGCCCCAGGGACGATAGGCCCGGTTGTGCGCGAGCGCTTCGGGGCGACCGGCGTCGCGGAGCCGCTCCACGACCTTCTTCACGTCCTGGGCGCGGTTCCGGTGCGTGACCAGCACGGCGTCCTCGGTCACCACGGTGATGACGTCCTGGACCCCCACCACCGCGGTGACGATGCCGTCGGAGCGGACGTAGCAATTCTGCGCGTGTTCCAGGACGACGTCGCCGACCGAGGCATTCCCGGCATCGTCCTTCGGCGAGATGTCCCAGAGCGCATCCCAGCTGCCGACGTCGGACCAGCCGAGATCGGCCGGGACGACGGCGGCGCGGTGGGTGCGCTCGGCGATCGCGTAGTCGATCGAGATGTCGGGGGCGTCGCGGAACGACGCCTCGTCGAGGCGGAGGAAGTCGAGATCCTGGGTCCGGCCCTCGATCGCGCGGCGCGCGGCGGCGAGCACGTCCGGCGCATGAGCCTGCATCTCTTCCAGCAGGGTCTCCACGGTGAACACGTACATGCCGGAATTCCAGAGGTGCCGGCCGGTCGCGACCAGCATCGCCGCACGCTCGAGGTCGGGCTTCTCGACGAAGCGGGCGATCCGGTGCACGCCTTCGCACCCGGGGAGTGTCTCGCCGAGCTCGATGTAGCCGTAACCGGTCTCGGGACGGGTCGGCTTCATCCCGAACGTGACGACCTGCCCGGCGCGGGCGGCGGCCACCGCGTCGGAGAGCGCACGGCCGAGCGCCCCGGAGTCCTTGATCGCGCTGTCGGCCGCCATCATCCAGAGCACCGCCTGCGGATCGGTCTCGGCGGCCAGCAGTGCCGCCGCGGCGATCGCCGGGGCCGAGTTCCGGCCGACCGGCTCCAGCAGGATCCGGGCGGCCTCGAAGCCGACTTCGCGGAGCTGCTCGGCGATCAGGAACCGGTGCTCGTGATTGCACACGACGATCGGCGGGGCGAACTCGTCCCCGCCGGCGCGGAGCACCGTTTCCTGGAGCATCGTCCGGTCGCTGATCAGCGGCCAGAGCTGCTTCGGGAACGACGCGCGGCTGACCGGCCACAGCCGGCTGCCCGATCCGCCCGACAGCACGATCGGAACGATGCGGCCGCCCCGGTCCGCCGCGCGAGACGCCGAGGGGTCGAGAGCGACGAGCATGGGCGGGGCTCCACGATTGCGCCGCCTAAAGAGCACGGGAGGCGCGGTCGTTGCCAGCATGGGGCGGTGATGCTCTACCGCCGCGGATGGATGGAATTCGGTCGGCCTCGGAACGTCCGGACCCGCAGGGCGCGACAGCCTGGCGTGGCCGGCAGGCGCTCGCGATGCTCTATCTCGCGGTCGCCCTGCCGCTCTCGATCGGCTACGCCCTCGTCACCGTGATGTTCGACGTCCCCGACGAGCCGGCCCACCTGTTCCGGGCGGTGCAGGTCGGCGAGGGCGGCTTCATCGCAGCACGGCTCGGCGATGGCGGCGCCGGCGGATGGCTGCCCGCGGGAGCGATCGCCGCGACCGGGCTCTGCGGCCGCTTCCGCCGCGATCCGTCGATGCGGATCGACGCCGCTTCGCTCGCCCCCTATCGCACCATCGGCTGGCAGGGAGCGTCGCGGGAGGAGAGCTTCGTGAACACCGCGACCTACCCTCCGGTGTTCTACGTCGCCGATGCGGCCGCGATCGATGCCGGGCGGATCCTCGGTCTTCGGGTGATCGCGACCTTCCGTGCCGCGCGCATCGCCGACGCGGCCGCGTCGACGGTGGTCTCCTCGCTGGCGATCCTGGCCGCCGGGACGGGAACGCCGATGCTCGTCGCGGTGCTGGCGCTGCCGATGACGCTGTCGTCCTTCGGATCGGCGAGCCAGGACGCGCTGCTGATCGCATCCGCCGCCCTCGCGGCCGCCCTGCTGTCCGGCCATCGCCCCGAGGGACAGCCGGAGGGCGGCCGGGCCGCGGCGGAGCGGACGGGCGGGTGGCGCCTCGCCGCAGCCGGCCTGCTGATCGGGATGCTCGGGGCGGCCCGGCCGCCCTACGCCCTGCTCGCCTCGCTGCCCGCGATCGCCGCCTGGAGGACGCCGGATCGATGGCGCGGGGTCAAGGCGTCCGCACTCGCGCTCGCGGTCGCCGCCCTCTGGATCAGGATCGGGCTAGTGCCGTTCGTAGCCCCGACGCGTGCCGGGGGTGGTCTCCTCGACGGCGCACAGATGCACTGGATCGTGCATCATCCCCGGAGCGCGGTCCTGGTCGGGTGGCACTCGCTCGGCGATGCCGGTGACCTTCTCAGCGGGTTCATCGGCGTCCTCGGCTGGCTCAGCATCAGGCTTCCGACAGCCGACTATCGCGCCTGCCGGATCGTGCTTCTCGTCGCCGCGGTCGCGAGCCTCGCCGGACGCGGACCACCATCGGTGCCCCGCCTCGTCGTCGCCGCCGTTCTCGCGGCGACCGCGGCCGCGATCGAGCTCGCGCTCTACCTGAGCTGGAGCCGGCTCGGCGCGACGCACGTCGTGGGCGTCCAGGGACGCTATTTCCTGCCGATCGCCCTGTTCGCCTCGCTTCTCGGGCGGCGCTCGACGTCGCGCTCCTCCCTCGCGGTGGCCGGCGCCTCCGTCCTGGTGCTCGGCGCCGTCAGCGCGCTCGGCGCTCTGCCCGCCGTCGCCGGGCATTTCCGGCGATGAACGCGGACCGATCAGGCCGGAGCGCCCGATTGTCCCGGCCTCGGGCGCTTCGGCCGTCGCGGCCGAACCTGGTGCTGGCCGTCCTCTATCTCCTGGTGGCCATGCCTCTCGCCGTACGGGTCGCCCTGGTCACCGTCCCGTTCGACATGCCGGACGAGTTCAACCATTTCTTTCGCGCGACGCAGATCGGTCAGGGCGGTCTCGTGAGCCGGTCGTTTCCGGGTGGGAACGCGGGCGGGGCGCTGCCGACGGCCGCGGTCGAGATCGTTGGCCTCGATCACCTGGTTCACGGCCCCGGCCACGACCGGATCACGGTGGACGCCCTCGCGCCCTACCGCGCGATCCGCTGGCACCGGGGTCGCGAGTTGATCGGCTTCGTGAACACGGCCGTCTACGGGCCTTTCCTCTACACGCCGGCCGCGCTCGCGATCGATCTCGGCCGGGTGACCGGGATGACCGTCATCGCGACGCTGCGCCTGGCACGCCTTGCCGACGCGGTAACCGCGACCGCCTTGTCGACGCTGGCGATTCTCATCGCGGACGCGGGCCTGCCACTGCTGCCGCCGCTTCTGCTCCTGCCGATGACCCTTTCCCTGTTCGCGTCGGCAAGCCAGGACGGGTTGCTGATCGCCGGAAGCGCGCTCGCCGCCTCGGTTCTCACGCGGCGCGCGGCCGGGCGGCCGGCCGGATGGCTGTCCTGGATCTTGCTCGGGCTGCTGCTCGGCATCATCGCGACCGGGCGGCTTCCCTATGTCCTGTTCGCGGCGCTCCCGGTCGTCGTGAGCTGGAACGGTCCGGCCCGCCGCCGGGGCGTGGTCGCCGCCGTGCTGGCCGTCGTCGTCGCCGGCGGCTGGTTCCTGATCGGCGTCGAGCGGCTCGGCGTCTCCACCCGGGCCGGCGGGAGCCTGCTCGGCGGCACCGAGATGCACTGGCTGCTCCGGCACGGCTCGGAGGGCTTGCTGATCCTCTGGCGAACCCTGCTCAACTGGCCAGCCGAACAGTTCCGCGAAATGGTCGGCGTGCTCGGCTGGCTCGATATCCTGCTGCCGCCGCGGGTCTATCAGCTGACGGAGTACGCCCTGGTCGGCGCGCTGGCGATGACGCTGGCCGGGCGCCCGGACGCCCTCCTCACCCGCGCCCTCGTCGCGGCAACGATCCTGGCGACAGTCCTGCTGATCTACCTGGCGATGTTCCTCAGCTGGACGCGGCCGGGAGCGGCCACGATCGAGGGCTTGCAAGGCCGCTACTTCATCCCGGTCGCCCTCTTCGGATGCCTGCTGGGACGCCCGGGAATCGGCATCGGCCGCACGGCCGCGACGGCGCTCTTCGTCGTGTGGCTCGCCCTGGTCGAAACGGTCGTCGTCATCCCGCGCATCGCGGCCCACCTGATCGGCTGAACCCGAAAACAAGACGGATGGAGGTCCAGGAGCCCCAGGCTCCTGGTGGGGTCCGGGGCAACGCCCCGGTCTCGACACGTTTTCAGCGGCCTGCTTGAGCCGGATCA
>CAXUBX010000037.1:18934-30379 GCA_964249405.1 uncultured Acetobacteraceae bacterium | reverse complement strand
GGTCAGGGAACTTCGGGCGGCGCCGGCAGCGGCATGACAGGCCAGACTGGAGGCACGGGGGGCAGGGGGAGCACGACCGGGACGGGCGGCGCGGCTGGTTCCCCAGCCGGTGGAGCAGCGGGCAACGCCGGAACCGGAGCCAGCGGGGGTCAGTGAGGGACACCAACCCCGGAGAGGGTCCGCACGGTCAGCGGACAATGGTCGGCGGACCGGCCCCCTGCTTGATCGTTCCCAAGCGATCGGACGGTATCATCGACAAGCGGTGAGCCCAGTCGCGCGAGCCAGGATCCGGACCGGTCCTGCCAGCCGGAGTCGCTCGCGCAACGATCGCCTCTGCTTCGCGTTATCGGTCGTCGTACCACGGGAACCTTCGAATGCTCACGATCCTCATCGTCGTCCTGATCATTCTTGCTCTGGGCGGAGGCGGCTACGGGTTCCGCTCGGGCTGGTATGGCGGCTCGCGCGGCACCGGCTTCAACGGCCTCGGCCTCCTGCCGATCCTCCTCATCATCATCGTCCTGTTCCTGGTGTTCCACGGCATGGGGACGACCACCGCTCCCGCGCAGTGAGCGACGGGGGCGACGTGCGTCCGCCGGTCGGTGTCATCCTCGCGGACGGGGGCATGTTGGGCATGGGGCTCGGGCATCCGCGCTGACATGGATCCTGAGCCTTCGGATCTTCCGCCGCATGTCGAGGATGCGCTCCGGTCAGATGCGGAGCTGCATGCTGATCATCACGACGCATCCACACCGCCGCAGCGTGTCGTCGCGCGCCTGGTCTCCGTGCTCGGCCAGCCGCGATCGCTGGGTCTGCTGACCGCCCTCATCCTGTGCTGGGTCGGTGGAAACCTGTTCGCTTCCGCGGTCGGTCAACGGCCTCTCGACAGGGCGCCGTTCCCGTGGCTTGACCTGATCATCTCGGTCGCCGCACTTTACCTCGTCTTCCTGATCCTCATGAGTCAGCGCCGCGACGACGAATTGTCTGAATATCGCGAGCGGCTCACACTTCACCTCGCCGTCCTCAACGATCAGAAAACGTCCAAGATCATCGCGTTGCTCGAGGAGCAGCGTCGCGACAGTCCTCTTCTCCATGATCGCGAGGACGCAGCCGCGGATGCGATGGCCACGACTGTCGATCCGAGATCGGCTCTGGATGCCAGCCACAAGAGCCAGGCTGGATCGGAACGAGCGAGACGCGACGGCCCATGAGGGTCGTCTCACGATCGGCCCGACCAGCCCGCCCGCGGAGGACTTGCGGTTCCGGATGTCCGGCCGACCGGCCCTGAGACCGAAGCCGGGCTGCACCGGGCACGCGGTGCTTTCCCCGGCGCTCCCTCCCTATCGCTCGAGAAGCTCCTTCACCGAGCGGACGACATCGGCCAGCCGAAACGGCTTCGGAAGGTGGCGCTCGCGGGTGGTCGGCCGTCGCTCGTCGAGCAGGCTCCAGCGGCCCGTGGTGTAGATGGCCGCGACATCGCCCGACGCGGCGAGCTGGCGCTCGGCGAAGTCGAACCCGTTCGCCCGGTCCGGCTCGCCGAGATCATGGTCCACCATCAGCACCCGGCAAACCGACCGCTCGGCCAGAATGGCCCTGGCCTCCCGCAGGCATGACGCCGCCACCACGGACAGTCCCGCGTCTTCCAGGGCCTCGACCGTCACCGAGCGGACCAGCGGATCGTCGTCGAGCACAAGTACGTCGCACATGGGTCTAGTCCAATAAATCATCGGTCCCGGCCGAGAATGCCGGAAAGACGACCGTCGGTGCTGAAACGGACCCGGTCAGCAAATCGTGAGCAACGGCTTGTGACGTCGAAACCACGAACGCGTCGGCCTTGAGGCACGCCGGACCTGCCGCGAGGGGTCGCGGCGCAAGGCGTCGCCGGACGGCATCGCTCGCCGGGCGCCGACTTCGGCATCTCCGTCCTCCTCTGGACCAGGAGGCCGTCGGCGCTGGCGAGGTGAGCCGCGTGGCACGCCTTGCGCGAACCTGAAAGCGCCCCGGCCATCGCTGGCGAGGCGCTCCCTGATCGAGGCGTCAGGCGTATCGACGCACGTAATGTCCTCTGATCCACACATAGCGATAGCCGTTCCATCGCCAGTGTCCGGGACGCCAGACGTAGTAGGCTGACGGCGGCGGCGGAACCGCCTCGACGATCGGCGGCGGAGGCGGCCCGGCCACGACCGGCGGAGGCGGCCCTTCATAGTAGCAACCAGCCAGGACCAGCAGAAGCGGGATGGCGACCAGTCTGCGCATGAAGCCACTCTCCTTCGACGGGGCGGTCGCCGTGACACGAGATTGTGGCACGACACCGTCCCTTTCGCGCCCGGGCCGCAGAGTGCGGGCGGGCGACCGGCGACGCCGCGCGCGACCGCACCATCTCTGCAGCGTCATCTCCGGATTGTGATCCGACGGCGGGCCAGTCATAACAAGCGCGTCCGGCCCCAGGAAGGCCTTTGCGGGCCAGAGGTCCCACGGGAGAACGCGCGTTGTCGGCAGGAATCACCCGTTTCGCTGCGGTCGTCCTGGCACTCGGCCTGACCGCCACGCATGCCCGCGGCGACCCGCCGGCGGCACCGAGCGTCACGCCCCCCGTCGAGACGCCCCACCCGCCACCCGACGCGTCGCTGTCGCCCTCGATCGGTCGCTACGAGGTCGTCCAGGCCTCCGGCACGGCGCCGGCGATCATGCTCGACACCTTGAGCGGCACGACCTGGATCCTGATGCCGACCGGCAGGCCCGGGGAGTACGGCTGGGCACGGGTCAACACGATGGATGCGAGCCAGATCGCCGCGGCCGAGGACGACCGGAGAGCGCTACGGCTGCACCATCGTCAGCCCGATGCGGACTACGTCTACACGCCGCCGCCGCCGCCGGGGCTTCGCTAGCTGGCCGTCAAACATCCCTGGCCAGCCACGTCGATCCGCAAGGTCTGGAGCGGGGGCTGAGGCCGACGGCCTTGGCGGGGTTCGGGGCAGCGCCCCAAGAACCCCGGTCCGCAGCCTGGCCGTGCTCTCACCCCATCGCGGCGCGGCCGTCCTCCCGCTCTTCCTCAAGCCGGTCGGCGATGGCCTCGATCCGCACCCGGATCGGAGCCGCGAGTTCGCGGTCGAGCAGGATCGGCGCGCAAAGCGCGACGCTGCTCTCGTCCGGCATTCCGAACACCGGCCGGAGGTCGACGATCGGGGCATTCGCGAACATCGAGCGATTGCCGGTGTCGACGTAGGTTTCCGCCGCCGCGCCCTCCGCGAGGATCGCGTCGTGGCGATCGAGTTCGACATGGAAATACTCGACCCGCTCGACGTCCTCCTGGACGATCGTCCGTCCGTTCACCAGCAGGCGGACGGGCACGAGGACGTCGTCGATCAGGAGCGCATGCTCCGGGCTGAGCCTGAGCGCCCGACGGGGCAGGCCATCGCCAAGAGCGCCGCGCGCGACCACCACCGGCTGCACCGTCTCCGGCGCGTCGGCGAGACGCGGCTGCATGCGGCGGTGCCCGATCCAGCGGACCGGTGCGGTGCCGCCGCGCGCGAGACGGACGATCGTGCCGGGCCGGAGCGCCTCGACCGCGATCTCGCCGTCCTCGGTCGCGATCCACGTCCCGCGGGCGAAGCACGCGATGTAGGTGACGGTCGATCCGGAAGCGGTCTGGATGAGCTGGAAGTCGCCGGCAATCAAACCGGGCGGCAACGTCACCGTGACGTCGCCCGCGCTGGCCGTCGCGAGCGTCAGCACGCCGGTGATCGGATTGTAGGATTGCTGCGAGATGGTGTCGGCCCCCGACAGGCCGATGCTGTCGGTCGAGCCGAAGCCGGTGGTCGCGAGATCGAGACCGTTCAGGTTGGCGGCACTCTGGAAGATGATCGCGTTCCCGTCGCCGGAGAGCGTCAGGCTGTCCGCGAGATTGATCGCGACCAGCTGTGTTCCGACATCGAGCGTGCCGCCGCCTTGCAGGTTGATCGTCGTCAGGAGGTTCGCGCCGAGCAGCCCGGTCGGGATCGCCAGGAGGCCGCCGTTCGAGACGTCGTACGTATGCCCAACCCGAGTTCGGCGACATCCACGTCGCCCGCACCCACGACGACCGTGGTACCGCTTGATCCGCTCATCACAGCCTCCCGCCAATCCCGGTCCACGCCCGCCAGCACGCGGTCGGCCCTGGTTCCGAAACTTCCTAACGGGACGTTGATGACGCACCAAAGTAATAACGAAGCTTCGACTGTCCGCCCGATGACGTTCCAAACTCTGTACAGTCGCGGGACGACAGGAATCGTCAGCGTAAACGCCGGACTTGCGACTGGTCTCGGGCCGAAACACGTTTTCGTGACAATGGCGCGGCCGGGTCCGTCAGGGCCGGAGCCGCCGCCCTTCGCGCCAGCCGATCCAGAGATAGTGCCGAAGCGGATCGACCTTGCCGCGGCTCAGGTCCGGATTGGCGGCGAGGTACGCGTCCTCGTCGAAGGCGGCTAGTCGTTCGGCGACGCCGATCGGGCCGCGACCGGAGGCGCGGCGGAACTCGGCCATGAAGACCTCCCGTTCCTCGTCCGTCCGCCAGGGGGAGCGGTGGACGGGATCGTGCTGGAGCGCCGCGAGCAGGTCCGCGTTGCGGGCCGCCTCCTCGGGCGAGCCGGTCGACTTCGTCTTCTCGAGCCGGATCCCGGTGTCGACGACGTAGAACAGCGTCCGTCGTTCGCCGCGCCACTCGCGGGTGAAGCCGCCATATCCGGCACGAACGTGGCGGCGCGAGTAATCGGTGTGCTCGTGCCCGTAGCGGCCGAAGCGGACGTCCATGTAGCCGACGCTCCCCACGGCCTCGCGGCTCATCCCCATGCACATCCCGCCGACCAGTGGCGAGATCCCGGGATCGGCCGCGGTGCAGGCGCCCGCGAAGACATGGGGGCGGAAATCCGGATGCGTGTAGTTGACATGGCCGAGGGCGGCGGCGCTCTCGGCCCACTCCGTCTCCCAGCCGTAGATCGTCGGCACGACGTCGTCATCCATCAGGATGATGCTGTCGGCGGCCGTGTAGTGCATCAGGTAGAAGATGCCGCGGTTCTTGTTCCAGGCGACACCCTTGTTCGCGCCGGCGATCACCTTGATGCCGAGCGACGAGACCGCCTCGACCGTGCCGTCCGTCGAGCCGTCATCACAGACGACGAGATCGTGCTCGGCGATCGAGAACTCCCGGATCCTTTCGATCTGTCGGAGGAGAAGATCGCGCCGGTTGAACGTGGTGATGGCGATACCGGGCCTAGGCTTGAGGCGTCCCACGATCGTTCCCTGGACGGACATCAACGCGCGCTCCGGCGGGGCGGCTCCTGTCCGGCGATGGAACGTCGCATGGCGGGTGGCGCTTGGAAAGCCGCGTCGTCGGTCGACCCGCCGGCTTTGACTGGGCCCGAAGACAATCATAGCTCGTTCGGGGAGACCGGCTGTTCTGCGAGGATGTTCCGATGGCAATCCAGTGGCGCCACCTCCTGCCGCTCGCGCTGCTCGGCGCCCCGCACGCGGGCGTCGCCGCTCCCCTGTTCTCGGCCGCCGGCGACGGCACCTTCCGCAACATCGTGGCGAGCGGCGGCACGCTCGGCGGCGTCGATCTCTCGGCGTCGACCGCGACGACCGCGGGCGGCGTCTCGCGCCCGCTCGCATCCCGCTTCGCGGACGCGGTGAACGGCGCCGACTACGGGATGAAGTGCAACGGCACGGCCGACGACACCGCCGGCCTCGAGGCGGCCCTCGCCGCCGCCACGGCGAGGAGCGGCGGCGCCGAGCTCGACCTTCCCGGCGGGACCTGCCGGATCTCGGCCGAGATCGACGTCGCCGCCTCGTCCTCGCTCGGCATCAGGGGACGCGGCAACCAGGCGACCACCCTGCAATGGACGGCCGACACCAACGGGCTGGTCGTCACGCTCTCGAACGGCTCCGGCCTCACGCTCCGCGGTCTCGCGATCGGCAAGGCGTCCGGCACCAACGGCGGAACGGTGTTCGACAAGACCGCGATCTCGGTCGCTCCCTACGCGCCGGCGGGCGCGAGCTTCGCCTCGATGAACGCCAACGGCGGCGAGATCGCGATCTCCGACGTCAACATCGAAGGCACCAGCGAGGCGGGCCAGACCGACGGCTGGGCGGTCGGCCTCCACCTCGTGAACACGCACACCGCGTCGGTCTACGATCTCAAGGACTTCATGCCCGGTTTCCCGGCCGCCGGAACCGGCGGCGGGGCGGCGCTGACCGCGCTCCCGAGCCCGACGAACCAGGTCGCGACGCCGGCCAGCCTCGGCCCCGGCATCGCCGACGGCATCCTGGTGGAGGGCAGCAACAGCTTCGCGATCGATACCTCGATCATCGACTGCACCGTCACCGGCGGCCTCGTCGGCTACGAAATCGGCGGCTACGTCCAAGGCGTCTACGGCCTCAACAACCGCGCGGTCGCCAACGTCTACGGCGTGCGCGCGATCGTGCCGAACACCAGCGGCGAGCTGATCGACTGGATCGGCTTCCATGCGAACGACGTCGTCGGCGGACTCTACA
The DNA here is from genome assembly GCA_964249405.1 of uncultured Acetobacteraceae bacterium. GTDB lineage: Bacteria > Pseudomonadota > Alphaproteobacteria > Acetobacterales > Acetobacteraceae > CAXTPV01. The sequence continues at coordinate 23,854 of CAXUBX010000037.1, read as the reverse complement.
TCGATGGCTTCAACGAGAACGCCATCGTCGGCGGCCTGCTGCTGCACGACAATGGTGGGATCGCCGCCCCGCAATGGACCGGCATCTGGTCCGAGAACTCGGGCGAGACCAACATCAGCAGCACCACCGTCACCGGCCTCGGCAGCGCCTCGCCGCAGACCGAGGAGGGGATCGCGTTCTCCGCGACCGCGGCCGGAGGCTTCGCCGGCTTCCCGGATACCGCGAACGGCAACATCTTCAACCCGATCGACGGCATCGGGATCGGCAGCGATGCCAACACGACGGCACTCACCGCGATCGGCAACTCGTTCGCCAACGTCGTGACACCCTGGTCGGACCAGAACGGCTCGAACCAGTTCGCCGCGAACCAGATCGCCGGGATCAACGCGCTTCACGAGGACACGTCCAGGAACTACTACTTCCCGACCGGCGTGCAGTCGGGCAGCCAGTACGACGCGGGCGCCCTCTACGCGATGAACGGGACCGTTCGGGCCGGGACCTGGTCGGCGACCGGGGTCGACCAGAACGGCGGCAACGACGCCGTCTACACCTTCGTCGCCGAGGGCCACAGCACCGCGGTCGCGTCCGGCGCCACGGCATCCACGTTCTACGTGTCACCGGGCGGCGGCGCACCCTCCAGCAACGGCGCTGCCGTCGCCGCCAACCTGCTCATTCCGTCGACGGTCACGCTGCAGCGTGGCGTGGTGCGCGCGAAGGTCGACTGCAACAACGGATCGACGGGAGCCGAGGACTGGAACCTCGTCCGCGACTTCGGCAACTACGCGCCGATCGGCAACGGCACCTACACGATCGAGAACAGCACCGCCTCGGGAAACGCCGAGCAGTTCGGGCTCTCCTTCTCGATCGGACGCGACGCCACCACCGGCAGCCCGACGGTGGTCGGCACCGTCGCGTCGCCCTCGTCGGGCACGACACCCGCGCTGATCTGCTCGGCCAGGATCGAGACCGAGATCACCTACTGATCGGGACTGGTCGGTCGGGACCGATGGATCAGGAAGGGGGACCCGTCCGGTAGCCGCGCTCGTGGCCGATCTCGGCATAGTGGTGGGCGCAGCCGACATAGTCGCCCTGTCCGATCTCGAGGGCCGCCGCCCGGTAGGTCCGGCAGTACCAGGCGGCATCGACGTGGAACGGCACACGGCCTTCCCGATGCCCGACCCGGATGTAGTGGTCGAACCCCGACGGGATGTGGCCCATCGCCTTCGCGACGCCGATGTCGGCATAGGCGCGGACGTAGAACTCCTCGTCGAAGAACCGCGCCATGCGATCGAGGTCGATCGGGACACGGGGCCGCGCCTCGATCATGCGCCGGAGCAGCCGGCCGCTCATGCGGCGCCACGATCCCTCGATCGACCGGTGCTGCGCGACCGCCTCGTCCCAGGGCCAGGCGTGATAGATCGGAAACAGGTCGAAGCGGAAACGGTCGTCGTCGAGCGGCAGCATCATGATGTCCGGCCGCTGGAACGGGCTGAACAGGCCGGCCACGGGCAGGAAGACGCGGTCCGCGTTCGACAGCCAGGCCGCGAGCCAGCTGAAGGTGCTGACGGAGGCCACGATGTTGCGCGCGCTCCGGATCACCGCGAAATCCGGCATCGCGCCCTGCGACGGCACGAGGCGCGCCCGAGGAAACGCCTCGGTCAGCGCCCTGAGATAGGGACCGGGCGTGAGCTGACCCATGATCACCGGCCTGAGACCGGTCTCGGCGACGATGTCGCGGAGATAGGCCGTCGGCGCCAGCACGTAGTCGGGGGCGACGCCCGCCTGGACCTCCTCGCCGCGCACGTTGATCAGCAGCTCGTCCGCCTCGATCGCCGCGTGCGGCGGCGTCTCGTCCACGAACACGCGGGCATGCACGTCCTTCGACAGGAAGTTGTCCATGTGCTGGACGTAGTTCCGGATCTCCACCACCCGCACGCCGTCCTCGCCGATGCCGCGGAGGATCTCCTCGAACGGCATCCGCATCGGCGTGTCGCGGTGCACGATGAACACCTTGTCCTCGGGGCGGCGTCGCTCGGGCGACGGCCGCAGATCGGGCTGGTAGAGCTTCCATTCCGGCAGCGAGATGCCCGAGAGCACCGCGTCCGGAAGCCGCGACGCCAGGGCGAGCGCCGCCATGTGCTGGATCATCCGGTTGCCGAGACGACCCACCGCCTCGACGTGGACGACCACCCGTTCGCTCATCGCAGCCCTCCCCGGCCGGCGCCGCCCGCTTGCCGGTCGCGCCGCACCTCGGGCATCCTCGCATGGTGCCGGCACGCGAGACATCATGAACCTCGGACGCTGGCTCGGTCTCGGGCGCCGGCCGACCGGAGCGGCGCCCGAGCGCGTCACCGCCGGACCGCACTTCGCGCCGCTGTTCCCGGATCCCGAGGCGGCGGCGATCGGGTCGGTGTTCGCGCTCCACCGCATCCGCGCCTCTTCCGGCGATCCGGTCTCGGCGGAGATCAGCACCGGGCGCGTCGTCAATCGTCCGCCACGGTCCGCCGAGCCGCTGCAGCCGCTCGTCCTCGTGCGTGCGCGCCGCAATCCGGCGCTCGGCTTTCTCGTCGCCCCGGCCGACCCGGATCTCGCGATCAAGATGGAGGCGGACGCACTCAGGGCGTCCATCCTGCCCTACCTCGTCGAGCGCGGCGCGGACCCCGGCAAGGTCCGCCTCCGCCACCCGGTCACCCGGGGCTACGTCTGCGCGCTCCCCTTCACGGGGACCCAAGCGGCCGATCTCGTCTGCAACCGAACCGAAGCGGGCGCCTGGGAGCATTTCTCGGTGGACGAGGTCGAACCGGACCCGGCAGATCACGGTCTGGCCCGCCTCCTCGAACGGATCGCGGCCCCCTTCGCCACGATGTTCGACGCCGGCGCGATGCTCGCCTGGCTCGCGGGCGACGGCACGGGCGGCGCGACGGGACGCATCGGCTCGGCGCTGCTTCGTCTGCTGCCGCCCGAGGAGATGTCGCTCGTCGCGCGCGCGATGCTGGGCGAGGCCGGCGCACCGGCATTCCTCGCCCGCTGCCTCGACGACGACGCGCGCGGCCTCCTCGCCGATCTCCGGCGCTGGAACACGGAGCGCGACGCGATCGCCACGATGGCGATCGACGATCGGCTGGATGGCCTCGGGAACGGCGCGCGGGGCGAGGAGAACGGGTCGGCCGACCGCCTCGCCGCATCGCTCGCCCGTCTCCACGTCTCGCCGAGACGCGAGCTCTGCGTGGTGGCGACCGCGCGCAACGAGGGGATCTATCTGCTGGAATGGATCGCGCATCATCGTGCGGTCGGCGCCGACCACGTCTTCCTCTACTCGAACGACAACAACGACGGATCGGACGCGCTCCTCCAGGCGCTCGCCGCATCGGGCACGATCACCTGGATCGACAATCGCTTCGCGCCCCGCGTGGATGGGCAGGTGAAGGCCTATGGCCACGCACTCTCGGTCCTGCCGCAGACGCTCGACTTCCGCTGGACGCTGATCGTCGATCTCGACGAGTTCCTGATCCTCAATCGCGCCCGCTACGCGAACCTTCCCGAGCTGCTGGACCTCCGCGAGCGCGAGGGGGCGACCGCGGTCGCGTTCAGCTGGGCCCTGTTCACGCCGGGCGGCGCGCAGCACTGGGACCAACGGCCGCTCATCGAGCGGTTCACGTTCCAGGAGCCCGGCGGCAACAGCCACGTGAAGACGGCGTTCCGGACCAACCGCTACCGGACGAGCTACCCGCACGATCCGATCCCCGTCCCGGGTCTCCCGACCGAGTTCCGCGCCGCCTCCGGACGGCTTCACCAGTGGCCGGGGAAGCCGACGCCGCCGTCCGAGGGCGAGCCGGACTACGATCACGCCTGGATCGCGCACTACCACTGCAAGTCGGTCGACGAGTTCCTCTGGAAGACCGCGCGCAACCGGGGCGGGTTCGAGTTGCAGCCGGGGCTTTCCTTCAAGCCGGAGGCGCTGCCCGCCCTGTTCCGCTGGTTCGACCCGGCCCTCTCGACCGAGAACCGCTCCGCCCTGCCGATGCTGCCGCCGCTGCAGGCGGAGCTCGACCGCCTCCGTTCGCTCCCGGGCGTCGCCGCCGCCGAGGAGGCGGTCAGGACCAGCTTCCGCTCCTCGGTCGCAGCGCTCAGAAGAGCGGCGCGCGAGGCGGTCGAGCGCGGCGCGCTGCCACAAGCGATCGGTGAAGGCGCGCGACGCGTGTTCCTGACCGACGCGGCACCGCGGGTCTGAAAGCCCGCGTCGCCGCCACAGGTCCGGTCGGAGCGCGATCGAGAGGCGCTCCGACAGGACCTACGACGGGTCGGAAGCCTCGTCCCGACAGCCGAACGGCGGTCCGCCCGTCTCCTGTGGCAGATCGTCACGTATCTCGACCCAGGGTGCCTTCGAGCCGGTCATGAAGTGCAGGTCGACCGACCGGAGCGGGTCGGTGTCGAGAGTGCCGAGCCTGAAGCCGAGTTCCGTCGGGTCGGCGTGGTCGCCCTTGTAGATCGGCGACCCACAGCAGCCCGCGAAGAACCGGTGCACTCCCGGGCTCGACTGCCATTCCGAGACCAGATCCTTTCCGACCAGGATCGCGAAATCGGCGGTCCGGACACCCGCCGTCGTCCCGAAGCTTGATCCGGAATGCTTGCGGCAACGCCAGCAATGACAATAGGTCACCGGCCCGAGAAGAGGTCCCCTGATCTCGTAGCGTACCCGCCCGCAAGCGCACGATCCGGCAAGCATTGCTCGATCATAGTCGCTCCAGGTTGCCGCCCGCCATCGCCGCCTTCGACCCGAACCGGTGCTTCCGGCCGCCTTCCTAGAATGGCAGGGTCAAACAGCTGACGAGGAGGAGCCGTGGCCGTCGACACCGGACGGGAGGTCGCTCTGGAGCCGGCGAGGATCAGGCGACTGGCCGCGGTCGAGACCGAGCCGCC
>CAXUBX010000037.1:0-18834 GCA_964249405.1 uncultured Acetobacteraceae bacterium | reverse complement strand
TCGCTCTGGAGCCGGCGAGGATCAGGCGACTGGCCGCGGTCGAGACCGAGCCGCCCGCGTCCATCAAGGTGTGCACCGACGTGGGCGAACTCGCGCCATGCCTGCCCCGCCGATGGACGCTCCACGAACAACGCCATCTGATGATGCTGTCGCTGTCGGCCGCCCGGTCCCGGGGGCGGCGCGAGCCACCCTCGGGGTATACCGTCTCGATCCGGCGGACCGGGGCGGTCGTGACCGCTGAGATCCGTGACGGGTCGCAGGGCCTGGTCGCGAGCGGCCGGATCGCGATCACCGGTCCCTACGCGATCGTCGACGACATCGGCACCGAGCCTGCTCATCGCCGGCGCGGGCTCGGCACCGTGATCATGGAGACCTTGAACCGGGTTGCTCTCGAGGCCGGAGCCGCAACCGGACTCCTCGTCGCCACACCGGATGGACATGCGCTCTATTCCTCCGTCGGCTGGCTCGTCCACACGCCGTACGCGTCCGCCTCTCTCGCGTGAACCCGACGCGGACGATCCCTCGACGGAGCCGCCGTCGCGGTGCCCGTCTATCAGCTTGATCACGCTCGGTGTCGCGGATCTCGGACGCTCGGTCCGGTTCTACAGAGACGGTCTTGGCCTTCCGACCCATGATCACGGCGAGAGCGACGAGGCCGTGTCACCGTCGGAGACGTCCGTGAGGAACGACGGAGTTACGGCCTCGCATCCCTCCGCGCGTCGTTCCGGATGGCCAGCATGCCGAAGGGGTCCTCCGGCCGTGCAGCCCTTCCGCGAGATCCGCCGCTCAGGGCTTCGCCCTGAACTGGTCCGGGATCACGAACACCTCGTCGGCACGGCCGTAGCCCCCGTCCGGCACTTCCTCGATCAGAACCATCGCGTGCGGCCGGGCCGCCTCGCCGAGGTAGTCGACGAACATCGATGTGATCCGGTGGACCACTTCCTCCTTCTGTGCCTTCGTAAAGGTTGCCTCGGGCACCTTGATGTTTGCGAAAGGCATGTCGTGCACTCCGTCTGGGTTGCCGTGCGGGACGGCGGGTTGCGGCATCCGGTCGTTCGGACGCCTGTTCGAAGGTTGCGGTGGCCGAGACCCGTGATCCGGCCGGCGTCCCGGAACGGGACAAGCCCGGGGCAGCGGTCTCAGTCGTCGGCGCCGGCGCCGGAAGGATCCCGGAGCGCCCCGAGCCCGATCCGGTCCAGGAACTGCTCACGTATGCGGTCCATCACGGCGTACGACACCGCGGCGCCGTCGTTTGCCGGATCGACCACGACGCGGAACGGACGCCGGCCGCGCGGCGCCGCGACGATGGCAGAAACCGCGCGGGCGACTTCCGCGGGATCGGCGTCGTCCGGCACGGTGGCGGCGAGAGCCTCCTTGACGCGATCGGTGAAGCCGTCCGGCCAGCCGCGCGTGTAGGCGTCGGCGACGTCGCCATCGATCGGTCCGCCCGCATTGGCGAAGTGGTTCGTGCCGGTCGTGAAGGCGCCTGGCACCACGATCGCGCTCTCGATGCCGAACGGGGCCAGTTCGCGGGCGGTGGCCACCGCCAGTGCGTCCATGCCCGCCTTGGCAGCGAAATACGGGCCGAGCAATGGCGGCACCCCACCTGCCACGCTGCTCGAGCCGATCCACACGAGAAGTCCGCGCCCGGCGTGACGCATGTGCGGGAGCGCGGCTCGGTTCACGCGCTGGCAGCCCAGCACGTTGACGTCGTAGAGCTCCGCGAGCTGGGCGGGCGAAAAGGCTTCGCTCGGCCCGAACACCATGTGCCCGGCATTGTGGACGAGCACGTCGATCCGGCCGTGCGCGCCGACGATTGCCTCGATCGCCTCTGTCGCCGACCGCTCCGACAGGACGTCGAGCTCGATTGTGCGCATGTCGACCGACCGGTCACGCGCATATGTCCGGATCTCCTCGCCGCGTTCGGCATCGGCCCCGGCAAGGCTGCGCATGGACGCGTAGGCCGTGTGACCGTCGCCCGCGAGCGCGGTCGCGATCATGCGGCCGAAGCCGCTTGATGCGCCGGTGACCAGGGCAATCCGGCTCATGGACCCGATCCCTCAGACGACGCCGCCATTGGCACGAAGCACCTGTCCGTTGATCCAGCCGCCATCGGGGCCGACGAGGAACGCCACGACGCGGGCGATATCCTCCGGCTCACCGAGGCGTCCGAGCGGGATCATCCTCGTCACGGCCGCGACCTGCTCGTCCGACTTGTCGCCGAGGAACAGCTCGGTCGCCACCGGACCGGGTGCCACCACGTTCACCGTGATGCCGCGCGGACCGAGCTCCTTCGCAAGGACGTGCGTCATCGCTTCGACCGCACCCTTGGTCGCCGCGTAGGCGCCGTAGGTCGACTGGTAGAGGCCGATGACGCTCGACGAGAAGCTGACGATGCGGCCGCCGTCCCGCAGCCGTCGTGACGCCTCGCGAAGGCCGTTGAACGTGCCTTTGAGATTGATCGCGACGTGCCGGTCGAACATCGCGTTCTCGGTCTCCGCGATTGTGTCGAGCTTCATGATCCCGGCATTGTTAACGAGCACGTCGATGCGGCTGAATGCCGCCTCCGCCCGGTCGAACAGGGCCGCCACGGCCGCCGGATCGCTGACGTCGGCCTGGGCGGCGATGGCCCGGCCGCCGTCCGCCTTAATCCTGGCGACGAGCGCGTCGGCGGCGTCGGCGCCTCTCGCGTAGTTCACGACGACCCCGAAGCCGTCGCGCGCCAGCCGGGCGGCGATGGCTGCACCGATCCCCTTCGATGAGCCGGTGACGATGGCGCCGCGATCCACGTCGCTCATAGGGCTTCCCTTTCCGTTGCTTGAACGACATACGGGGTCCGGTCGGCTCCTTTGAGTGCCGCAACTCGGTCTCACAGTCTGGGATTCCGGAACGATCGATGGATCGGATCGATGCGATGCGGGCCTTCGTTCGCGTGGTCGAGCGGCGGAGCTTCGCGCAGGCGGCAACCGACCTCGGTGTGCCTCGTTCGCGGACATCGGAGGCTGTTCAGCAGCTCGAACGGCAATTCGGCCGCCGCCTGCTCGCCCGGACCACGCGCGCGGTCACCCTGACGGCCGAGGGCGAAAACTACTATCGGCGCTGCATCGAGATCCTGTCGGCGGTCGATGAGGCGGAGGCGGCGATCACCGGCGAGGCACCTAGCGGGCCGTTGCGGATCGACATTCCCGAGACGTTCGCCCGGTTCTTCCTGCTGCCCGGCCTGCCGGGTTTCCTGGAGCGTCATCCCGACGTCCGGCTCCATATCGGCGAAGGCGAGCGCCTGGTCGACCTGGTCACCGAAGGCGTGGATTGCGCAGTCCGCGTCGGCAACCCGGCGGACAGCGGTCTGGTCGGCCGGAAGCTCGGCGTACTCGCCGAGGGCACTTTCGCGAGCCCCGCCTATCTTGCACGGCATGGCGTGCCGCAATCGCCAAACGACCTGGACGGTCACCGAATGATCGGCTTCGTGTCGACCGCGACCCGTGCCGTTATCCCGCTCGAATTCCAGATCGACGGCGCCGTGCGGCTGATTACGGTTCCGGTTTCGGTCACCGTCACCGCGGCGTCGACGAATGCAAACTTGGCCCGGCTCGGCTTCGGTCTGGTCCAGGTGCCGCGCTACCGGGTCGCGCAGGATCTCGCGACCGGTGCACTGGTCGAGGTGCTCGCCGACTATCCGCCCACCGACAGCCCGATCTACCTGCTCTACCAGGAAGGGCGGCAGCTCTCCCCGCGCGTGCGGATCTTCCTCGACTGGGCTTCGACCGAGATCGCGGGTCGGCTCGCAGCCCGGTAGGTCCGTCCCCCGCTCTCTCCGCGACGTCACGGATCTGTCGAGGAACGACGAAGCCCATTCGACCAGGATCGGGATTTGAGACGTGCGCCGCCGGGTCAGGGGCCGGAGCCGCTGCCTTCCTGTTCCGGCGCGCTGCTGCGCGGCCCCGCGCCGATAGGCTCGCGCCCGAACGCCCGGCTCGCCGCGCCCAGCAGCTCGAGCCAGCGCCGCCGGGAGAAGCGCGCCCGCGCCTCGGCCCGGACCGGACCCGCGATGAACCCGCGATGGAGCCCCTGGCCAAGCTCGCGCACCGTCGCGTGGGCATCCTCGCCGGTCGCCTCGCCGACCCAGAGCAGCCTGGCCGGCCCGACCGAGCGGATCGCCCCGTGGAGACGGTCGATCCCGAGCGTGCCGTCCGGCCCGTCCGGAGGCCGATACACGAACACCGTCGAGGGATCCCGGCAGTCGGCCACGAAGCGCGCCGCCGCCGACACCAGGCGACGCCGCTCGGCTTCGAGCACCGTGTCGCGGTCGCCGGCGTCGCTCGGCAGACCCGAGCGGAACCCGACCGCGGCGCCACGGGCCCGGATCACCCATTCCGGGTCGCGTCCGTCGAGGCTCAGCGCGCCGGGCCGGCCGAGTTCGGTAAACCCGCGCTCGATCGCCGAGGCGAGCGCGAAGACGTCGGCGACATCGGCCGCGCGGAGCAGGTCAGGCCGGTCGATGCCGAGCGCGGCCTGCATCCGCCCGAGCTCGGGGTCGGCGCCGATGCTCTGGACCGCGGCGAACAGCGCGCGTTCCGTCTCGGACGGCGCCGGGAAGCTGATCGCGGCGCCGAGGGCGATCGCGAACAGCTCGCCCGGCAGCAGCATGACGTGCAGCTCGGCGGTCGTGAGATCGGGCCAGATCGGGCCGAGCGCGACCGTGTGGCGGAACCGGCAGCACCAAGCCCGCTCGCCGAAGACCGTCCCGTGCGCCCGTCCGACGTCGTCGCTCGCGCGCTCGCGGTCGACGATCTCCTCCGGCTCGACGCCCACGACCATCAGGCGCATCGCGCTCACGACCGAGTGGGCCAGGAACCATCCCTCGACGACGAGCTCGTCGCCTTCCCCGGACGGCGTGGGACCGATGCGCACGGCTTCGACCGTGCAGAAATGGTGGGCGACGAGCATCCGGAACGTGTCCTAAGCTTCTGATGCGGCCGGGATGACGGTGGCCGGGGCCGGCGGCGGGCTCGGCACCCGGCCGGACGTGAGGCGGGAGAAACCGGAATGCGGGTCCTGGTCACGGGCGGCGCAGGCTTCGTCGGCAGTCACACCGTGCTGGCCCTTCTGGCACGGGGCGACGAGGTCGTGGTGCTCGACAATCTCCGGCAGGGTCATCGCGGCGCAGTGCCGGCGGGAACGACGCTCGTCGCGGCGGACCTCGCCGATGCGGCGATCCTCGACCGGACGCTCGCGGAGGGCCGGTTCGATGCCGTGTTCCACTTCGCGGCCCTGTCGCTGGTCGGCGAGAGCATGCAGCGCCCGCTGTTCTACTTCCGCCAGAACACCGGCCTCGGACTCGCCCTGATCGACGCCTGCGTGACGCATGGCGTCGGACGCTTCATCCTTTCCTCGACCGCCGCCCTGTTCGGCAACCCCGACGAGATCCCGATCACCGAGGCGACACGGATCGACCCCGGATCCCCGTATGGGGAAAGCAAGCTGCAGATCGAGCGGACGCTCCACTGGGCGGGCGTCGTGCACGGGCTTCGCAGCGCCTGCCTCCGCTACTTCAACGCGGCGGGCTCGGATCCCGACGGGCGGGCCGGCGAAGACCATGATCCCGAGACCCACCTCATTCCCCTCCTCATCGATGCGGCGCTCGGCCGCCGGCCACCGATCACCGTGTTCGGCGACGACTACGCGACCCCGGACGGAACCTGCATTCGCGACTACGTCCACGTGAGCGACCTCGCCTCCGCGCATCTCGCCGCCCTCGACCGCCTCGACGAGGCGAGCGTCACCTACAATCTGGGCAGCGGCACCGGTCATTCCGTACGCGACGTGATCAGCAGCGTCGAGCGGGTGACCGGCCGCACGGTGCCGGTCGAGCGCGGTCCGCGACGGGCCGGCGACCCGGCGATCCTGGTCGCCTCGTCCGACCGGATCCGCCGCGAGACCGGCTGGACGCCACGCTTCACCTCGCTCGACGAGACGGTCGCGACCGCGGTCCGCTGGCGCGCCACGCATCCGAGAGGCTTCGACGACCGCCGGACATGACGCGATCGGGCTTCGTCACCGAGCACGGTACGCTGCTCCGGAGACCGGCGGACGGGGCCGGGTTGCGTCACGCGCCGCTCGGCGAGGAGCGCGACCCCGTTCTCCTGCTCGACGGCCTCGACGAGGCGTTCGCGATCGAGCCGGCCGGGATCGCCGCGCTCGTCCGGCTCCGGGACCGGCGAGACCGCTCGTTCCTCTCCGCCGGGAACCAGGGCGGCGCCGTGGTGCGCTCCCCGGTCGCCAGAGGATGGGAGAGCTTCCTGCCGATCGACGAGGCGACGCTCGCCGCGCTCCGCACCCTGTCGGACGGCGACTGGCTTCGGCACGGCACGGCCGACCCGGTCGGCGGCGTCCGTCTCGACCCGTCGTTCTCGCTCCGGATCGGCGAGGCGTCCCTCGCGACCGCCCACGGCCTCGAGGGCATGATCCTGGGCGAGGACCCGCCGTCCCGCGTCGCGCTGCGTCTCGTCGCCGACGGCGGCGCGCCCCGGCTCGCCGTGCTCTCCCGCTTCGAACCCGCGGTGCTCTGGCGGAACGACGGCAGCGAGGGCGCGGACGACGAGATCGCGCTCGGGATCGCCTCGCTCCGGGCGTGCGGCTATCGGGGCCCGGTCATGGCCGAGCTGCGCGACGCGGGCGTCCTCGCATCGGTCGATCCCGGCCTCGGCGGGGTCGCCGCGGCGCCGCCAGGCGAGGCGCTGGCCTCCCTGCCGCTCCGCAGTGCCGCGTTGCTGGTGCTGAACGGCGTCCTCTGCACGGGCCCGATCGCGCCCGTGCTCGGCGCGGTCGCCTCGAGCGGCGGCCTTCTCGCCGCACCGTGGCGGCGCGCCGGCGAGGACCCGTTCGGCCCGGCCGGTCCCACGCTGGCCGCGGCGGGCGGAGCCCCGCAGGCGATCGCGATCGATCCGGCGGTGATCGGCGCGCCGCCCGGTTCGACGCCGTGCCGACGGCTCCTGGCCGCAGCGCTCCGGGCCGGCCCGAGCGACGCCGTGCTCGCGGATGCGCTCCGCGCGGTCGCGGCCTCGGCCGGGACCCCGATCGACCCCCGGGTCCTGGACCGCCACGTCGCGTCACGCCAACCCGGCCGCGGGGACACTCCCGGCGCGGCGTTCGTCAGCTTTCGCGGGCTGCCGTCCGATGTCCGCCTCGCGGCGATGCGGGACGCGCACGGCGCGGGAGGGCCGTAGCAAGAGACCGGGGCGTTGCCCCGGACCCCACCAGGAGCCTGGGGCTCCTGGACCTCCATCCGTAATGATGGAAACGCTCAGCGTTGGCCCCGCATCGGCAGGTTCAGGCCGGCGGCGCGTTCTGCAGGGCCTGCTCGAGCTCGGCGAAGCTCGGCATGTGCTGCGTCGGCACGATCTTGCGGCCGCTCTCCACGCTGACCTGCGGCGCGTTTCCGTGGAGATGGGCGACCAGCACGGCGCGGATCATCTCGTAGAACTTCGCCTCTTCCTCGACGACGCCGCGCAGACGCGAGGCAAGCGGCCCGACCACCCCGTAGGCGAGCAGCACGCCGAGGAACGTGCCGACCAGTGCGCCGCCGATCATCTCGCCGAGCACGGCCGGGCTCTCGTTGATGTGGCCCATCGTCTTGATCACGCCGAGCACGGCGGCGACGATGCCGAGCGCCGGCAAACCGTCCGACATGGTCTGGAGCGCGTGCGACGGATGCACCTCCTCCTGCAGCTGCTTCTTCAGCTCGCGGGCCATCACGTCCTCGATCTGATGAGGATCGTCGGCATTCATGCCGATCATCCGGAAATAGTCGCACACCAGGTCGATCGCGTGATGGTTGTCGAGGATGCGCCGGTGCGCCTGGAAGAGCGCGCTCTCGGAAGGGTTCTCGATATGCGGCTCGATGCCGATCGCACCGCGCGTCGACGCGAGCTTCACGAGACGGAACAGCAGCATCAGGAGATCGACGTAGTCGTCCTTCCTGAAGCGTGCGCCCCGGATCGCCTTCATCGTGCCGCCGACCGTGTGCTTCACGACGGCGATCGAGTTCGCCATCAGGAACGCGCCCGCCGCCGAGCCGCCGATGCTGATCAGCTCGAACGGCATCGACTTGAGCAACGGGCCGATCGCGCCGCCCGAGCCGATGAAGCTTCCGAACACGCAGGCCAGCAGGAAGACGAGGCCACCGATCGCGAGCATGGAACCCCGGGTTCCTAGCGCACGGACGCCGGCGGCGGACCGCTGCGATGCACGACGATGACGACGCGCCGGTTCGCCGCCAGGTCACCCTGGCCCGGCCGCTCCGGATCGCGATCCGCGACGCCGGTGACGCCGACGACCTGCCGGTCGGCCAAGCCGTTCGCGTCGAGCACCATCCGCGTCGCGTCCGCCCGCGCGGCCGACAGCGCCCAGTTCGAGCGCGCCGAGGCGCCGAGCGGCGGCGCGCTGTCGGTGTGGCCCGTGATCGAGACCGGGTCGTGCAACGAGGCGATCACCGGCGCGACCCTGGCCAGCAGCAGACGCGCGCGCGGGTTCGGGACCGCCGACCCGTTGTCGAACATCGGCGCGTGCTCCGTGTCGACGATCTGGATCCGGAGACCCTCGGGCGTCACGTCGACCGCGAGCTGGTTGCCGAGGCCGGCCAGCGCCGGGTCCGACGCGACCTCGCGGCGGAGCGCCTGCGCCGCCTTGCGCAGGGCCGCCTCCTCCCGGTCCGCCTCGCCGGGCGTGCCGGGCCGGCTGGCGGCCGATGGCGTCGCGCGCGGCACCGGGACGGGGTCGCCCGCTTCGCCGTCGTCGGCCGAGGCGGTCCCGCGGCCGCTGTTGCCGTCCTGGTGACTGTCGCCCCGGATCGGGACGGCATCGGGATCGGCCTGTGGCGCTGCCGTCAGCGCCTGGCCTCTGGAGGGCGTGCCGGCGGCGCCCGGCGCCGGCGGGGAGGGAGGCGGATCGGCCGCATCCGGATCCGCGTCCGTGCTCCCCCCCTGGGGCTCCCCCATCTGGTCCGTGAGGCTCACCGACCCGAGATTGGAAACCAGCGCGCCTTTCTCGAACGGCGTCGTGCCGCCGAACGGCTTGCCGCTTCCGGAGAGGCTGCGGGCGTGGCTGCCTTGCGGGCTGAAATAGTCGGCGATGCCGCGGCGCTGCTTCTCGCTGGTCGCGTTGATCAGCCACATCAGCAGGAAGAACGCCATCATGGCGGTCACGAAATCGGCGTAGGCGACCTTCCAGGCGCCGGCGTGATGGCCGCCCTCGATGATCTCCTCACGCCGGATGATGACGGCGGCGCGGTCTCCCTTCCTCCCCTTGGTCTTCGCCTTCGCCATCGCCGGCCGGCCCTCCGATCACCGGAGGATTGTGACTGCCCGGCGTTGACGCGCGCTTAACGGAGGCGGTCCTGCCCCGATCGCACGGGAAGCCGGGCGGAAGCCGGGAGAGGCAGCACCGGAACCGCCACCAGCACTTCGTCGCGTTCGGCCACGGCGTCGCCGGCCATGCGGGAGACGACGGCGACGCGACGGAGTGATCGCCAGTCACGGCGGGACGCGGCCCCGTCCCGCCCGAGGCGGCGGACCAGCAGCACCGTGCCACCGGGCGCCAGCGCGGGCGGCAGGCGGAACAGCGCCCAGCGCGGCGCCACGCCGGCCACGACCGGCGCCGCGCCGTCCCAGGCCAGTTCCGCGGCGAGGCCGTATTCGGAAGAAGCGACCGGGAGCCGGAGCGGGGCGTCGACACCGGCCACCGCGCGGGCCAGGCCCGGCCAGCCGTCGAGCCGGGACGCGGTGACGTCGAGACGCGGCGGAATCGCGAACGGGTGGAGCGCCGCTTGCAGGTAGACGAGGGCGGTCAGGACGAGGCCCAGCGAGGCTGCCGGGAGGGCTCCGCCGAAGCGCCGGAGCAGCGGTCCCGTCCCGGCGCCGACCGACGCCGCGGCCAGCGCGAGCGAAGGGTAGAGAACGCACGGCCAGTTCGCCTGCACGCGGTCGCCGCACGCGTGCACCACGAACACCGCGGCAGGGATCGCGGTCGCGAGCGTGACGAGGAGCGGTCCCGGCTCGCCGCGCCAGGCTCGCCGGCCGACGAGCACCGTGCCGCGCACGGCCAGGATCGCGATCAACGGCGTGAGCAGCCCCAGCTGCCCCGAGACCAGCTCCGAGAGGTAGCGAGGCGCACGCCCGAGATGCGCGACCTCCGTCCGGCCGCCCTGCCTGACGAACGACACCCAGTGATGGGTGGCGTTCCACCACAGCACGGGAGAGGCGAGCGCGAGCCCGGCCGCGACGCCGAGCGAGGTCGCGGGCCGGCGGAGCAGCGCGCGCGTCGGCCCGGTCGCCACCAGCCAGAGCCCGATCGCGGGCAGGAGCAGGACGGCGGTGTATTTCGAGCAGAAGCCGAGGCCGAGCGCCGCCCCGGCCGCCGCGATCCACCGAGCCTGTCCGGTCCGCAACGCCCGCCCGAGACAGCACAGCGTGACGCCCCAGAACAGCACCACCGGCGTGTCCGGCGTCATCGTCACGCTGCCGACGCCGATCATCAGCGTCGCGTTGAACAGGAGTGCGGCGAGCCAGGCGCGCTCCGGCGCGAGGTCGAGGAGGTCGCGTCCCGCCCGGACCAGGAGCAGCGAGCCGCCGAGTGTCGCTAGCGGCGCCGCGAGGCGGACGCCGAGCGCGTTCTCGCCCGCAACCGCGGTGCCGGCCCGGATCAGCAGTGCCACCATCGGCGGATGGTCGAGGTAGCCGGGCGCCAGCGCGTGGGCCCAGACGCGGTAGTAGGCCTCGTCCGGCGACAACCCGGTGACGGCGGCGAGGAGGAGGCGCACCGCGGTCAGCCCGAGCAGCGTCGGGAGAACGGCCCGCCTCAGGGCGGGTGCAGGCCGTCGGATTGGCGGAGGCATGCTCCCTGCAAGCTAGTGGTTCTTCTCGATCGATCTGCCGGCAAGGAGCATTCCTCCACAAACCCTCAGAGCGGCAGGCCGGCCGGGTGGTGGGCGGTCCGGATCGTCTGCAGCGTCTGCACGCGCGCGACCAGATCGAGGCCGGTCAGCGCCTCGGTCAGCCGGTTCTCGTGCGCGTTGTCGCGGGCGACGACCCTGAGCAGGAAGTCGCCGCCGCCGCGGATCATGTGGCATTCCCGCACTTCCGGCCAGCCGGCCACCTCGCGCTCGAACGCGGCGAGCGACGCCTCCTTCTGGCTCTCCAGCCCGACCAGCGCGAAGAAGGTGATCGGCCAGCCGACCAGTGCGCCCTCGATCACGGCGGCGTAGCCCCGCACGATGCCGCTGTCCTCCAGGCGTCGCACGCGCCTGAGGCAGGGCGGCGCCGAGATGCCGACGCGGCGCGCGAGCTCCACGTTGGTGATCCGCGCATCCTCCTGGAGCTCGCGGATGATGTGCCGGTCGATCCCGTCGAGCGTGTCGGGCGGCGAGGCGCCTCCCGAGGAAGGCTGGTGTCGTCCGTTGGACATCGGACGTCATCCTATGACACGCACCGCCTTGTGACGACCACCGGCGGGTCCGATATCCCCGCTCCCCACGACCCCGACCGGACCGCAGCATCCCATGAGCACGACGCACCGCACGGACCTCCTGGTGATCGGCGCCGGACCTGCCGGCTACACGGCGGCGATCTATGCCGCGCGGGCCTCGCTGTCCCCGATCCTGGTCGCCGGGCTGCAGCCGGGCGGCCAGCTCACCATCACGACCGAGGTCGAGAACTATCCGGGCTTCGCCGACGCGGTGCAGGGCCCCTGGCTGATGGACCAGATGGAGGCGCAGGCGCGCCACGTCGGCACCACGATCGTCCACGACCTCGTCACCGCGGTCGATTTCACGTCGGGGTCGCCGTTCCGCTGCGTCGCCGACAGCGGCGACGTGTTCATCGCCCGCTCGGTGGTGATCGCGACCGGAGCGCAGGCGCGCTGGCTCGGCCTGCCGTCCGAGGCGGCGCTGCAGGGCTCCGGCGTCTCGGCCTGCGCGACCTGCGACGGGTTCTTCTATCGCGGCAGGAAGGTCGCGGTGGTCGGTGGCGGCAACACCGCGGTCGAGGAGGCGCTCTACCTCACGCACCACGCCGACAAGGTCACGCTGATCCACCGGCGGGACCGGCTTCGCGCCGAGCGGATCCTTCAGGAGCGGCTGTTCGCGCATCCGAAGATCGAGGTGGTCTGGAACGCGGCGGTCGACGAGGTGCTGCCCACCGGCACGCCTCCGGTGGTCGGCGGGGTGCGGCTCCGCGACCTCGCCGGCGGCGAGCAGCGCACCCTGCCGGTCGACGGACTGTTCGTCGCGATCGGGCACACCCCGAACACCGCGCTGTTCCGCGACCAGGTGGCGCTCGACGCCGAGGGCTACGTGGTGACCGAGCCGGGCACCACGCGGACCTCGGTTCCCGGCATCTTCGCGGCCGGCGACGTGCAGGACAAGGTGTTCCGCCAGGCGGTGACGGCGGCCGGCACGGGCTGCATGGCGGCGCTCGAAGCGGAGCGCTGGCTCGCCGAGAGCGCGATGCCGGCGACGGCGCTCGCGGCGGCGGAGTAGCGCGGCCGCGCTGGCGGCATCATCCTTCGGCGACCGCCGCGGGCAGCGGCGATCTCGTCTCGGCGATCTGCCAGGCGATCAGGCTCGGAACGCCGAGCACGAACTCGCGGACGCGCTTGACCAGCGACAGCGCGATCGCGGTGTCGGACGGGATCCCGTAGAAGCTGCATACCAGCACGTAGCCGCCCTCCTGGACCCCGATCGCGCCCGGCACAGCGAAGCCGGCCGTCTTCAGCGCCTGCCCGAGGCTCTCGATCACCAGGCAGGCGTCGATCGGCGGCGCGTGCCCGGCGAGGAAATGCAGCGCGAGCCAGACCTCCGGGCCGCCCAGCACCCAGGACAGCCCGTGCCAGAACGCCGCCCGCGCGACCGCGCGCGGCCGTCGCCAGAGCCGCTTCAGCGCCTCCTCGAGCCCGGCGAACTCGCCGACCGCAGTCCACCCGAACCGCGCCGACACCCTCATCAGGACGGTCTCGAGACGCGCCAGCCCGAACCATTGCACGAGGATGAAGAGGCCGGCCCCGAGCGAGATCGCGAGCGCGAAGCCGAGCGCCGGCCGGACGGCCGACGCGTTCCCCGTGGTCTCCACGAGCAGCGCGAGACCGAGCAGCACGAAGCCGATCTCGGTCAGCACCTCCATCGTGAGATCGCACACCACGCCGGCGCTCGCGACCGCGAGCGGGACCCCGCGCCGGGCGACCAGGCGCGCCCCCACCACCTCGCCGCCGATCTGGGCGACCGGCAGCAGGTTGTTCACACCCTCGCGGATCCAGCGGATGGCCGTGTAGGCGGCGGCACCCGGCCGGCGCCCGTCCTCCGACCCGATCGCCCGCCAGGCCAGTGCCGAGCAGACCAGCTGCACCGGATGCCAGAGCACCACGAGCGCCACGCCGAACCCGGCGTGCGACAGCAAGGCCAGCACCGGCCCGACCCCGGACCGCTCGAACAGCACGATCGCGAGGACGAGCCCGAGCAGGGCGGCGATGGCGGACCCGAGCTTCATGACGCGGTGATGTAGACAACCGAGGGCGGCCGAGAAAGGGCACCGGGCGCGGGGCGCCTGACCCTCTCGTTCGTGACCCGAGGCCGCGACGGATTCCGACCGACATCCTGTATGGTCCCACCGCGGTCGCGATCCTGTCCCGGGGTGAGTTCTCGCAGGCTCCGGGACAAGGAGAGCGAACGGTCACGCCGGACGTCTTCCGCCCGGCGCGCCGGCGCGGTTCGCGTCGGAGCCAACGGGCTATGAGAACAGATGATGCAGCTCCACGGGATCCACCACCTGACGGCGATCTCCGCCGACGCCAGCGGCAACCACGCGTTCTACACCCGTGTGCTGGGCATGCGGCTGGTGAAGCGGACCGTGAACCAGGACGACGTCAGCGCCTACCATCTCTTCTACGCCGACGGGGTCGGCAGCCCCGGCACCGATCTCACCTTCTTCGATTTCCGGGCCGCGCCCGAACGGCGCGGCACCGACGCCATCGTGCGGACGGCCTTGCGGGTGACCGGCGCGGGGACCCTTGAGCACTGGGCAGCGCGACTGCAGGAGGCCGGGGTCGCGACCGGACCGATCTCCACCGCGGACGGGCGCGACCAGCTCGATTTCGAGGATCCGGAAGGCCAGCGGCTCACCCTGCTCGACGACGGAGGTGCCGGGTCGGCCGTTCCCTGGACTGAGAGCCCGGTGCCCGCGGCGCGGCAGATCCGCGGCCTCGGACCGATCACGATCAGCGTGCGCGATCCCGCCCCCTCCGAACGCTTCCTGACCGAGGTGCTGGCCATGCGCCGCGTCCGGAGCGTCGTCGCGCCCGACGGCGTCGAGACGCTGGTCTACGGCATGGGCCAGGGTGGACCGGCCGCCGAGCTGCACCTCCGCCACGAACCCGGCCTGCCGCCGGCGCGACAGGGGGCCGGAGGCGTGCACCACGTCGCCTTCCGCGTGCCCGACGACGAATACCACGCCTGGCTGGAGCGGTTGCAGCGACTGCGCGTCGCCTCGAGCGGCCCGGTGGACCGTTTCTATTTCCGCAGTCTCTACATGCGCGAGCCGGCCGGCATCCTCTACGAGATCGCCACCGACGGACCCGGCTTCGCCGCCGACGAGGCGGTCGAGAGGCTCGGCGAGACGCTGTCGCTGCCGCCGTTTCTGGAAAGCCGACGGGCGGAGATCGAGCGCCGTCTGAAGCCACTCTGACCGCCCGGCAAGGCCGCCACCAGGAGCGAGCGGAGCGGATATCTCCGCTCCGCTCGCTCCCGAAGCTCAGCCCTCGCCGGTCAGGTTCCGCCGACGGATCGCCGCACCGAGGATGTCGCCGAGCGAGGCGCCGCTGTCCGACGAGCCGAAATCGGCGACCGCCTGCTTGTCCTCCTCGACCTCGCGACCCTTGATGGTCAGCGAGAGCTTGCGCGACGCCCGGTCGATCCCGACCACCTTCGCGTCCACCGTCTCGCCGACCGCGAACCGGTCGGGCCGCTGCTCGCCCTTGTCGCGTGCGAGCTCGGCGCGACGGATGAAGCCCGTCAGCACCTCGTCGACCTTCACCTCGATCCCGTTCGCCTGCACCGCGGTCACCGTGCAGGACACCACGTCGCCCTTGCCGATCCGGCCGAGCGCATCGGCCGCCGGATCGTCCTGGAGCTGCTTGATGCCGAGCGAGATGCGCTCCTTCTCGATGTCGACGTCGAGCACCTTGGCGCGGACGACCTGGCCCTTCTCGTAGGCGGCGATCGCCGTCTCGCCCGCCTCGTCCCAGGACAGGTCCGACATGTGGACCATCCCGTCGAGATCCGCCGACAGCCCGATGAACAGGCCGAACTCGGTGATGTTGCGGATCTCGCCCTCGACCGTCGAGCCGACCTTGTGGTCGTCGGTGAACTGCTCCCAGGGGTTCCGCTGGACCTGCTTCAGCCCGAGCGAGATCCGCCGCTTGCCGCTGTCGACGTCGAGCACCATCACGTCGACCTCCTGCGAGGTGGCGACGATCTTGCCCGGGTGGACGTTCTTCTTGGTCCAGCTCATCTCGGAGACGTGGACCAGACCCTCCACCCCCGGCTCCAGCTCCACGAAGGCGCCGTAGTCGGTGATGTTGGTGACCCGGCCGCTGTAGCGCGCGCCCGGCGGGTACTTGATCGCGACGCCGTCCCAGGGATCGGCTTCCAGCTGCTTCATGCCGAGCGAGATGCGCTGCGTCTCGGAGTTGAAGCGGATCACCTGCACCCGGACCGCCTGGCCGATCTGCAGGGCCTCCGACGGATGGTTGATCCGGCGCCAGGCGATGTCGGTCACGTGCAGCAGGCCGTCGACGCCGCCGAGATCGACGAACGCCCCGTAGTCGGTGATGTTCTTGACCACCCCGTCGAGGATCATGCCCTCCTTGAGGCCCTGGATCAGCTCCGAACGCTGCTCGGCGCGCGTCTCCTCCAGCACCGCGCGACGCGACACCACGATGTTGCCGCGGGCGCGGTCCATCTTGAGGATCTGGAACGGCTGCGGCGTGCCCATCAGCGGGCCGACGTCGCGCACTGGACGGATGTCGACCTGGGATCCGGGAAGGAACGCCATCGCGCCGCCGAGATCGACGGTGAAGCCGCCCTTCACGCGCCCGTAGATGGTGCCGTTCACGCGCTGGCTGCCCTCGAAGGCGCGTTCCAGATTGGTCCAGGCCTCCTCGCGCCGCGCCTTCTCGCGCGACAGCACGATCAGTCCGTCGCGATCCTCGTAGCGCTCGACGTAGAGCTCCACGACGTCGCCCGGCTCGACCTCGGGGCGCGCCCCGGGGAGGCCGAACTCCTTCAGCGCGACGCGGCCCTCGCTCTTCAGGCCGACATCGACGATCGCGAACTCGTCGGTGAGGCGGACGACCCGCCCGGTCACGACGGACCCGTCGAAGCCGCTGTCGCGGCCGAGGGTCTCGTCGAGCAGCGAGGCGAAATCCTCGCCGCGGAAATGATCGCGTGCTTCCACGGTGGCGCTGGCTGCCATGTGCAGTGCTGTGTCCTGTCTCGGTCCGGCGCGGGAGCACCGGCGGAACGGTGTGCGCGGCGGCGGCATGCGTCGCAACGTCTTGCCCGCGCGTCGCACGGACCGGTGGGTGGAGCGTCGGCGCGGGATCGCGCATACGACAAGCGGCCGTGACCCGACCGGGGACGGCTTCTCGATCGCCGGAAGAAGACGTGTCCTCGGGCGAAAGTCAAGCGCCACGAGGGCGCCCGGGTCAGCCTCCGATCCGCGACCGCACCAGGCGGAGCGCCTCCTGGAACGCCTCCTCGGGGCCGAGCGCGGTCGTGTCGAGCAGCAGGGCGTCCGGCGCCTTCGCGAGCGGCGCCACCTCGCGCGTGCTGTCCGCGAGGTCGCGCCGCTCGATCAGCGCGGTCTCGGCGCGGATCGCGGCCTCCGAGGCCGCCTCGCCGCGCTGGAGCAGCCGCCGGCGCGCCCTCTCGACCGCGCTCGCGGTCACGAACAGCTTCGCCGCCGCCTCGGGGAACACCACGGTGCCGATGTCGCGTCCATCCACCACCGCACCCGTCTCGCCCGCGAAGCGGCGCTGCGTCTCGAGCAGCGCCGTCCGCAGCCCCGGCCAGGCGGCGACCCGGCTCGCCATCCGGTCCACCTCCGGCGTCCTGAGGTCGTCCCGCGCGATGTCCGCTGTGGCGAGCGTGCGCGCGATTGCCACCGCCGCCGCCTCGGTCGCCGTGCCGTCATCGAGGCAGCGCCTCGCGACCGCCCGGTAGAGCAGGCCGGTGTCGAGATGCGAGAGCCCGAGCGCCGCCGCCAGGCGCCGCGCGAGGGTTCCCTTGCCGGACGCCGCCGGCCCGTCGATCGCGACCACGAGCGAGGTCACGACGCCGGACCGAGCACCGCGCCGAGACCGCCCATCAGGGCGGCGAAGCCCGGAAAGCTGGTGTCCACGAAGCGCATGTCGTCGATCCGGACGGGCGCCCCCGCGGCGAGGCCGAGCACCACCCCGCTCATCGCGAGCCGATGATCCATCAGCGTCTCGACCGGGCCACCACCCGGCGGCGGACCGCCGTTCCCCTCGATCAGCAGGTCGTCGCCCTCGATCGCGACCGCGACGCCGTTCGCCGCCAGCAGCGACGCGGTCGCCGCGAGACGGTCGCTCTCCTTGACCCGGAGCTCGCCGAGGCCGCGCAGCCGGCTCCGTCCGGCGGCGGCGGCGCAGGCGACCGCGAGCACCGGGTATTCGTCGATCATCGCGGGCGCGCGCCCGGGCGGCACGTCCACGGCACGGAGCACGCCCGCCCGCGCGGTGACGTCGCCGACCGTTTCGCCGCCCTCGACCCGCTCGTTCGCGACCGCGAGCGAGGCGCCCATCTCGCGGAGCGTCGCGAGCAGCCCGGTGCGGAGCGGGTTCAGACCGACCCCGGTGACGGTGACCTCCGAGCCGGGAACGAGCAGGGCCGCGACCAGCGGAAACGCCGCCGACGACGGGTCTCCCGGCACCGCGAGGTCGCGCGCCGCGAGCTCCGGCTGTCCGTCGAGCACGATCCGCCTGCCGCCGCCCGGAAGCGCCTCCTCGGCGACCGTGCCGCCGAAATGGCGGAGCATGCGCTCGGTGTGGTCGCGGGTCGGCACCGGCTCCTCCACCACGCTCCGCCCCCGCGCGTTCAGCCCGGCGAGCAGGAGCGCCGACTTCACCTGCGCCGAGGCGACCGCGACCCGGTGCTCGACCGGGATCGCGTCGCCGGTGCCGATGATCGCGATCGGCAGCCGGCCGCCGGCGCGCCCCGCGAAGCGCGCCCCGATCGCTTCCAGCGGCCCCGTCACCCGACGCATCGGGCGACCACGGAGGCTGGCATCGCCGGTCATCACCGACACCATCGGATGGCTCGCGAGCAGCCCCGCGAGCAGCCGGGCGGCGGTGCCGGAATTGCCCATGTCGAGCACGTCGTCCGGCTCGGTCAGCGCGCCGATCCCCCGTCCCCGGACCCGCCACAGCCCCGGACCGGCACGGACCACGACCGCGCCGAGCGCCCGCATCGCCGACGCGGTCCGGAGCACGTCCTCGCCTTCGAGCAGGCCGGTGATCGCGGTCTCGCCGATCGCGAGCGAGGCGAGCATCAGCGCGCGATGGCTGATCGACTTGTCGCCGGGCACCGCGACGGTGCCGGACAGCGGACGCGAGGCGGGCCGCACCAGGGTCGGGACAGGGGTCGGGCGGGCGGCGGGCGACGGGGCATCGGGTTCGGGCATGCTCGGCATCGCGGCCGCCTAGAGCATTATCCGATCGAACGGAATCGTTCGATCGGATGAAATAGCTCGAGTGTCATATCTGTAGAGC
>CAXUBX010000036.1:20787-31224 GCA_964249405.1 uncultured Acetobacteraceae bacterium | reverse complement strand
CCAGGCGCCCAGCGCCTGGTGGGGTGCGGGGTGAAACCCCGCATCTTGATCCACTGTGCTTCGGCGCCGAAATTCTTCTGCTCGCCTCGCCTCGATACAAATCCGGTTAGCCGGCAAATTTGATTGCAAAACGCCTGATCTGCTGACAATCTGCCAGTCATGGATGAGCTGGACCGGCAGATCGTCTGTCTGTTGCAAGCCGACAACCGGCTCTCGAGTGCCGAGATCGGCCAGGCTGTCGGCCTTTCGGTCTCAGCGGCCAACGAACGGGTGCGTCGGCTCAACAACTCCGGCGTCATCCGCGGCAACCACGCGGTCCTCGATCCCGATCGGGTCGACCTTCCGCTCTGTGCCTTCGTCTTCGTCGACCTCGCGCCGCATCCGGACGAGGCCGGCTTCCGCTCCGGCATCGCCCGGCGACCCGAGGTGCAGGAGGCCCACCAGGTCGCGGGCGCGCACTGCTACCTGCTCAAGGTCCGAGCCGGCGGCACGCGCGCGCTTCAGCGCTTCCTGACCGAGCACGTCAAGAGCCAGCCCGACGTCCTCCGGACCGAGACGGTCCTCGTTCTCGAGACGGTCAAGGAGACGCCGGAACTCGCCCTGCGCCAGCCTGCCGCGGACCGTCCCGAGCCGGGCGGTCGGTGAGGTGGCGAGCGTGGAACGTGCCGTCGCCCGATCTCCGGCGGACGGCGCGGCCGTGACCGGAGGCCGGCCCGCGCTCTATGCGCTGATGCTGGCGAGTTTCGCCATCGGGACCGGCGAGTTCGTCATCGTCGGACTGGTCCCCGAGCTCGCCTCCGACCTCCACGTTTCCGTGCCGACGGCGGGCCTCCTCATCTCGGGCTACGCGCTCAGCGTCGCCTTCGGATCGCCGTTCGTCGCCGCGCTGCTCTCGTCCGTGCCGCGGCGGCGAGCCCTGCTGATCCTGATGCTGCTGTTCCTGGCCGGCGACGTCGCCTGCGCCGTGGCACCCGGCTTCCGCTTCATGATGATCGCCCGGATCGTGACGGCGCTGGCGCACGGCGCCTTCTTCGGCATTGCCTCGATCGTCGCGGCCGAGATCGCGGTTCCCGGAAAGGGCGCGCGGGCGGTCGCTCTTCTGTTCACCGGACTGACCGTGGCGAACGTCGTGGGGGTTCCGGTCGGCACCTGGATCGGCCAGGCGGCCGGCTGGCGCGTCACCTTCGCGCTCGTGGCGAGCCTCGCGGCCGCGGCTCTCGCGGCAATGTTGACCTGGATGCCGCCTCATCTCGGCGGCGGGTCGGACGGGGTCCGGCGCGAACTCGCCGCCTTGCGGCATCCGCAGATCTGGCTCGCCATGTCCGTCAGCACGCTCTCGTCGGCGGCGCTGTTCACGGTCCTGACGTTCCTGACACCCTTGCTGGAGCACGAGACGAGGCTGACCCCGCACGGGGCCGCCTCGGCCCTCTTCCTGTTCGGAGGCGGCCTGACGATCGGCGGCCTGGTCGGCGGACGCCTCGCCGACCGCAATGCCCTCGGCGCGATCCGCGCGCTTCTCGCCGCCGACGCTCTCGCGCTCGTTGTCTTCGGTCTCGTTGTCCGAATGGCTCCCCTCGCGCTGGTTGCCGTGTTCGTCTGGGGCGTCGCTGCTTTCGCGCTGGTGCCGCCCTTGCAGCATCGGGTCGTGGTCGAGGGGCGAGAGGCCCCGCATCTGGCGTCGACGCTGAACCAGTCCGCCTTCAATCTTGGCGATGCGCTCGGAGCGGCCTTGGGGGCAGGGGTTCTCGCGAACGCGTCCGGCTACGTGCCGCTGCCATGGGTCGGCGCCACCGTCATCTGCCTCGCCCTGCTGCCCGCGCTGGTCAGCCGCAACGCCTCGAAGTAGCGGCGTCGCACGCCCGCGAGCACGACGGGCCTCCTACTCGCCCACCCCTTCCGGCCGATGCCCGACCAGCACCGGCACGGTGCTCCGCTTGCCGTGCCGGAGCACCGCGAGGCGGATCGAGCTTCCGGGGGCGGCGCGCGCGACCGCCCGGATCAGGCCGCGCGCGCTGTCGAGCTCGTCGCCGTCGATCGCCAGGATGTCGTCGCCGCTCCTGAGGCCGGCATGCGACGCGGGTCCATCGCGGTCGATCGACGAGACCACCACGCCCGTCTCGCCGCCATGCTCGTCGCGCACGGTGACGCCGAGCCAGCCGCGGTCGATCCGCCCCTTGAGGCGGAGCTGATCCACGATCGGCGCCACGATCTCGCTCGGGATCCCGAACCCGATCCCGACCGAGCCGCCGGTCGGCGACACGATCGCGGTGTTCAGCGCGACCACCTGGCCGGACAGGTTGAACGACGGACCGCCGGAATTGCCGGGGTTGATCGGCGCGTCGAGCTGCAGGAAGTCGTCGAACGGGCCCGCCCCGATGTCGCGACCGCGCGCCGACACGATCCCGGCGGTGACCGACGATCCGAGCCCGAACGGGTTGCCGGCGGCCAGGATCCAGTCGCCGACCGCGACCGACCGGCTCTCGCCCCAGGTGACGAAGGGCAGCGGGGCCTTGCTGTCGACCTTGATGACGGCGATGTCGGTGAGCTCGTCCTCGCCGAGCACGTGGGCCGGAAGTTCGGTCCCATCGCTCAACGACACCACGATCTTGTCGGCGTGCCCGACCACGTGGTCGTTGGTCACGATGATCCCCGAGGGGTCGATGATGAAGCCCGATCCCGCACCGAGCATCTGCTCGCGCCGCTCGCGCATCCGGTCCCGGAACTGCCTCTCGAACGGGGTGCCGCGAAGCGCCGGCGGAACCGTGGTCGGCTCGGTTCCCGGCACGTCCTCGGTCACCGCGATGTTCACCACCGCCGGAACGACCTTGCGGACCAGAGGCGCGAACGAGAGCGGCCCGCTGCGGACCAGCGGGGCGGGTCCCTCGCCCGGGCTCGGCGCCTCGGCCGCCGTCTGCGCCGGGTCGGCACGCGACGCGACCGGCGTCGCGATCGCCAGCAGAACGGAGCCGAAAGCCAAGCCGCGACGAAGACCCGTTCCCATGGCCGACACTCAAGCACAGGTCACGTGCGCGGAACATGCCGGCCGCGTGACGGTTCATCTCACGCCCAGGGCTGCTCCGGCCAGTCGTGCTTCGGGTATCGTCCGCGCATGTCGCGCCGGACGTCCGTCCAGCCGCCGCGCCAGAAGGCCTGGAGGTCGCCGGTGACCGCGATCGGGCGTCCGGCCGGCGAAAGCAGGCTCACCGCGAGGGGCACGCGCCCGTCCGCGATCGAAGGATGGCGGTCGAGGCCGAAGAAGCCCTGTGCGCGGGCGGACGCGGTCGGCGTCGGGCCGGTGTAGTCGACCGTGGCCCGACCGCCCGGGATCGCGATCGCGACCGGCAGCGCGCGGTCGAGCACGGCGACGCCGTCGCGACCGAGGCGACGGCGAAGCAGCGACGCGACATCGATCGCGGCGCGGAGCTCGGACAGCCGTGTCGCGCCGGCGTCGCGGATCGCCTCGGCGAGGAGCGGCGCGATGCCGGCGGCGAGGGTCGCGTCGTCGAGCGGCGGCAGCGTGGGCGCGATCCCGTGCGCGATCGCGAGCGACGCGCGGGCCTGCCAGTTCCGCGCCGCGTCCGTCCAGTCGAGCAGGGCGCCGAGCCGCGGGATCGCGGCCGCGGCGAGCGCCTCGGCGAGCGCTTCGCCCTCGACCGGCAGCGTCCGGTCCGACAGCACCAGGGCGCCGAGCCGCCGGCGAACCCGCGCGAACACGATCCCGGTGCGCTCGTCGACGCCGCGTTCCTCGACCTCGGTGGTGCGCGCGAGGAGCGCGTCCGGAAGCGCGCCGGGATCGAGCGGGCTCGCGAGCGTGATCGTCGTGCTCCGCCCGGCATGGAGCGCGGGCGCCACCAGCAGCCCGGCGCGGGCCAGCGGATCGGTGGCCGGGAGCGACGCCCCGCCGCCGCCCGAGAGGCGGAACGAGCCCGGCTCGCCGCGCGCCGCACCCACCCGGTCGGGGAACCCGGCCGCGAGCAGGGCGGCCGGGTCGCCGGAGGGCGCGACGTCGTCTCCGACCCGAAGCCTTCGGCGGAACTGGCGCGCGCCCTCGCGGATCCGTCCGATCGCGCCGCGATCGGCGCCCTCGGGCATCAGGCCGCGTTCGATCGCGTCGAGGCGGAGCGCGATGTCGGCCGAAGGGGTGCCGCGCCTCCCGAACGGATCGCGCTCCTCGATCAGCGCCGCCAGCGTCGCCGCGCGTGCCGCCTCGCCCGGGTTCCGCGCCGCCAGCATCGTCGCGGCGAGCCGCGGATGGGTGCCGAGACGCCGCATCGCGCGGCCTTCCCCGGTGATCCCGCCGGCCGCGTCGAGCGCGCCGAGATCGCGGAGCAGCGACCGCCCGGCCGCGAGCGCGCCGGCGCCCGGCCGGTCGGCGAAGCGGAGGGCGTCGGCCGCGGTGCCCCAGTCCGCCTCCCAGGACGCGAGGGCGAGCGCGAACGAGGCGAGCTCGGCGTCGATGATCTCCGGCCGGTCGAACGGCGCGAGCGCCCGGTGCGAGGTCTCGGTCCAGAGCCGGTAGCAGATGCCGGGCGCCAGCCGTCCCGCGCGACCGGCCCGCTGGTCGGCGGCGGCCCGGCTGACGCGGATCGTCCGGAGCCGGGTCAGGCCGGTCGCCGGATCGACGGCGGGCGCCCGCCGGTAGCCGCCGTCGATCACCACCCGGACGCCGGGCACGGTCAGCGAGGTCTCGGCGATGGTGGTCGCCAGCACGATGCGCCGCTCCGACGCGGCACCCGGCCGGAGCGCCTCGTCCTGCACGGCGGACGGCAGGTCGCCATGCAGCTTCAGCACGCGCACGGCCGCACCGTCGTCGCGCCCCGGATCCTCCAGCAACGCCGCCGCGCGGTCGATCTCGCCCTTGCCGGGAAGGAAGGCGAGGATGTCGCCCTCCTCCGACGCCAGCGCGAGCCGGGCCGCGCGGGCGACCCCGTCGGCGACGTCGCGCGGTCCCGCGAGGTCGCGCTTCGCGTGCCGGACCGTGACCGGAAAGGCGCGCCCCTCGCTCCGGTGCACGGGCGCGTCGCCGAGCAGGGCGGCGAGTGCGGCGGCATCGGCGGTCGCCGACATCGCGAGGATCCGGAGCTCGGGCCGCGTCTGCTGAAGGTCGAGGCAGAAGGCCAGCGCCAGGTCGGCGTCGAGGCTTCGCTCGTGGATCTCGTCGAACAGGACCGCGCTCACGCCGTCGAGCATCGGATCGGCGAGCAGGCGCGCGACGAGCAGCCCTTCCGTCACCACCTCGATCCGCGTCTCCGCCGAGACCGCGGCGTCGATCCGCGTCCGGTAACCGACGCGCGCGCCGACGCTCTCGCCGAGCAGGGCCGCCATCCGCCGCGCCGCCGCGCGCGCGGCGAGGCGGCGCGGCTCCAGTACCAGGATCCTGCCATCGCCGCGCCATCCTGCGCGGTCGAGCAGCGCGAGCGGCGCGAGCGTGGTCTTGCCCGCGCCGGGGGGCGCCACCAGCACCGCGTTCGAGGTCGCGGCGAGGCCGGCGAGGAGCTCGGGCAGGATCGCGGCGACCGGGAGCGTGTCGTCCGGGTTCGGGGTCGTGTGCGGCACGGAAGCGAGCCTATCCTCCGCGCCGCCACACGCGATCAAGCCGGGAGCACCAGCCATGCCTGCCAGCCGCCGCGTTCTCACGATCCTCCTCGCGCTCTCCCTGCCACGGGCCGCCATCGGCGCCGATCTCGCGATCTCGGCGGCCGACCATGCGCCGGTGGCGGTGTCGGTCGCGATGCTCTCCTCGCTGCCGCCCGCGAACGTGACGCTGACCCGGTCCGGCACGAGCGCGTCCTACCGGGGGCCGACCCTCTGGGACGTGCTGGCGCGGGCGGGCGCGATCAGCCCGGACCCGCACCGGCGCCTCCACGAGATCGTCACCGTGACCGGAGCGGATCGCTACTCGGCCCCGGTGGCGCTCGCGGAGATCGATCCGGCGTTCGAGGACAAGGGCGTGATCCTGGCGGTGTCCCGAGACGGCAAGCCGCTCGAGGGCCCCCGACTGGTGGTTCCGGGCGACAAGCGGCCGGGTCGGGACGTCCGCGACGTGGTCGCGATCTCGGTCCGCTGAACCGCGCCGCCGTCCGGCGGGTTCGACGCCGGTCAGCCGGCGGCGAACGCCGCGAGACCGGCCTGGCAGACCGCCTCGTCCTCGTCGGGCTTGCCCCCCGACACGCCGATGCCGCCCACCACGGCGCCGCCGACGGTGATCGGCAGGCCGCCCTGGAGCGGGACCCGGCCGGGGAAGCTCAGATAGGCGGGCACCGCCTTGACCTGCTCCTGCAGCGTCGCGGTCGGGGTGCGGGCGATGGCGGCGGTGCGCGCCTTCAGCGTCGCCACCTCCGGCGTGTGCAGCCGGGCGTTGTCGAGCCGCTCCAGCACGATCAGCACGCCCGCCTCGTCGGTGATCGCGATCGACATCTCCAACGCCCGCGCGTCCGCCTCGGCCCGGGCGCCCTCCATCAGGCGTCGCGCATCGGCGAGCGTGAGGACCTGCTTGTCCCGCATGATCGTGCCTCCCGTCAGCTCGCCGGCGCGAGCGTCGTCGCCTCGGCAACCAGGTGGTAGAACCGGCCCTCGAACAACGTCATCACCGCCTCGGTCGCCCGGTGGGACTCGGGGCGGATCGGCGAGGCGAGGCAGCGTTCGATCGCCGCCTGATCGGGGAAGTCCATCTCCAGGATCATCGCGATCGGACGGCTGTCCCCGTCGCGGCTCGCGGTGCGCTGCACCCGCACCGCGAGCACGCCGGGAAAGCGTCGCCACAGCGGTTCGAGCTCGTCGCGAACCCGTCGGAAGAACTCGTCTTCGTGGCCGGGCTTGATCGTGCCCTCGTAGAGTGCGGTCCGCGTCAGCATCGGTCTCTCCCCGGGTGCCATGCCGATCGGGAACGCGCGGCGGCGGCGGCGGCTCCGTGGACGTGCGATCCCCGCCATGAGAAACTCCGCGCGGTGCAGAGCCGACCGCCCGACGCCGACCTCACCGACCATTTCGACGGCAAACGGTTCTTCAACCCCGGGCTGCCCGTCCGGCCGATCCGGATCGCGTCGGCGGTGCTGCGACGACAGATCCGGCGCGGCCGCATCGCCTGGGAACGACCGCCGCCCGACCCGGCATTCCCGCCGTTCCCCGGCCGGATCGACCACGGCACGGTCGCGGTCGGCTTCGTCGGCCATTCGACGTTTCTCCTCCGGCTGCCCGGCGGCACGGTGTTGACCGACCCGATCTTCTCGCGACGCTGCTCGCCGGTGAGCTGGGCCGGACCGCGGCGGGCGCGGCCGCCCGGCATCGCGTTCGACGACCTGCCGCGGATCGACGTCGTGGTGATCTCGCACAGCCACTACGACCACATGGACCTGCCGACCCTTCGCCGCCTTCGTGCACGCGACGACCCGACCTTCGTGACCACACGCGGCAACGAGCGGACGCTGCGGGGCGCCGCGATCGAGGCGCATGCGCTCGACTGGTGGGAGGAGACGCGCGCGGCCGCGCCGTTCCGGATCGTCGCGACCCCGGCACGCCACTTCGCGGCCAGGACTCCGTGGGACATGAACAGGAGCCTCTGGGGCGGCTTTCTCATCGAGGACCGGAGCGGCGACGACGGGCCCGGCGGCACCGTGCTGTTCGGCGGCGATTCCGGTGCCGGCCCGCACTGGGCCGCGATCCGCGAGCGCCTCGGGCCACCCGCCGTGGCGCTGCTGCCGATCGGCGCCTATCTCCCGCGCGCGGTCATGCGTCGTGTCCACATGGACCCGCTCGACGCCGTCGACGCGCATCTCGCGCTCGGGGCCGGGCGCTCGATCGGCATGCATTTCGGCACCTTCCAGCTGACCGGGGAGGCCATCGACGCGCCGCCCCGGGCGCTCGCGACCGCCCGGCGAACGCGCGGCGTGCCCGACGCGGACTTCGTGACGCAGGGTTTCGGAGAGACACGAATTCATTCCGTCGCACCGCTGCATCGATGAATGCCGCATCGGCCGCGCCATATCCTCGCGAAGGAGGGCTGAACATGAAGATCAGCGCCGTCTTGTCCGCGTCCGCCCTGCTCGCTCTCGCCGCCTGCAACGGCGTTCCCAGTCCCGAACAGCGCGCGGCGAACGACCTCAACCCGTCGGGCCGGCCGTTGGTAGGCCCCTCGATCACCCGGGTCACCACGCCGCCCGGGGACATCAACACGTTCAATCCGGTGAACTGCCGCATCGAGGGCCAGGGCACGACGTGCCAGCGCTCGGACCAGACCCAGGACAGCGCCGCCGCTTCGAGCCTCTGGTAAACGAGGCGCGCGTGAAGCTGAACCGGGGAGCGGTCCCGGGCCTCGGCAGGCGCCCGGCCTCTCGACTTCCCGTCGCCCCGGTGCTGGCCCCGATCCTGGTCGCGACCGGGATCGCCTGCCACGTCGGAGAGGCGCACGGCGACCCGCTGGCGACCAACCCGCACGGCGCGGCTCGCCTTCTCGTCGCGACCGAAGACGCGCGTGGCGGCACGCCGCTCGCGCTGGCGCTCCGGCTCACCCTGCAACCGGGCTGGCATACCTACTGGTCGAACCCCGGCGATGCCGGAATGCCGCCCGCGGTCACGGTCTCGGTCGACGGCGCCGCACCGCACGAGGCTTCGCTCGGCTTTCCCGCGCCGCGGCGGATCGACGAAGGCGGGCTGGTCGGGTTCGGCTACACCGGGGAGGTGACCTTTCCGTTCGCCGCGACACCGCCGTCCGGCGATGGCGCGGTCCGGGTCGCGGTGCACGCGTCGTTCCTCGTCTGCGCCAATGTCTGCGTGCCGGAGGAGGCCGCGCTCTCGCTCACGCTCCCCCGCACGACCGCGACGCCCACCCCGTCCCCCGAGGCGGCGGCGATCGCCGCGGCGCGACGGGCCCTGCCACGCGTCATCCCGCTCTCGGCCACGATCGCCTCGGACGGACGCCTCCTGGTCCGCGGCCCGGCGATCAGCCCGGACACGATCGCGCACGCGACCTTCTTCCCCGACGCGCCGGGACTGATCGACGCCGACGCGACGCAGGCGTTCTCGGTCGACCGGTCGGGTCTCACGTTGCGGCTTCATCCCTCGTCCGGCTTCGCCCACGCGGGGGCGCTCTCCGGCGTGCTGAGCCTGCTCGACCGCGCGGGCGACGAGACGGACCTCGCGGTCGTCGCACCGAAGGGAAGGGTCGCCCCCACCCTGCCGGAAGGCGGACCGGGCACCCGGTCCCTGGTCGCGCTCGCCCTGCTCGGCCTGCTCGGGGGGGTCGTGCTGAACGCGATGCCGTGCGTCCTGCCGGTGCTCGCGATGAAGGGGATCGCGCTCTCGCGGGCCGCCGCGTCGGACCGCCAGGGAGCCCGGCGGCGGAGCGCGCTGCTCTATGCCGCCGGCACGATCGGCAGCCTCGTGATCCTGGGGGCGGTGCTGCTCGCGCTCCGGGCGGCCGGGAGCGGTGTCGCCTGGGGGTTCCAGTTCCAGTCGCCACCGGTCGTTGCCGGGACCGCGCTCCTGCTGTTCGCGGTCGGCCTGAACCTGCTCGGCGTCTTCGAGATCGGCGTGGCGGCGCTTGCCGGCGTCGGGGCGGGCAGGGTCGCGCGCGGCGGCGTGACCGGCGAGCTGCTGGCCGGCGCGCTCGCCGTGCTGGTCGCGACACCCTGCACGGCGCCGTTCATGGGTGCGGCGCTCGCCGGCGCGCTCGCCGGACCGCCGCTCGCGGCTCTGGTGGTGTTCGCCTCGCTCGGCCTCGGCCTTGCCGCCCCGATGCTGCTGCTCGGTCTCGTTCCGGGCGCCTTCCGCCTCGTTCCGCGTCCCGGGGCGTGGATGGTCGGCCTGAGGCAGATCCTCGCGTTCCCGATGTTCGCGTCGGTGGTCTGGCTGGTCTGGGTGGTGAGCGTCGAAGCCGGTCCGCCCGGCGTGCTCCGCGCCGGTGCCGCGCTGCTGCTGCTCGGTTTCGCTGCGTTCGCCTCGGGTCTCGCCCGGCCCCGCCTGCGGGTCGCCTCGGCCGCGCTGGCCGTGCTCGCCGCGGTGGCGATCCTGCCCACCATCCGTGCCGGAGCGGCCTCGCCGGGGGCCGGGATCGTCGCCGGTGCCGAACCGTTCTCCCCCTCGCGTCTCGCCGCGCTGACGGCGTCCGGCCGCCCGGTGCTCGTGGACATCAGCGCCGCCTGGTGCCTGACCTGTCTCGTCAACGAGCGGATCGCGCTGGCACCGGCGCGGCACGCGCTCGAGGAGGGCGGCGTCGTGCTGATGCGGGGGGACTGGACCCGGCGCGACCCCGCGATCACCGCCTTTCTCCGTCGCTTCGGCCGCGAGGGCGTCCCGCTCGCGGTGTTCTTCGCGCCGGACCGGACGCCCCTGGTGCTGCCGCAGATCCTGACCGAGGGCGACGTGCTGGACGCGATCGCGCCGCCGCGGAGCTGATCGCGCCGCGTCGGCAGGCTCTCAGTATCCGCCGCCCGGTGGCGG
>CAXUBX010000036.1:1720-20687 GCA_964249405.1 uncultured Acetobacteraceae bacterium | reverse complement strand
GCCCCGTACCCGCCGCCGACTGGGGGCGCACCGTATGCACCGCCCGGTGGCGGCACCCCGTAACCGCCGCCGGCTGGCGGCGCCCCGTAACCGCCGTCGGGCGGCGGCACCGCCTGGGAGGATGGCGGGGGTACGTCGAGATCCGGCGTCGCCGCCGGATTGCCCGGAACGGGCGGCGGGAGCGACAGCACGCCCGGCGGCGGCGACATCTCCGGAGGCGGCGCCTCGGTGCCGGAGTCGGGGGGCGGCGCCATCTCGCCAGACGAGGCCGGCGGCGCCGCGACGCCGGATGGCGGGACGGGCGAGGCCGGGAAGGCGTTCGGCGGCGTGGCGACCGGGGGCGCGGCCGACGGCGCGAGGGGGAGCGGGGCCGCGCTGACCGGCGCCTCGACGGTCGCGCCCGGCGAGACCAGCCAGTCGGCGAGATGACGCCTCACCTGGTACTCGAATTCGACGTTCATGTCCTGCATGGCCTGCGAGGTCAGGCTGTAGAGCGGGGCCGGTCCCGCGACGTCCTCGTCGCCGGTCGCAGAGCGCGACACCTCCGCCTCCGCGAAGCCCTGGTGGGCGCCGCTCGTCCCGACGATGTCGAGATGGGCCGCGAGATGCTCGGTCAGTCCGTCCGGCCCCCTCGTGATCGAGGCGTCGGTGATCGTGAACACGGCCGTGCCCGCCGGGCCGGCCGGGACGATCCGGTCGCGCGCCATGTTGGCGAGCGCATCCGCCGGGGTCACCGGGCTGCGGGAGGCAAGCTCGTTCGGAGGCGCCTCGTTCTCGACGTCGAGCGAGGCGACGTTGAGCCGGATCGGCGGCAGATAGCTGTAGTGCAACGGCGGGAACGATCCCGGTGCCGGCGGGGGTTCGCCGCCGCCACACCCGGCGAGCGACGTTGCGGCCAGGAGTGCGACCACGCTCAAGGGCCCGGGGCCGAGCCGTCTGGAATGGGACATGGGACGCCGGCCTCGTGCTGGGTTCGGGAGCGGGCGAAAGGTGCCGCTCGCGCCCCGGGCGGTCAATCGGAGAGGGTCGGCCCCGGCGTCGCGGTGCTCCGGATGCTGTCGCGCGGAAAGCGGAAATCGAAATTGCAGAACTCGCAGGTCATCACGATGTCGCCGTCCACGTTCATGTGGTCGAGATCGTCCTCCGGGAACGTCTCCAGGATCGAGGCGAGCCGCGCCCGCGAGCAGCGGCACCCGTAGGCGAGCGCGCGCGGCCGGTCCGCGGCGACGCCTTCGGTGTGGAACAATCGGTAGAGAAGATCCTCGGGCGGGAGTGCGTCATCGAGCAGCTCGGCATCGGTGAGGGTGAGCGCGAGCGCGGTCGCGGCGGTCCAGGCATCGAGCGGGTCGTCGGGCAGGCCGTCTCCTCGGCCACCCTCGGTCGCGACGCGCTCCAGCACCAGCGCCGAGGCTCGCCAGCCGGCGTCCGTGAACGCGCAGGCGAGGCGCACCCGGCAGTCGAGCTGCTCGCTGGTCTCGAAATAGTGGAACGCCATCTCGGACAGCGTCTCGCCCTGGATCGCCACGATGCCCTGGTGGCGATCCGTCTCGGGCCCCTGGTCGACGGTGAACGCCATGTAGCCGCTGCCGAGAAGCTTGGCGGCACCGGGCGCCGGATCGGACGCGAGCACGCCCTCGAGCGCCTCGGCGTCGGCGCGCGCGTAGCCGCGGAGCGCTCCCGCCTCGGTGCAATCGGCGAGCAGCATCCGGACCGGGCCGTCCCCCTTGGCCTGAAGCGAGAACGAGCCGCGGAACTTGAGCGCCGAGGCGAGGCCGGCGGCGAGCGCCAGGGCCTCGCCGGCGAGCCGCGTCACCGCCTCGTTGTTCCGGTGCCTCGAGAGCAGCGCGTCGGCCAGCGGTCCGAGCCGCACCAGCCGGCCCCGCACGGGCCGTCCGGGGAGGCGGAACGGCGTGACGCCACGCGCGACCACGAGATCGGGGACATCGGGACGGGTCTGGTCGAGGAAGTCGGGCGTGCCTTGCATCGGCCGCAGATGGTGCGCGGCCGGCGACGATCCAGGGACGGAACCCCGCCCGGCGCTCCGGGTTGGGCGAGCGCGAGCAGGAGAACCGCGACCATGACGAAAGCAGCGACCCACCACGCCAGCGACGACGCGACCACCTCGCGCGGCACCGTGAAGGGCCATCACGAGAAGCCGGGCGACGCGGTGACCGAGGGCGGTCCGGCGCCGAGCCCGACCGAAGGACACGGCGCGCCGAAGGGTTCGGCATCGAAGGCCCGCCTCGACGGGGCGGTCGAGGGGGGGAACACCAGCACGGCCACGGCGGGCGTGCACGAGAAGGAGCACGCGGCCGCCGTCGGCGCGCGCAAGACCGGCGACGGACGGGGCCATCGCAAGGCGGATTGAGGGCGCCAGAACCGAGACACGCGACCCGCCGTGATCGCGCGGATCAGGGATGCGCCGCCACGCTGACCTGCGGCTCGAGGATCGATCCCGGCGGAACGGGGCTCGGCCCGTCACCGGCCGGCACGGTCGGGCCGCACATCTGCTCGAGATGGCAGCTCCAGAGCCAGCCCCGCGGCTCGTCGGTGATCGAGCCGCCGCGGGACCAGTCGCAGCGGCACGTCTCGCCTGCCATGCAGGCGAGGGCGCCGCGGTCCGAGGCGCTGCACGCGGCCGGGCGTGACCCGGCCTGTGCCAGGCCGGCGCCCGGCAGCACCGCGACCGCCGCCAGGATCGCGGCACCCAGGATCGCCGGGCGGATCGCACTCGTCATCCGGACGACGATGCCAGACAGGCATGAACGGCGGCTTAAGCGGGGGTGGACCTCGCGGTCCGTCAGGTCCGGGTCGAGATCTCGGCTTCCAGCGCGATCAGACGCCGTTCGATCGCCTGCCGCTCCGGCGCGCCCACCCCGTCCTGTTCGAGATCGCGGAGGAAGGCGGCGCGGCAACGGTCGCGGGCGACCTCCGTCCCGCTCGCCGCCAGGCAGTCGAGATAGCGTGCCCGGATCACGGTGATGGCCGGCCGCCCCGGAAGGGCCGCGAGGATGGCGTCGAGCTCGCCCTCGACCCAGCCGGGCGTGGTCGGCACGTCCTCGGTCGCCGAGAAGGCGCGCGGGTCGTCCTCGCTCATGAACGGTCCTCCACGCGCGGCTCCCGGGGCGCGTCACCGATCAGGGCGGCGAGGATGGCCTGCTGGGCGTAGAGCCGGTTCTCCGCCTCGTCGAACACCACCGACCGCGACCCGTCGATCACCGCGTCCGTGACCTCCTCGCCGCGATGGGCGGGAAGGCAATGCATGAAGATCGCGTCCGGCGCCGCCCGCTCCAGCAGCCGCTCGTCCACCCGGTAGGGATCGAAGGCCATCCGGCGTCGCTCGTCGTTCGGATCGTCCGACATCGAGACCCAGGTGTCGGTGACCACCGCGGCGGCCCCGCGGACGGCCTCGTGAGGCTCGGTGGTCACCAGGATGTCGGCGCCGCGCGCGCGCGCCCAGTCCACGCGCTCGCCGGAGGGAGCATAGCGGGGCGGGGTGGCGAGGCGGAGCGGGAAGCCGAACAGGGCAGCGGCCTCGATCCACGACGTCGCGACGTTGTTGCCGTCGCCGAGCCAGGCGATCGGGCGTCCGCCGATCGCGCCCCGGTGCTCCTCGAAGGTCAGGATGTCGGCGAGGATCTGGCACGGATGGGAGTGCGGGCTCAGCCCGTTGATCACGGGCACGCCGGCGTGGCGCGCGAGCTCGTGCAGCTTCGCGGTCGCGTCGGTGCGGAGCACGATGGCGTCGAGGAAGCGTCCGAGCACGCGCGCGGTGTCGGCCAGCGTCTCGCCGCGGCCGAGCTGCATGTCGCGGGGCGACAGCACCACCGTCGACCCGCCGAGGCGCTGCATCGCGACCTCGAACGACACCCGCGTCCTCGTGCTCGGCCGCTCGAGCACGAGACCGAGCGTCAGCCCCGCGAGCGGCCGCGGCGTCTCGCCACGCCGCCCGTTCCGGGCGCCCTCGTCCCGCCCGGCTCGGGCGAGGCGCTTGTATCGTGCGGCGTCATCGACGAGGCCGCGGAGCGTCCCCGGATCGTGGTCGGAGAGATCGAGGAAGTGGCGTATCTCCCGTTCCATCGCTCATCCGGCCCGTCTGAGCGCCGAGGCGCGGAGCCGGTCGGCGGTCCGGTCGAGCAGACGCACCGCCTCGCGGCAATCCGCCTCGGTCGCGATCAGCGGCGGCACCAGTCGAAGCACGTTCTCGCCCGCTGCCACGGTCAGCAGGCCTTCGGCGAGCGAGGCGGCCTGGGCCTCGGTGTTGGGGACGAGACAATGAAGACCGAGCATCAACCCGGCCCCGCGCGTCCAGTCCCAGATGTCGGGATGGCGACGCACCAGCCCGTCGAGCCCGGCGCGAAGCGCCTCCCCGCGCGCGGCGACGCCGTCGAGGAAGCCCGGCGCCAGCAGCACGTCGAGCACCGCATTCCCGGCCGCCGCGGCGACCGGATTGCCGCCGTAGGTCGTGCCGTGGGTGCCGGGGGTGAGATGCTGGGCGAGTTCCGCGCGGGCGAGCACCGCGCCGAGCGGAAAGCCGCCGCCGATCCCCTTGGCGGCGCTCATCACGTCCGGGGTGATGCCGGCCTGCTCGTGGGCGAACAGCGAACCGGTTCGGCCCATGCCGCACTGCACCTCGTCGAAGCCGAGGAAGAGGCCGAACTCGTCCGCGGTCGCCCGAAGCTCGCGGAGGAAGCGGTGCGGCGCCGGACGGATCCCGCCTTCACCCTGGACGGGCTCGATCATGATGCCGGCGGTCTCCGGCCCGATGGCGGCGCGCAGCGCGTTCATGTTGTCGAACGGCACGTGGTCGAAGCCCTCGACGGGCGGCCCGTAGCCGTCGAGGTATTTCGGATTGCCGGTGGCCGCGATCATCGCCAGCGTGCGGCCGTGAAACGCGCCCTCGAAGCAGACGATGCGGGTCCGCTCCGGCCGGCCCGACTGCGCCATCGCGCGCCGGATCAGCTTGACCATGCCCTCGTTGGCCTCGGCGCCCGAGTTGCAGAAGAACACGCTGTCGGCGAACGTCGCGGCGACCAGGCGCGCCGCGAAGCGCTCGGCCTCGGGCACCCGGTAGAGGTTCGAGACGTGCATCACCCGGGCGGCCTGCTCGGTGATCGCCCCGACCAGGCCGGGGTGGCCGTGGCCGAGGGAGGACGTCGCGATGCCCGCCCCGAAATCGAGATATCGTCGCCCGTCCGACGCCGTCAGCCAGGCGCCCTCGCCGCGCTCGAAGGCGAGGTCGGCGCGGTTGTAGGTCGGCATCAGCGAGGAGATCATGCGGGGGGTCTTTCGGCTCCTGGAAGGTTGCGGCGCCGGGGCTGACGATGCCCGATGGCGATGCCGGAGTGCGGCGGGGACGTGAACGGGCCGTGAAGGAAGCAGGATGGGGTGCCGGCCGAGGCGCTGTCAAAAGGGTCGCGCGCCCGGCCGGGCCGGCCCCCGATGCCGCGCGTCTCCGCGAGGCGGCGCTCGCGCATCTCGCGCGCTTCGAGGCGAGCGAGGCCGGGCTTCGGCGGGTGCTCGACCGTGCCGTCTCCCGCTGGGGGCGCCGCGCCGGCGCCGTGCCGGGCGCCGAGCCGGACCGGATCGCCGCGGAGGCCGCGCGGGCGCGCGCGCTGATCGACGCGGTGGTGCGCGGGACGGTCTCGCAGGGCATCGTGGACGACCGGCGTTACGCCGAGCGGCGCGCCTCGCTCGACCAGCGGCACGGCCGCTCGGCCCGGGCCAGCCGGGCGGCGCTGGAGGCCAAGGGGGTCCCGGCGGAACTCGCCTCGGAGGCGACGCGACGGAGCGTGGAGGAGGAGATGGCGGCGGCGCTCGCGCTGCTGCGCCGCCGCCGGCTCGGCCCGTTCGCCCCGTCAGGAGCCGCGCCGGCGGACGCGGCTCCTGACGGCGGGGCGAGGCGGCGCGTGCTCGGGACGCTGGCGCGGTCGGGTTTCGCCGGCGATGTCGCCCGGCGCGCGTTGGCGCTCGATCGCGAGGCGGCGGAAACGCTGCTTTCGGCGCGGGACCGGGAGGAGTAAGCAGGCGCGGCCGCGCTTGCAGGCGGCGCCCGGGTTCGCCATGTGCGAGTGTGCCCCGAACGGCGGGCGAGAGACCCGGGGCGAGGGAGAGGTCATCGTGGGTGGTTTGAGCATCTGGCACTGGCTGATCGTGTTGGCCGTCGTGCTGATCCTG
This sequence comes from uncultured Acetobacteraceae bacterium, assembly GCA_964249405.1. Lineage (GTDB taxonomy): Bacteria > Pseudomonadota > Alphaproteobacteria > Acetobacterales > Acetobacteraceae > CAXTPV01. The sequence continues at coordinate 14,510 of CAXUBX010000036.1, read as the reverse complement.
TTCGGAGGCGGCAACAAGATGTCGTCGCTGATGGGCGACTTCGCCAAGGGCATCAAGTCGTTCAAGAAGAACATGGCCGACGACGAATCGATGGAAGCCGGAGAGACCCGCCCGGCCGGCTCGATCGCGGCTCCCGGCGTCCAGCCGAGGACGGAGGCGAACGCGAACGCCACGGCGCCGCGCGAGACCGCCTCGCACGGCTGATCGGACCGAACCGGTCACCGTTCGCGGAACGCGGACGGTCTGGTTTTGTCTTGTCTCTTTGGCTGAACCAGACGACCGTGCCGCGGATCAGGCTCGCAAGGGCGCGGCCGGCGGCGTGATGTCGGCTCGCAGCGCCCCGCCGTCGTCGGTCTCCGGCCTGAGCAGGGCAGCGGTCCCCATCGTCAGCACGTAGAGCCCGGAGAAGATCAGGCAGACGCCGCCGAGGCCGGCGACGCTCCCGAACAGGGTGAACATCAGCGGCCCGAACCACATGGAGGCGCCGGCGCCGAGGCTGAGGCTGGCGATCATCGCGCCCTTGTGACGCGGGCTGATCAGCGGCATCAGCGCCGACAGCGGGACGTAGCCGGCCAGGCCGATCCCCCAGGCGATGCCATCGAGGATGACCAGGTCGTGGTCGCCCGGGAACCACAGCGGGATGAAATAGAACAGGGGCACGCTGATCGCGCACACCAGGCCGCCCATGACCACGATCGTCTTGCGGTGACCGATCCGGTCGCCGAGCATGCCGGCCACCAGATTGCCGATGATGTTGCTGAAGAAGACGATGCTGAGAAGGTGCAGCCACTGCGGCAGGGTGAAGCCGGCCCGATGGGTGAAGAAGCCGGGCATCACCGGCATGAAGCCGTAGAACGAGGCCGTGTTGATCATCCGCGTGAAGGCGCCGAGCGAGGCCTTCGGCTGTCGCCACAGGATGGTGACGCTGCCGATCAGCGTCGCGAACGGCCGCTCGCCGGGCGGGGCCAGCGGCCGCTTGCCGGTCGGCTCATCGAGCCCGAGCAACGCGAACAGGCCGCCTGCCACCACGATCCCGAGAGACAGCCAGAACGTGCCGACCTCGCCCGCCAGCGGGATCGCGACACTGGCGAGGAGAGGGGCGACGGTCAGCAGGCCGAGCGTGCTGAAGAACCAGAACCAGCCGACCGCCGCTCCCAGCGCGGCCCCCGGGGTCGCGGCGGCCACCCAGCACAGGAAGCCGTAGGCGAACAGCGGATAGCCGAAGCCGCGAAGGCCATAGAGCACCAGCATCATCCGCGGGTTCATCGCGCCGATGCCGAACACGAGGAACCCGACCTCGAACACCGCCCAGATGACGAGGCCGAGCCACATCACCCGTCGAGGGCTGATCGCGTCCGACAGCGCGCCGGACAGCCAGGCCGAGATCGATCCGGTCAGGCCATAGACGGTGAACAGCGTGGTGACGGTGGGCTGGGGAACGCCACGCCCGGTGAGGAAGCTCGAGAGATAGCCGAGCTCGATCCCGTCGCCGACCATGAAGAAGGTGAAGCCGATGAAGCCGAACAGCAACGGCCTCGGAATGCCGATCCTTCCGGTGAGCGAGAGGGGCGGGTCCGCTCGCCGTGCGGTCTCGGACATGGTTTCCTCCGTTCTCGGCGGCGCTCTCGTGGCCCGCTCGCGGGTTGATCAGTGGTAGGCGATGCCGCCATCGACGTTCAGCGCCTGCCCGGTGACGAAGCCGGCATCGTCGGACGCGAAGAACGCGACCGGGCCGACCACGTCCGCCGGCTCGCCGAGGCGGTGCAGGGCCGTGACCTGTTCCCAGAACGAGATCTCCGCCGGATCGCGGAGATTGTTCCGCCCCATCTCGGTCATGATGATGCCGGGGCAGACCGCGTTCACGGTGATCCCGAACGGACCGAACTCCATCGCGGAGACCCGCGTGAAGCCGGCGACGGCCGATTTCGACGCGGCATAGTGGGACTGGCCGGGTGCGCCGGTGCGGGCCGCCAGCGACGCGATGTTGACGATGCGGCCGTAGCGACGCGACTTGAGGTGCGGCAGGAAGGCCTGGGTGACCAGGAACACGCCGCGCGCGTTCACCGCGAAGGTCTGGTCCCACACGCCGGGTGTCAGCTCCTCGATCGTGCCGAGCTTCAGGATGCCGGCATTGTTGACGAGGACGTCGAGATGGCCGAGCCCGTCGATCGCTGCCGCGGCGAGGCGCCGTGCGTCCGCCTGGTCGCTCACGTCGGCGATCACCGGAACGCATCGGCGGCCGAGCGCGCGGATCTCGTCCGCGGTCTCGTGAAGCAGGCCCTCCTGGCTCGCGATGTCGTTGACGACGACGTCGTAGTCTCGTTGCGCGAGCCCGAGCGCGATCGCGCGGCCGATGCCCCGGCTCGCTCCCGTCACGATGACATGTCTCCTCATGCGCGTTCTCTCCGGGTTCAGCGCGGTCGACGTGCGGGAAGCGAGTTCATGGCCTGGACCGTGTCGTCGAACGAGCGGATGCAGGCGCCCGAGCCGAGACCGGTCGCGACGAGCGCCGCGGTCGCGGTCGCGAGCCTCGCGCAATCCGCGAGATCCCAGTCGCGCGCGAGGCCGGCGATGAAGCCGGCCGTGTACGCGTCGCCGCATCCGGTCGTGTCGCGCACCGCAACCTCGAAGGCCGGCACGTGGATTTCCCGACCGTCGCGGGCGCGGACGAGCGACCCTTCGGCGCCGAGCGAGATCGCGCAGACGCGCGCACCCTTGTCGAGGAAGAAGCGGGCGCACGCGGCGGGGTCATCGAGGCCGGTCATCACGCTCGTCTCGTCGATGCTCGGCATGAAGAAGTCGACATGCGGCATCAGGGGTTCGACGAGATCGAGCGTCTCCCGCTGCGCCTGGATCAGGTCGAACGTCGTGATTCGTCCGGCCTCTTTCGCCGCCTTCAGGAAGGACGCCGTGGGTGCGCCGTCCATCTTCGCGAGCAGGCCGGTGCCACCAAAATGCACGATCCTGGCCTCGAGAGCGCGGGCCTGCATGTCCGGTCCGATGAAGAAATGATCGGACGCGCCGCGGACGTGCAGCGCCGGGCGCGACCCGTCCGGCCGGATCGCCAGGATCGTCGCCGAGGTGTCGGACCCCTCGGCCACCTGCATGGCACCGGTGTCGATGCCGACGCGCTGCATCGCCGAGAGCAGCCACTCGGCCTTCTCGTCCGAGCCGACCGCTCCGACCGCGAGCGCACCGAGGCCGAGCTTGGCGCAGGCGAGGATCGTGCCGCCCGCGGTCCCGGCGACCGTCAGGCGGATCTCGTCGAGGAAGATGGCCTGGCCGCCCGGCGGGATCTCGGTCACCGGCACGCCGAGGATGTCGAGGATGTAGAGCCCGGAGACGCTGACGTCGTAGCGGGTCGTCATGGCCCCTCTCCGCGATCGGGGTCGCGCGGGCCGTATTCGCCCCAGCGCTCGAGGATGCTGCGGATCTCGTGGTCGGGCAGCAGCGGCGGCGTTCCGAGCTGCAGGCAGCCGTGATACTGCCGCGCCAGAACCTCCACCTCGACCGCGAGCCACATGGCCCGCTCGAGCGTCGCGCCGGTCGCGATCAGCCCGTGATGGGCGAGGAGACAGGCGTGGCGATGCGCGAGCGCGTCCAGGGCGTGTCGGGAAAGATCCTCGGTTCCATATTGCGCGTAGGGCGCGCACGGGATGTCGTTCCCGCCGGCGGCCGCGATCATGTAGTGGATCGCCGGGATCGAGCGACCCATGATCGCGAGCGTCGAGCAGTAGATCGGATGGGCGTGGACGACGGCGCCCAGTTCGGGCCTGGTCCGCAGGATCGCGAGATGGAAGCGCCATTCGCTCGACGGCACATGCTCGCCGCGCGCGTTCCACCGGCCGTCCCAGTCCATCGACACGATGTCTTCCGGCCGCATCCGGTCGTAAGGCAGTCCGGACGGCGTCACCAGGATCCCGCGTTCGGTGCGGACGCTGATGTTGCCGGACGTACCCTGGTTGATGCCGAGCGCGGTCATCTCGCGGCAGGCTTCGACGATCGCCGCCCGTGTCGCGTGCTCGCGGTCGGTGCCGTTCACCATGCGGTGTAGCCTCCGTCGACCTCGACGATCGCGCCGGTCATGTAGCTGGCGGCGTCGGAGGCGAGGAACAGCGCGACCGCGGCGACCTCGCGCGGCTCGCCGCAACGCCGCATCGGCGTGTCGCGCATCCAGGCATCGAACAGCTCGGGACGCGAGCGCATCCCGAGCGTCATGTCGGTCGCGATATAGCCGGGCGCCAGGGCGTTGACGCGCACGTTGCTCTCCGCCCATTCGCAGGCGAGCGCCCGGGTCAGCATGTGCACCGCGCCCTTGCTCGCGACGTAGGCGCTCGCACTCTGCGGGCGGTTCACGATCGTTCCCGACATCGAGCCGAGATTGACGATCGCGCCGCCGCGCTGCTCGACCATGGCGCGGCCGAACGCGCGGGCGCACCAGAACGTGCCGTTCAGATTGACGTCGATCACCTCGCGCCATTCCGCATCCGGGGTGTCGAGCGCCGCGGTGATCCGGGCGATGCCGGCGCTGTTGACCAGGACGTCGATCCTGCCGTGCCGCGAGCGGAGCGCGGCGGCGCAGTCCTCGACCGCGCCGGGGCTCGTGACGTCGAGCGCGCAACCCTCCGCCGTCCCGCCCGTGACGGTGTCGCCGAGTGTCGCGGCCGCGGCGACGGCGGCGGCCTCGTCGAGATCGGCGAGGACGACATGCGCGCCCGCGCCGGCCAGCGCCCGGCCGATCTCGAGGCCGATGCCGCGGCCACCGCCGGTCACCACGGCGACCCGCCCCTGCATGGTCGGCGGCTGGTCCCCCATCGCCATTTCCCCTCGCGAGAACGATCCTGGATATATCCAGAACGACCATCTGGATATACTCAGCGAGCCATGCACGTCAAGCACGGCGCGGTGGTATGGTCGGATGGGTTCGGACCGGAGGGGCGATTGGATCTGCGGCTGTTCACCGGGGAGGACGCGCTTCGCGAGACGCTCCAGCGGATCCCGCCGCTCCGCAAGGATGCGGCGGCGCCGCTCTGGGTGCAGCTCCGGAACGTGCTCGCCGACGCGATCGCGAGCCCGGTGGTCGAGCCCGACACCCGGCTTCCGTCGGAGAGCGCGCTTTGCCACATGTTCGGCGTGTCGCGGCCGATCGTGCGCCTGGCACTCGACAGCCTGGCCGCGTCGCAACTCGTGGTGAAGGTGCCGCGCCAGGGCGCGTTCGTAGCCTCGAGGAAGCGCGACGCCGACTTCGCCTCGCTCAACACCGGCCTGTTCGGCGAGATGATCTCGAAAGGCCACAAGGTGGAGACCGAGATCGTCGCGATGAACCGGTCGGCGCCGACCGAGACCGAACGCGCGAGGCTCTGGCTTCCCGCGAGAAGCGACGTGTTCCGGGTCCGCCGGATCTACTCGCTCGACGGCGTGCCGACCGCACTCACGCTGCTGGTGCTCGCCGGCCACCGGGTGAAGGGCATCGAGCGCCACGTCGTGAACAATCGTTCGGTGTACCGCGTGATGCGCGAGCACTACGGGCTGGAGGTTTCGAGGTCCGAACGCTGGTTCGAGGCCACGATGGCGACGCCCGAGCAGGCGCACCGGCTCGCGATGCCGCATCCATCGCCCGGCCTCAGCATCTGCTCGATCGGGCTGACCGAGGACAACGTGCCGATCGAGTACTACGACACCTTCTACAACACGGCACGGACCCGGATCCACGTGACCGCCTGGTCGCGCGCCAGCGGCGAGACCCCCGACGCTTGCTCCGGGCCGTCCCGCCCCATATCGGGGCGGACATCCCGGAAGGAGCGGCGATGAGCCGACCGACCATCCACGAGCGCGGCAGGGCGGACGCGACGCTGCTCAGGACCCGCGGCCATATCGGCGGGCGCTTCCCGGTTGCCTGAGAGGTCCGTGGCGCCGGACGGGGCGGGACGATGAGCGCGCGCGGCGAGCCCGGCGACGGGCGGGGTGCGACGCTCGCGCTCGGGAACTTCGACGGCGTCCATCTCGGCCACGCGCATCTCGTCCACGCCGCCCATGCCGCCCGGCCCGACGCCCCGCTCGGCGTGCTCACCTTCGAGCCGCATCCGCGCGAGCTGTTCCGCCCCGACGACCCGCCGTTCCGCCTGACGCTCGCCGCCGAGCGCGCGGCGAGCCTGCGCGCGCTCGGGGTCACCCGCGTCCACGAGATCGCGTTCGACCGCCCTTTCTCGGAGCTCGCCGCGACCGAGTTCGTGGCCGACGTGATCCATCGCCGGCTCGGCGCGCTCCATCTCGCCTGCGGTCCCGACTTCGCGTTCGGGCATCGCCGAGGCGGCGACGTCGAGCTCCTGGAGAGGTTGGCCGAGCGCCTCGGCATCGGGCTCAGCGTCGTCCCGCCACTCGCCGATGCGGCCGGCCCGTATTCCTCGACCCGGATCCGACGCCTCCTGCTCGACGGCTATCCGGAGCGGGCGGCCCGCGAGCTCGGCCGGTTCTGGTCGGTCCGCGGCATCGTCGAGCGCGGCGACCAGCGTGGCCGCACGCTGGGCTTTCCGACCGCCAATGTCGGGTTCGGCCGCCATCTCGAGCCGGCGCGCGGCGTCTACGCGGTGCGCGTCCGGCTGCCCGACGGGAGGGAGATCCCGGGGGTCGCGAATGTCGGCCGGCGCCCCACGGTCGGCGGCACCGACAGCCGGATCGAGGCGCATCTGTTCGACTGGTCGGGCGACCTCTACGGCCAGGAACTCGCGGTCGCCTTCGTGGCCTATCTGCGCGACGAGCGGCGCTTCGAAGGGCTGGAGGCGCTCCGCCGGCAGATCGCGCTCGATGCCGGGGAGGCGCGGCGCGCCCTCGGTTGACCGCCGCACCCCGGCTTCCGCATATGACCGGTTGCCGCAGCGATCGAACATCCACCATGGCCGACACCGAACCGCCAGACGCCGACACGGCAGCCCGCGACTACCGCGACACCGTGTTCCTGCCGCGCACCGCCTTCCCGATGCGCGGCGACCTGCCGAGGCGCGAACCGGTGATCCTTGCGCGCTGGCAGGCGAGCGGGCTCTCGGACGCCCTGGTGCGGGACGCCGACGGCCGACCGCCCTTCGTGCTGCATGACGGGCCGCCCTACGCGAACGGTCATCTCCACATCGGGCATGCGCTCAACAAGATCCACAAGGACGTCATCAACCGCGCGCAGCGCATGGCCGGGCGCGGCGTCCGCTATGTGCCGGGCTGGGATTGTCACGGGCTGCCGATCGAGTGGAAGGTCGAGGAGGACTACCGCCGGTCGGGCCGCGACAAGGACGCCGTTCCGGTGGTCCAGTTCCGCGCCGAATGCCGCGACTATGCCGCGAAGTGGCTGGCCATCCAGGACGCCGAATTCCGGCGCCTGGCGATCGAGGGCGAGTGGGCGGCCCGCTACGCGACGATGGATTTCGCCTCCGAGGCGGCGATCGCGGCCGAGATCGGCCGCTTCCTCGTGGACGGTATGCTCTATCGCGGCCTCCGGCCGGTGATGTGGAGCCCGGTCGAGAAGACCGCGCTGGCGGAAGCCGAGATCGAGTATCACGACCACGTGTCGACCACGATCTGGGCTCGCTTCCCGCTGATCGCCGGCCCGCTCGCCGCCTGGAACGTGTCGATCGTGATCTGGACCACCACGCCCTGGACGATCCCCGCGAACCGCGCGGTCGCGTTCAACGGCGCGCACGACTACGTGGTGCTGCGCGTCGACGAGACCGGCGAGGGATCGGGCGCCCGGCCCGGCGAGAGGCTGCTGGTCGCGGCGGCGCTCGCGGCGCGCGTCGCGGACGATGTCGGGATCACGGCCTGGACCGTCGAGCGCGAGGTCGCGGGCCCGGAGCTGGCCGGACACGTCGCCGCCCATCCGCTCCGCGGCCGCGGCTACGACCACGACGTCCCCGTGCTCGACGCCGATTTCGTCACCACCGACCAGGGCACCGGCTTCGTCCACATCGCACCCTCGCACGGCGAGGAGGATTTCGCGCTCGGCGTCGCCAACGGCATCGAGGTGCCGGAGGTCGTAGAACCCGACGGGCGCTACGCCGCCTGGGTGCCGAACTGGGGCGGCTTTCACGTCTACAAGGTGGCCGATCCGATCTGCGAGGCGATGGCGGCGGCGGGCACGCTGGTCGGCCGCGGCACGATCACCCATTCGTACCCGCATTCCTGGCGCTCGCGGGCGCCGCTGATCTATCGCGCGACGCCGCAATGGTTCATCCGGATGGACGGCGAGAGCGCGCTCCGCAGGCGCGCGCTCGCGGCCCTCGAGCCCGTCGCCTTCGTGCCGCCGCAGAGCCGACAGCGCCTCGCGACGATGGTCGCGAACCGTCCCGACTGGTGCATCTCGCGGCAGCGGAGCTGGGGGGTCCCGATCGCGGTGTTCGTCGAGAAGCGCACCGGCGAGGTGCTTCGCGACCCGGCGGTGATGGAGCGCGTGGTGGACGCGTTCCGGGCTGAGGGCGCGGACGCCTGGTATGTCTCGCCGCCGGCGCGCTTCCTCGGGCCCGGCCGCGATCCGGCCGACTACGAACAGGTGCGCGACGTCGTCGACGTCTGGTTCGAGAGCGGCTGCACCCACGCCTTCGTGCTGGAGGCGCGCGGGCTCGCCTGGCCGGCCGACGTCTACCTCGAGGGCTCCGACCAGCATCGCGGCTGGTTCCAGTCGAACCTCCTCGAAGCCGTCGGAACGCGCGGCCACGCGCCGTTCCGGACGATCGTCAGCGACGGGTTCGTGCTCGACGAGGCGGGTCGCAAGATGAGCAAGTCGCTCGGCAACGGCGTCGCCCCGCAGCAGGTCACCGACCAGTACGGCGCCGACATCCTCCGGCTCTGGGCGATGGGCGGCGATCTCCGGGACGACGTGCGGATCGGCCCCGAGATCCTCCGCCAGCAGGCCGAGCTCTACCGCCGGATCCGCAACACGCTCCGCTGGATCCTCGGCGCGCTCGACGGCTGGTCGGACGACGAGCGCGTCCCCTATGCCGAGCTGCCGGAGCTGGAGCGCTTCGTGCTGCATCGCCTGGCCGCGACCGCGGACGTCGTCTCGCGTGCCGTCGAGACCCATGACTGGGTCGGCGTGGTGCCGGCGCTGCATACGTTCTGCGCCGCCGACCTCTCCTCGTTCTATTTCGACATCCGGAAGGACGCGCTCTACTGCGACGCGCGGTCGAGCCCTCGCCGGCGGGCCGCCCGGACCGTGCTCGACGCCCTGCATCGATCGCTCGTCGCCGCGCTCGCGCCGATCATCCCCTTCACCGCCGAAGACGCCTGGTCGGCCCGCTTCGGGGACGCGGAGAGCGTGCACCGGACGCTGTTCCCGGCGATCCCCGCGATCTGGCGGGATCCGGTGCTCGGGGAACGCTGGGAGCGGCTCCGCGCCGTGCGGCGCCTGGTGACCAGCGCGCTGGAGACGGCCAGGCAGCGGGGCCTGTTCGGCTCCTCGCTCGCCGCCTCGGTCGCGCTGCCGCTGGCACCGGAGGAGGCGGCGGAGTTCGGCGACGTCGACTGGGCCGAGCTCGCGATCGTGTCCGCGGCCGAGATCGTGCTGGAGCCGGGACTGGCGCCGCTGTTCGGCCGTGCCGATCCCGGGGCGGGAGCCGGGGTCGAGAGGGCGACGCCGCACCCCGGTCCCGCCGTGTCCGTGGCGCCGGGAGACAAATGCGCGCGCTGCTGGCGCGTGCTGCCCGAGGTCGGTGCGGACCACCACCATCCGGCCCTCTGCCGGCGCTGCGTCGATGCCGTCGCGGGCTGATGCCGCGGTGGCGCGGCGCCGGACGTTCCGCGGGCGCGAGGTCCGGCGGCGGGAGGCCCGACGGCGCGACGCGGCGTCGCTGGCGCCGCTCGGGCTCGCGGTCGCGATCGTGGTCCTGGTCGCCGACCAGTGGTCGAAATGGTGGGTGCTGCACCAGCTCGATCTGCCGCGACGGCTCGACATCCCGGTCGCCCCGTTCCTCGATTTCACCATGGTCTGGAACGGCGGCGTGACGTTCGGCCTGTTCCAGGCCGGTGCGGGAGGCGGCCACCTCCTGCTCGGCCTCGTGGCGCTGGCGATCACCGCGCTCCTGGTCCGCTGGATGCATCGGACGAACCGGGCGGCGGTCGCGGTCCCGCTCGGGATGATCGTCGGCGGCGCGCTCGGCAACATCGCCGACCGGCTGCGCTACGGCGCGGTGGTCGACTTCATCCGGGCGCACGCGCTCGGCCATTCATGGTATGTCTTCAATCTCGCCGATGCGTGCATCGTCTGCGGCGTCGCGGCACTGCTGATCGACGGGCTCCGTCCCGAACGCAACCGATGACGCCCGTGGCAGATCACGACCGCACAGCCGACGCACGCACGACCGACACCGGGAACGAACGCGACATGAGGGGCGACGCGATGGGCTGGGGCGGGACGATGCCGGCGCGGTGTCCGACCGGTCGCTCCGGGACGCGTCGCCGCGCGATGCGTCGGGCGCGCTCCGTGGTCCTGATCGGCCTCGCGCTGCCGCTGGCCGGCTGCGGCGGGGACGTCGCGCGTGCCTTCGGCTTCGCGCGCAACTCGCCGAACGAGTTCACGGTGACCACGCAGGCCCCGCTGGTGATGCCGCCGAACGAGAACCTCCCGAAGCCGACGCCGGGTGCGCCGCGACCGCAGGACCAGAGCCCGCGCGTCGCCGCGCTGGAAACGCTGGCGCCCGATGTCGCCCTGCAGGGTGTCGCCGGCGCGTCCAGCCCCGGCCAGCTGGCGCTGCTCGACGCGGTCGAGGCGCGTGCCGGGTTGCCGACGCGGCACGGCGAAATCACCGGGGGAGCCGGCGGGATCGCCGGCGACCTCGAGTTCTGGCACAGCCGGCCGTCCGACATCGTGGTCGACGATGCGGCCGAGCAGCACCGGCTCCGCGCCGATGCCGCGGACGGCGCCTCGCCCGACCGCGGTCCGACGCCGGCCGCGGAGACGCCCTGACCGCGTCGCCCGCCCCCCTCCGGGAGGCCGCGCTCCAGCACGCGCCGGGGTCGGCGATCCTGTCGCCGGTGGTCAGGCTGCCCGACCTCCTGGTCGACCAGATCGCGGCCGGCGAGGTCGTGGAGCGGCCCGCCGCCGCGGTAAAGGAACTGGTCGAGAACGCGCTCGATGCCGGGGCGACCCGGATCGCGATCGCGCTCGCCGGCGGCGGAATCGACCGGATCACGGTCGCCGACGACGGCAGCGGCATGGGCCGGGACGATCTCGCGCTCGCGGTGCAGCGGCACTGCACGTCGAAGCTCGCCGGCGGCGACCTCGACCGGATCGCGACGCTGGGGTTCCGCGGCGAGGCCCTCCCCTCGATCGGGGCGGCGGCCCGGCTCGCCATCGTGTCGCGCCGCCGCGAGCCCAGGCCAGCGGACGGCGGCTACGAGACCGCCTGGCGGATCACGGTCGCCGCCGGCGCGGTCGCCGGCCCGGTCCCGTGCGGCGGCCCGCCGGGCACCACGGTCGTGGTCGAGGACCTGTTCTTCGCCACCCCGGCGCGGCGCAAGTTCCTGAAATCCGCCCGCATCGAGGCCGAGCACGCCGGCGCGGCCGTGCGGCGCCTGGCGCTGGCCGCTCCCGCGGTCGCGTTCCGCCTCGAGATCGACGGCGCGACCGTGCTCGACCTGCCGTCCGCCGACCGCGCGCGTCGGGTCGCGGCCATCCTCGGGGACGTGGCGCCCGGCCCGGACGGTGCGGCGCCCTCGCTCCGCCCGGTCGAGCATCGGCGCGGCGAGCTCCGCCTCGCCGGCTTCGCCGGCGGACCCGAGTGCAGCCGTCCGACCGGTTCCGGCCAGTTCCTGGTGGTGAACGGGCGTCCGGTCGCCGATCCGGTGCTCCGCACCGCGGTCCGGGTCGCCTACCGGCACGCGATCGAGCGCGGCCGCCATCCGGTCTGCGCCTTGTTCCTCGACCTGCCGGCGGCCTCGCTCGACGTCAACGTCCATCCCGCGAAGACCGAGCTCCGGTTCCGCGATCCGGACGCCGTCCGGGCGCTGGTGATCGGCGGCCTCGGCAGGGCGCTCGGAACCGGCACGGTCGGCGGTCTCGCCGCGCGGCCGCGCACCAACGCGGTGTCGTTCCCGATCGCCCGAGGCGGGATGCCGGCGGCCGCGGGCTTCGCCGAGCGCCTTCCGGCCTTCGACGCCGCGCCGGCGGTGCGCACGCTGCTGCCGCCGGATCCCGGGGCGGACGCGGCGGACCATCCGCTCGGCGCGCCGGTCGCCCAGGTGCTCGACACCTACGTGATCGCGGTGGCCGCCGACGGCAGCCTCGTGCTCGTCGACCAGCACGCCGCCCATGAGCGCCTCACTCATGAGCGCCTGCTGGCAGAGCAGCGCACCGGCGCGGTCCGCAGCCAGGCCCTCCTGGTGCCCGCCGTGGTCGAGCTGCCCGGCGGCGAGGCGCGGGCCGTGGTCGCGGAGGCGGCGTCACTCGCCGAGGCGGGGCTCGTGGTCGAAGCCTTCGGCGCGGGTGCCGTGCTGGTGCGCGCGCTCCCCGCCGCGCTCGGCGCCGCCGATCCGGCCCCGCTCGTCCGCGACATCGCCGACGAGCTCGCCGCCGCCGGCGCCTCCACCGCGCTGGCCGACCGTCTGCACGCCGTGATCGCTCGCATGGCGTGTCACGGCTCGATCCGGGCCGGACGGCGCCTCGGCCGCGAGGAGATGTCGTCGCTGCTCCGCGCCATCGAGGGCGATCCGCGCGCCGCGACCTGTCCGCACGGGCGGCCGACCGTGATCCGGCTCACCCGCGACGCGATCGAGCGGATGTTTGGCCGCGCCTGACGCCGCGAACGCGCCG
>CAXUBX010000036.1:0-1620 GCA_964249405.1 uncultured Acetobacteraceae bacterium | reverse complement strand
GCGCCGAGGCGACTCGTGCTCGTGCTCGGCATGCACCGGAGCGGCACCTCGCTGCTCGCCGAGGCCGTCCACCACCTCGGCGCGACGCTTCCCGCGACCCCGATGGCGCCCGGGCCCGACAACCCGGACGGGTTCTTCGAGTCCGCACCCCTCGTCGGCGTGAACGACGCGATCCTCGGCCGCGCCGGGTCGTCCTGGGCCGACTGGCGGCGGCTCGACACCGGCGGGCTCGACCGGGCCGACCCGGCGCTCGTCGCGACCATGCGCGAGACGCTGGCTGCCGAGTTCGGCGGGACCCCGCTCGCGGTGTGGAAGGATCCGCGCCTCGCCGCCCTGCTGCCCTGCTGGCGGGCGCTGCTCGACGACGCGGGATGCGAGCCGGTGGCCCTGATCGCGCTGCGCCAGCCCGGCGCGGTCGCGCGCTCGCTCGAGCAGCGGAACGGGTTTCCCCCCGGCCTCTCGGTGCTGCTCTGGCTGCGCCACCTGCTCGACGCCGAGCGCCATACCCGCGATCTCCGCCGGGCCGTGGTGGTCTTCGACGACCTCCTCGCCGATTGGCGGGAGGCGCTTGACCGGGCCGGGGCAGGTCTCGGGCTCGCCTGGCCGGTGCCGCCCGCCTCGGTCACCCGGAGCTTCGTCCGCGCGCGTGCATCCGACGACCGGCGTCCGCCCGAGATCGCGTCGGCCTACGGCGCGGTCTGGTGCCGCCACGCGATGGACGCGTTCGGGGCTATCGCGGCCGGGGCGGCGGACCGGCCGGGCCAGGGCCCGCGCGCGATCCTCGATCGGTTGCGCGACCAGTTCGACGACGCGACCCGCCTGTTCGGCGGCGAGCGCCGCCTCGCGCCCCCGGAGGCGCTCGCCGTCGGTCCCGCCTCCCGACAGCCCGCGCCCGCCGGGCGCCCCGTGCTCGCCGGGGTCACGCTGGTGGCGGCCGACACCAGGGCGCCGGCCCTCGCGGCGCGCGCGATGGCACGCTCGCTCGCCGTGGCGGGTTTCGGCGACGCGCTGCTGTTCACCGACCGCGACTTCGCGGCGGCAGGCCCGATCAGGGTGGTCCGGATCGCGTCTCTTCCCGACCTCGACGCCTACGGGCGCTTCCTCCATCGCGATCTCGCGGGCCACGTCGCGACCTCGCACGTGCTGGTGGTGCAGTGGGACGGCTGGGCGGTCGATGCCTCGGCCTGGGATCCGCGCTTCCTCGACTACGACTATGTCGGCGCGCGATGGGCCGGGCGCGGCGCGGAGCGCTCGGTCGGCAACGGCGGGTTCTCGCTCCGCTCGCGGCGGCTGCTGCTTGCGCTCCGGGACGACGGACGGTTCGCGTTGGAGCCGGGAACGGCGGAGGACGCGCTGATCGGCGGCGCGTTCCGGCCCGCGCTCGAGCGCGATCACGGCATCCGTTTCGCGCCCGAAGCGGTGGCCGACCGGTTCAGCACCGAGCGGATCCTGCCGACCGCGCCCGCCTTCGGTTTCCACGGCGCCTTCAATCTCTGGCGGCATTGCGACGACGAGGCGATCCTCGCGATCGCGTCCGACCTGCCGGACGAGGTCCGGGACGGCCGCGCGGTCGTCGAGCTCGCGGCCGTGCTGCTGCGGGTGGGCCGCATCCGCCCGGCC
>CAXUBX010000035.1:0-31994 GCA_964249405.1 uncultured Acetobacteraceae bacterium | reverse complement strand
CGGGAGCGGGGCTGCGGCCGGCGACGCCCCAGGAGCGATCGAGATTGAACGCTTTGCGTCGCGCTCTCCAGGCCTCCCGGAGGAGGCAAGGGCCTTGCGACACATTGCCGTCGGTCTTCCGGCGCGGCATCCTTCCCGGACCCGATCCCGCGTCCGTCTCAGCCACGTGAGCCGGGGCGCTGGCAGCGACGCCCGGCGACCGAGGAGGGTCGATCCCATCGTGAGACTTCGGCGGTGTCGGGGGTGCCTCTCGGCGTTGCCGCTGCTCCTGATGGTCGGAGGTTGCGCGGATTTCGGGCCGCGCCAGCTCGGCCGCGACCAGATCGCGTATTCGAGCGCGCTCGCCAATTCGGAGAAGCGGCAAACGCTGCTCAACGTCATCCGGCTCCGATACGGCGACACGCCGACCTTCCTCGACGCCACGCAGGTGATCTCCGGCTACCAGATGCAGCGGACCGTGAGCGGAGGCTTCGAGGCATTCCCCAACGCCGACCCGAGCACCTACCTGACCGGCACGGGCACGCTGCAATATCAGGAGACCCCGACCTTCACCTACCAGCCGCTGGCGGGCGAGCAGTACGCGGACAGCATCATCCGGCCGCTGTCGCCGGCGACGGTGCTGCCGCTCGCGGTCGGCGGGCTGCCGATCGACGTGCTGTTCCGGCTGGTGGTGCAGTCGGTGAACGGGCTCGACAACGCGACCGCGCTCCATGGCGTGAGCGGCGCAGGGTCGCCGGGCTTCTTCCTGCTGGTGCACGATCTCCGGCTCCTGCAGATCGGCGGGATGCTGTCCGTCCGGTTCGGACAGGACAAGGAGAGACAGAAGGACAAGAACGGCGCGACCTCCGCGCACGTCCTCCTCGGGATCGAGGACGCGGCGGATGACCCGGCTCTCGGGGCGATCGCTGTCGAGGCACGCCGGCTGCTGGGCCTGAGGCATGGCGAGCGGCAGGCCGAGGTGGTGTATGGCCGAACCGCGTCGAGACCGGGACAGGTCGCGATCCTGACCCGCTCCATGCTCGCCGTGCTGGCCCAACTCGGCTTCGGCGCGGAGGTCCCGCGCCGCGACATCCTCGCGGGCCGCACCCTGGACACGATCGGCGAGGTCGGGATCGAACGCCGGCCGGTGGTCGTGATCCATTCCGGGCCGAAGGCGCCGGCGGACGCGTTCACCTCGGTCGACTACCAGGGTTCGAGCTTCTGGATCGCGGATGACGATTTCGACAGCAAGCTCGCCTTCACGCTGGTGCAGATCATCATGGCCCTGGCGGCGACCAGCCGGGCGCCGGGCACCGTGATCACCATCCCGGCAGGCTGAGGGCCGTCCGTTCGACGACCTTACGGCATCCTTCCGGCGCTGCCGTCAGCCCGCGCGGTCGGCGGGCGTCGTCTCGAGCAACGTGGAAAGCTGCACGCCGTCGAGGAGGATTCGCGGCACCTTGTTCTGGCCGCCGATCCGACCGCGCCGGCGCATCCACGCCTCGAAGGTGCCGGGCGGCACGAGACGGACCGCGGGCGGCCGCATCCCGGTGTCGCGGGCCCGGTGCGCGCGGTAGTCGTCATTGTGCAGGGCGAGCTCGCGATCGATCGCGCGCGCGAGCGCCGCCTCGCGCGTCGCAGCCTCCCGCTCCGCCTCCACGACGAACAGGTGGCCGCCGCGCGGATCGGCGGCGTCCGGCGGCACGATCCCGACCGTGTATTCGCCGGCGGAGATCCCGCTCGCCGCGGCGGCACGCGACACCGCGCGGTCGAGCTCGCCCCCGCTCACGTGCTCGCCGAACGCCGACAGCATGTGCGCGGTCCGCCCGGTGACCACGAGCGACGGGTGCCGGCGGTCGACGACACGCACGACATCGCCCACCACGTAGGCGAACAGGCCCGCATTCGTGGTCACCACCAGCGCGTAGTCGACCCCGGTCTCGACGGTCGCGACCCAGTGCCGGGTCGGACGTGCGGCGCCGAGCTCGGAGAGCGGCACGAACTCGAAGAAGATGCCGTTGTCGAGGAGCAGCCGCAGCCCGTCGCCTTCCAGGGCGTCGGCACCGAACGCGAAGAAGCCCTCGCTCGCCGGAAACACCTCGGTCCGGGCGATCCGCGGGCCGAGCAGGGCGTCGAACCGGGTGCGATACGGCGCGAACCCGACCCCGCCATGGACCACGAGCTCGAGACCGGGATAGGCCTGATCGAGCCGTTCCCGCCCGCTCGCCGCGAGCAGGCGCTCGAACAGGATGAGCAGCCAGCTCGTGGTTCCCGAGATCGACCGGAGGTCGGCCCGTTCCGCCTCGCGGACGATGCGCTCGAGCTTCTCGTCCCAGTCGGCATTGAGCGCCGTGCGCCGCGTGGGCAGGGTTCGCGGACGCGCGAAGAAGGGCACGGTGGCGCTCGCGATCCCGGACAGGTCGCCGGATCGCGCGACGCCGCCCGGCAACGCCCGGAGTGCCATGCTGCCGCCGAGGATCAGGCTCTGGCCGCCGAAGAAGCGCGAGCCCGGATGCCGGAACACGTGATCGAGCGCCAGCGCGAGGACCGCGCGGCGGTTCGCGCGCACCATCTCGCGGCTGACGGGGATGTGCTTGGTGGTGCCGCTGGTGGTGCCCGAGGTCTCGGCGAAGAACGGGATCGTTCCGGGCCACGTCGCGTCGCGGAGGACGGGAAAGTCGGACTGCCACCATTCCCGCCAGAACTGCGCCCAGTCGCGGAGCGGGACCGCGCGACGATAGGCCTCGACCGAGCCGATGCCGGCGAAGCCGTGCGCGCGGCCGAAGCGGGTCGGCGCGGCGCGCGCGAGCAGGCGTTCGAGCACGCGACGCTGGGTCGCGACCGGATCCTGCCGGGCGAGCATCCGGGCCCGCCGCGCCGCGAGAGGGAGAAGCGACGCGGTGGGGTCGATCACGGGGCCGGCGGCCGGAGCGTCGTGAGAAGCGGAAAGGCGCTCGCGACACTCGCGGATCGGAGCGGCATGGCGATCGCGCGCCCGGCGCGCCAGAGCGGGAGCTGGTCGGCGAAATTCGCCGAGCCGAGCCAGCCGTCCTGGCCGCCGAACAGGACGCACTCGCTCCGGTCGGGGTCGGCGAGATCGAACGTGTAGCGGGCCGTGCCGCCGAACCGGATCACGTGACGCTGCCGGAGCGGCGCATGCCCGGTCTTGTTCAGCGTGTCGTTGCCGCCCGAGCCCGGGAAGCCCGCCTGGCGGAACCGCCGGCCGAGCACCGGCACGACGCCGACCGGATGCTGCAGCCGATGACGGTGCGCGCGACCCCAGACCCGGAAGCGCCGGAAACGTCGCGCGGCGTCCGGCACGGCACGGGCGACCGCGCCGGCGAGGGCGGCGCCCTCCGCCCGCTCGAAGGTCTCGGCGACCAGCGCCCGTGTCGCCCACACCGTGCGCAATGCGCGAAGCTCGGCCTCCGGCAGCAGGGCGCGCGCCGTCGCGGCGAACAGCAGCTCGAAGGCAAGCGCCCCCTCGCTCGCCGCGTCGTAGCTCCCGTCCCATGAACGGAGCGCCCGCGCGAAGCCGGCGCGGCGCGGCGCGAGCACCGGTGGGAGCACCGCCGCGAGACGGTCGCGGATCGCGAGCGCGGTCGGCTGGCGCTCGTCGAGGAACACCGCGGCGAAGCTCGCCAGCGTGAACCGGCCGGCATCCGGGCCGAGCAGGGTGCGAAGTCGGGACACCCGTTCGTCGGCGGCGAAGAAGCGGCCGAGCGGAACACGGTCCGGCGGCGGTCCCTCGATCCGCTCGTTTGCCGAGGCGACCATGCCGGACGGCGGGTTCCACTCGGAGAACAGGCGGGATCCGGTGACGATCGTCGCCCAGTCGCTCGCCGCCTGGTCCGGGGACAGGAGGAGATCGGGCGGCGTCTCCGCGGAACGTTTCGGAAGATGGGCGGCCACCTGCCGGCCGATCCCGTCGCGTCCGGCGTACACCATGCACTGGCCGGGTGTTCCGAAGCCGTCGAGCGCACGTCGGAACCCGTCGGCATCTCGCGCGCGGAGCACGCCCAGCATGGCGGTCAGCTCGTCGCTCGCCCGGTTCCCCGCCCAGCGGAGTGCGACCGGCGTGCGGGCATGGAACAGCGCTCCGTCCGACACCACGACGCCGTGCGGGGAACGCCGACGCGCGACCCGCACGGGTCGGTGATGGAGGCGGACCGGGATCCATTCCTCCTCGACCGTGAACGCGTCCGCCGGCACCTGGCCGAGATCGACCAGATCGGAACTCGCCGCGTGCAGCGAAGTGCCGCCCCAGGCGATGTCGCGGTTTCGACCGCAGGCGATGAACGGCATGCCGGGCAGCATCAGCCCGACCGCGTCGACGCCCGGCGAAGCGAGGCCGGCCAGCAGCCAGGTGTTGGGCAGCCCGACCGAGAGATGCGGATCGCCGCCGAGCATGGCGGCACCGCTGGCCGAGCGGGAGGCGGCGATCGCGGCGGCGTTGCTGCCGGCGCGCGTCGCGCGGCCGAGCAACCCCTCCGGACCCGTCGAACCCGGGTGCGGCGCATCCACCGCGGCACGGAGCAGGGTTGGCCAGTGCCGACGCCAGGTGTCGGGCGTCATGCCGTCGCGGAGCGCCAGCAACCGGCTCAGCATCGGCCAGGTGAGATCCGCCGAGTAGAGCCGGGCGAGCGCGAAGAAGTCGTCGAGCGTCCAGGGCTCGAAGGCGTTGATGCCGAGCGGCTTGAGCTCGGGCGCCGGCGCCGCGTGCGCGCCGTGATGATTGAGCCCGGCGACGAAGCGCTCCGCCCAGTCGCGCGTTGACGGCGGCAGCCCGTCCACCATGCGCCGCACCGTGTCCCGGATCCCCAGCGCCAGCACGGTCCGATCGAGCGGCAGGCCGAGCGGCCCGATCATGGAAGCGAGGCGGCCGGCGGCGATCCGGCGCAGCACCTCGAGCTGCGCCTGGCGGAGATGGCGATGGACCACGCCGAGCGCGGTCGCGAGATCGCCGTCCGTGTCCGCCCGGATGAACGGGACGGCGTGCTGGTTCCAGCATACCGCGACCGGGTGGTCGAGCGGCGCGCCGTCCAGCGGCAGCATCCGGAGCCGCGCCACGAGCGGAACCGGCGGGATCCGCAGGCAGGCAAGCCGTCCGAGCACGATCGCGGCGACGGCGCCGCCGCGGGCGCGCTCCAGCATGGAGGTCAGCGTGGCGGTGGTGGCGGCAAGCTACGCTGCTGGACCGTCCCGCCGCCTTCCGGGGCGAGCTGCATCGGGGTGGTATCGGGACCGCCCCCCGCGCCCGCGCCGTCGACCGGTCGCGCCCCTGCATAGGCGGGACCCGGGGGCGCCCCTGGATTGGCGATGCCGACCGGTGCGCCGTCGCGCGTCAGCACCGCGCGCAAGGGATCGTCGCCCGGATTGTTCACCCGCATGGCGACCACGATGTCCTCCGGCCCGACCGGCTGGCCGTAGTAGGCGGCATCGCCGGCGCTGTCCGAGTTGATGAACGATCCCTGCAGCGAGACGCCGGCGTAGAGACCCTTGTTCAGTTCGAGCGCCACGATGTCGGCATCGAGCGCCGTCGAGGTGGCGCCCTCGATCCCGCCGCCGAGGGTCGCGAACGAGCCGGACGCCGTCGCGCCGAGCCGGAAATGCGTGTTGAGCAGCGCGTTCAGCCCGCGCTGCGACATGATGAACAGCACCAGCTGCTCGTCCTGCACGCCGACCTGGAACCCGACCGAGCCGGATCCGAGCGAATAGAAGGCGGGCGCCGACCACGACCCGTTGGCATCGCGCGCCAACAGCACGCAGCCGCCGCCGGCGCCGGCGAGGAAGAACCCCATCTTGAACACGCTGGGGCAGATCATCACCGCCCGTGACAGCCGAAGCTCGCGGAGCGCCGGCTTGCCGCTGCTCGGGTCCATCACCTGCTCGGCGGCGAGCGTCGCCTTGTCCACCAGGAGCTGCTGGTGCGCCGCGACGGCGGCATCGCCGACCTGGGCTCGGGCGCCCGCGCAGGACGCGACGACAGCAACGGCGAACGTGGCCGAGGCGAGCAGATGCAGCGACGCATGTTTCACCCGGCGATCCCTTCCAACATCGGCATCAACGTGGCACTTCCCGCGATGACCGGGCCCGGGAACGCACCGTGGCGATACGGCACGCCAGCCTCCGCGAGCAGCGCCAGGGCACCGGCGACGTCCCAGAGATGGATGCCGAGCTCGACGAACCCGTCGAGCCGTCCGCACGCGAGATCCGCGAGGCCGAGCGCCCCCGAGCCTTCGGTCCGGGGCATCGCGCCGGCCTCGAGCAACCGCCCCATCGCCGCGGTCCAGACCGGTTGCGCGACGCGCGGCGACCAGGAGAGCTCGACCATCGCGCGCGACCGGTCGGCGGCACGGGTCGGCAGCATCGGCCGGTCGTTCAGGAAGGCGCCCCCGCCGCGGCATGCGCGATAGAGGTCGTCGGCGCGCGGGGCGGCCAGCACGCCGAGCACCGGAGCGGTGTCTTCCATGAGGCCGATCGACACGCACCAGCGCGCCCGGCCGCGCGCGTAGTTCGACGTCCCGTCGATCGGGTCCACCACCCAGAGCAGACCGCGGTCGGCGCCGCTTCGTCCGCCCTCCTCGCCGAGGAACCCGTCGTCCGGGAACAGGGCAGCCAAGCGGTCGCGCAACATCGCCTCGACGGCGCGATCGGCCTCGGTGATCCAGTCCTGCGTCCCCTTGCTGGACGCCACCGGCTCACCGGGCGGCGGCGCCAGGCGTACGGCGAGCGCACCGGCCTCCCGCGCGAGCTCGCAGGCCGCCCCGTAACGCCGGTCGAGTGCGTTCGTCATCGGCCGGGTGTCGCACGGATCAGCCCATCGCTCCAAGCCGGAGCCGGTTGGACCTCTCCATCGGAGGACACGGCCGCTTGCATCGGGCGCGACCACCCTGATAGCCGTTCCCCGTGGGTCACGACGATGCGCCACCGGAACAGGCCGGCTCGGAGCCCGACTCCGGGCGTGGCTCGGGGCCCGGCTCCGAGGACAGCCACTCGGCGGAGCGCGAGCGGCTGTCGCGTGCGAGCATCCTGGTGCTCGGCGACGCGATCCTGCTTCGACGGATCGACGGCCGCTTCGGCGGGCCGGATGCCGATCACGGTCGGGCGCTGCGGCTCGGCCGCGAGCGTGCGAGGCCGGGCGCCGGGGCTGCCCTCGTCGAAGCGCTCGGGTCGCTCGGGGTCGCATCGGCCTTCATCTGCGTGCTCGGTGACGACCTCGCCGGCGCGGAGCTCACCGACATTGTCGGCCGGCAGAGGAACGTCGAGCCTTGGCTTCTGGTGGACGGCGCGAAGTCCACCGTCACCGAGACGGTCTACCATGACGGGCCCGACCCCGTGTTCCGGACGATCCGCGAGGACGCCCACCCGGTCGCCCCGGCGCTCCGCGCCCGCATGGTCCGGATCGCGATCGAAACCCTGGCGCTGACCGGCCTCGCCCTGATCGCCGACCGCGGGCACGGCACGCTCGACATCGAGACCACGTCGGCGATCATCGGAGGCGCCCGGAACGCGAACCGGCTGGTGGTCGCCGATATCGGCCGCGACCGTTCCCTCGCCCGTCGCTACGCGGGGGTCGACGCGCTGCTGATGCTGACCGACGGATCGACCGATGCCGAGCGCACGGCAGGCGCGCTCCGGCTCGACGCCGAGGTGCGCGCCGCGTTGCTGTTCGCGACCGATGGCTCGATCGCGATCGCCGACAAGGACGGCACCGAGCACCTTGTCGGCGCGGGCGGCATGCCGTCGGATGCGGAGCAAGCCCGGCGGGTCGCGCTGTTCGCGGCCGCGTTGGCCACCGGGCGGACCGTGCGCGGCGCGGCCGCGGTCGTGGCGAGGCTCGCGACCGCCTGAGGCCGGGATTGCCGGAACCATCACGGTGGCGCAGACCGTCCAAACTTCGCCGAGCGGCGCGCCCGCGAGGCCAGAGGGCCGCAGTTAGTTGATCAGGTGTGACGCCATTGCAGGCAAAGCAAAGTCGACGTTCAGAAACACCATAACAAGCAAGGTGAGAGCTCCTAAAATTGCCCGTATGATCTTTGACCCAGTCGAGCCGAGTAGAGCACCGAAGATTGCGATGGGAATGAGATATCGACCCCGGACGCCGTCTATCTTGTCGGCGCCAGGTTGCGTCCAGCTCAGGAACAACGCGAGGAAAACAGCTCCGGTCGTCGCGACCAACGTCATGAGGACCGCGAGGCGCGACCAGACCCGACGAACAGGCCCAACCACCGCGGCCGCAAATCCTACCAGCATCATGGTTTCAGACGCGACGTAGACGCAGTGCGGAAGCAACGTGTCGAGCCATCCGAGTACACCCACCACCTCATCGAGTCGCCGACCGGAGTCTCGGGCGGTGTTCCACAAAACCTGGAGGCCCTCGCGAGGATGCGCCAAGAGCCAGCGCATCTGTGTCCCGTCGAGGAGACCACCTCCGCCCTTTGTCGCGATACCAAGAGGCAGAACACCAAACAGGAACCAGCCGAGGCCTATCGCGAGGGCTATCCCGGATGCGACGAAGGCGTGCTTCCGCTGCGTGTTCGTCCAACTCACGATGATCGGCAGAAATGCCAGAGGAGCGTAGGGGAGCCGCGCGGCCACGAGAAAGCCAAGCAAAGTTCCGACGACCATCCAGGAGTGCCGGCTGGCTTGCTGTCCTGTCGCACGACGCGTGAGCCACGCCGACAGGAAAGCGCTCAATGAGATGATCAGGGCATCCTGACTAGCCGACCCGTACAGAAACATCGTCATCGGCTGAAGTAGAAACACGACCATTACAGGCATGCCGACATCGACGATGACGATCGCGAGTGCCGAGAGTGAGACAGCTACGAGAGCACTGGCTATTCGCGCCAGTCGCAGGGTCTCAACGACGGTAAGATGTGCAAAACGGCCGAGATCTATCGCCAGGGCTGAAGGCAGGTAGAGTACGGGCGCGTAGGAGGCCGTGTTCGAGAATTTGGCAGCCGCCGAAACGTTTCCCCATGGAAGGGCCAAGTAGGGCGCGATCGATGCAATGCTCGCCTGTCCGTGACCAGGGCCATGAACAAGGCCATCCAAGCCAAACGACCGTATCGCGCCCGCTGGAAGTAAGCCGCCCGCACTGTCGCCAGCCTCGCGGACGCTCACCAACCCGAGATGCCCTACTTGGATCGCGCGAAAATACTGCGCCGGTTCATCCGGAACTCCGTACGGGAGGGTTACGAGAGCGAACGAAAGCGAGATGGGCAAGGCAACAGCAAGATAAATCAGCGCAAGACCGACGCTTGTCGAGCAGCAGAACACCCGCGCGGACAGGATGTCCCTGCGAGCCCGGCCAAGCATTCCTATGACAGACGGGCGGTGTAGGACCGACGTGCTCCCACGGAATAGTTTCATCCAAGCAAGACGTTTCCTGCCTGACCGAGGTGCGAGTTGCAAGCCGTGCGGATCCGGGTTCAAGACCGGTGCGGCGGCTTTGATGAGGGGTCATCGTGACAAAGCGAACCAGACGAGGCTTCGTCACTCGACCCGGAGCGAGGCGCGGTAGGAGGCCGTCACGGCGGGATCCTCGAGAGCCGCGAGCCGGGTCGCGGCGAGGGTCGCGAACCGGTGGGTGAGCGCCCGGCGGCGTGCCGGCGACAGCGGATGGACCGGCGCGTCGCGGAGCAGCGCCGCCTCGCCCGGCACGTGGACGCAGGCGACGATCACGCCGACATCGTCCGGCAGCAGCCCGAGCGGGAACCGCTCGTCGACCGCGAAGAACAGCGCATCGGCGAAGTCGCGGTAGTCCGGCCATTTGGCGTCGGCGAGGAAATCGCGGGGGCCCGACTTGATCTCGATCGAGGCGAAGCACCCGTCGGGCTTCAGGGCGAGGATGTCGCAACGCCGGCCGTTCGGGATCGGAACCTCGTGCAGCGCCGCCCAGCCGAGGGCGAGGCAGAGATGCTGGACGGCGCGCCTGATCGCGAGCTGGTTCTCCGGGAGGCAGAGCATCGCCCATCATGTCGCGCTCTTCCCGGCATTGCGAGTTCCCGGCCCGACATCGTCGTGCCATACAGCGGGAGAGCATCAACAAACACGGCGGGGAGGAACAAGGATGCCGCTCACGGCCAAGCGGGTCCTGGTCACCGGGGGCGCCGGTTTCCTCGGCTCCCATCTCTGCGAGCGACTGGTCGCCGACGGCCACGACGTGCTCTGCGTCGACAACTACTTCACCGGCACCAAGGAGAACGTCGCCCCGTTGCTGGGCCGCGCCCGCTTCGAGGCGCTCCGCCACGATGTGACCTTCCCGCTGCATGTCGAGGTCGACGAGATCTACAATCTCGCCTGCCCGGCGTCCCCGATCCACTACCAGTTCGATCCGGTGCAGACGACCAAGACCAGCGTGATGGGCGCGATCAACATGCTCGGCCTCGCCAAGCGCACCCGCGCGTCGGTGCTGCAGGCCTCGACCAGCGAGGTCTACGGCGACCCGACGATCACCCCTCAGGGCGAGGCCTACCGGGGCAACGTCAACACGCTCGGACCGCGCGCCTGCTACGACGAAGGCAAGCGCTGCGCGGAGACGCTGTTCTTCGACTACCACCGCCAGCACGGGGTCCGGATCAAGGTGGTGCGGATCTTCAACACCTACGGGCCGCGCATGCACCCGAACGACGGGCGCGTGGTCTCCAACTTCATCATCCAGGCGCTCCGCTCCGAGCCGATCACGCTCTATGGCGACGGCCTGCAGACCCGCGCCTTCTGCTACGTGGACGACCTGATCGACGGGCTGGTCCGCACCATGGGCACGGGAGATGCCGTCACCGGGCCGATCAATCTCGGCAACCCTTTCGAGATCACGGTCCGCGAGCTTGCCGAGCGCGTGGTCAGGCTCACGAACTCCCGGTCACCGATCGTGACCAGGCCGCTGCCGGTCGACGACCCGATGCAGCGCTGCCCGGACATCGCCCGGGCGCGCGCGACGCTCGGGTGGGAGCCCCGGACCGGGCTCGACGACGGGCTCGCCCGGACGATCCGCTATTTCGAGGGGCTGCTCGCCTCAGACCGGCTGCCGGCCGAGACCGCCTGAGCGGCAGCGAACGCCCGTCGCCGCGCCCGACGCCGCCAGGTCGCGAGATGCACGGCACGCGCGAACCCGCCGGTCTGCTGCTGCCACCAGCTCCCGTGCGACACCGCCCGGGACGCGTTGCGGTCGCCGGTCTCGACGACGCCACGCCGCCAGTCGGCGGTTCCGAACATCATGTCCCACCATGGGAACATGGCGCCGAAGTTGAACGAGCGCGTGCCGCCCGCCTCCAGCCCGTGATGGGCGCGGTGGAACGACGGCGACACCAGGAGACGCTCGCCGAGCCACCCGAAGGAGATCCTCGTGTTCGCGTGGCTGAGACTTTCGACGAGCCGGAGCACCAGCACCAGCACCGGGAACTGCATGGGCGGCACCCCGATCAGCAGGCCGGCCGCGATGAACCAGAGATACGCGATCACGTCGTCGAGCACATGGTTGCGGTCGTCCGACCAGAACGTCATCCGGGTCTGGGCGTGATGCACCGAATGGAGACCGTACCACCAGCCGACGCTGTGGGAGAACCGGTGGCGCCAGTAGTCGGCGAAGTCGAGCAGCACCGCGTAGAAGACGAAGGTCGCGACCGGCATGCTGAGAAGGAACGGGAAGAAACGTTCCAGCGTCGGCGGGACATAGCCGGCGTCGGTGAGCACGCCGTTCAGCCAGGTCTGGGCGGTGTAGAAGCCGAAGAAGGTCACGAGCGGGAAGACGCCGATGCGGCCGATCAGCGTGTAGATGATGTCGGTGCGGACCAGGCCCGTCGCGACCGGTTCCGGCTCGCCCGCCGGGTCCGACCCCACCTGGATCGGCCGGAACCTTTCGAGCGGCCAGCAGACGGCAACGTTGATCGCGACCTGGAGCACGCCGTACACGGCGAACAGCGCCCACATGAAGGACTGGTCTTCCCACTCCATGGAACCGCATTGCCAGAGTACGGGAACCAGGACGTTTTCCTGGATCCAGCCGGCGAGCCATGCGAACGGATCGATCATGGGTTCGGATCATACAGGCCTGGCGGTCAGCCGGGGAAGGGAAACGAGCTGTTCATCAACGCCGTGCAGCATGATCTTCACCCAAGGCCGCGGGAGAGCCGGCAATGACGGGGAGCGCTGATTCAAGCGACCGTGGAAACGGCGTCCGGCTTCTCGTCGTGGAGGACGAGTTCCTGATCCGGCTGATGCTGTCCGAGGCCCTGCTCGACGCCGGCTACGACGTGATCGAGGCCGGCGATGCCGACGAGGCCATGCAGCGCCTCGCGGATGAAGCCGCAGCGCCGCCCAGGGTCCTGCTGACCGACGTCCAGCTCCCCGGTCCGATGGACGGCTATGCGCTCGCGAGCCGGGTCCGCGCACGTCTGCCGTCGATCCCGGTGATCTTCATGACGGGCCGCCCCGAACCGCTTGCCGGCGGCGGCTCCCGACGCGACGTCGTGATCGCGAAACCCTATCTCCCATCCGAGGTATGCGCCGCGGTGTCCCGGCTGCTCGCGGAGTGAGCCCGGTGATGAGCGCCCCTCTCGCGCCATCGCGCACCGACAGGCGGGGCGACGACCTCCGCGCCGCCTACGCCCACTTCCAGGAAGGGTCGTTCTCGTCGATCGAGACGCTCTCTAGCCCTCATGCCGCGCGCGGCGACGTCGAGCACTCGATGCTGCTCGGGGTCGCCCTCGGCATGCGGGGCGAGGTGGGGGAGAGCAGCCGGCTGCTCGCCCATGTCGCGGCCGAACGGCCGAACATCATCCACCCGGTCGACGATCTCGCGCGTCTGCTCCGCGAGCGGGACCGCGAGCTGGAGGCCTTCCCGCATGCCGAGGCGGCGGCCCGGCTCCGGCCCGACGATCCGCGCGCGCTCGTGTCGTTCGGCGGCCAGTTGATCCTGCACGGGCGAGCGGCCGAGGCTGAGGCCGTGCTGCGCCGCGCCGAGGCGATCGACCGGCGGGCGTTCAACCTGCTGAACCAGCTCGGGATCGCGCTGACCGAGCTCGGCCGCTACGCCGAAGCGCTCGAATGCTTCCGCGAGGAGGCCGCGCGAAAGCCCGACAACAACATCGCCTGGACCAACCTCGCCTGCACGCTCGCGACCGAAGGCCAGTTCGACGAGGCGCTCGCCTTCTATCGGCGTTCCATCACCATCAAGCCCGACAATCCCGCGATCCGGCTGAACCACGCGATCTGCCTGCTCAAGGCTGGCCGCACCATGCAGGGCTGGTCCGAATACGAGTGGCGTCTCCGGCTTCCCGGTCACACCAGCCTGCCTTTCGAGCGGATCCTGCCGAACCTCGACGACGTGACCCGCCTCGACGGCCGGACGATCCTCGTCACCCAGGAGGAAGGGCTCGGCGACACGCTGCAGTTCGCCCGCTACCTGGCGCCGCTCCGCGACCGCGGTGCGCACGTGATCGCCTGGGTGCCGCCGCCGCTGCAGTCACTGCTCGGCAACATCGGCGGCATCGAGGTGATCGCCGGCGAGACGCAAAGCCTGACCTTCTCCTGGCACTGCCCGTTCCTCAGTCTCCCGCGTGCCTTCTCCGCCACCGCGGACGCGCTGCCGACCGCGCCCTACCTCCTGGTCAGCCCGGACCGGATCGCCGCGATGGCCGCGCATCTGCCGCCCGAGGACGGCGGCTTGCGGGTCGGCCTCGTCTGGGGCGGCGCGCCACGGCCCGAGAACCGCCAGGCCCACGCGGTCGACCGCCGCCGCTCGATGGGCGTGGCGCCGCTCGCCGCCCTCGCCGGAATGACCGATCTCCGCCTGGTCAGCCTGCAGCTCGGCCCCTACCGGGCCGGTCTGGGGGAGCTGCCGGACGGGGTCCACGTCCACGACCCGATGAGTGCGAGCCGCGACATGGAGGACACCGGCGCGCTGATCGCGGGCCTCGACGTCGTGATCTCGGTCGATACCTCGGTCATCCATCTCGCCGCCGGCATGGGCAAGCCCGTGCTGCTGCTCGACCGCTACGACAATTGCTGGCGCTGGCTGCATGGCCGCGACGACAGCCCGCCTTATCCGAGCCTCCGGATCCTGCGCCAGCGACGCGCCGGCGACTGGCACGGTGTCACCAGCCGGGCCGCGCGCGTGCTCGCGGCAATGGCAGCGGCCAAGCGGGCCGGACGCACGATCTCGATCCATGCCGCGATCGCAGAGGCGGCCCGGAGCGATCCTGCCTGATCCAGCAGGCTGCTGAAAAATGTCGGCCGGAGGCACAGTGGATCAAAATGCGGGGTTTCACCCCGCGCCCCACCAGGCGCTGGGCGCCTGGACCCCCAGCAATGTCGATCGAACGCGGGTCTGGGCGCGCCGCGCCCAGCGGAGTTTGAGGCGGAGCCTCAAGGTCTTCCGAAGCCGTTTCAGCAGCCTGCTAGAAGACCCGCCCGCGGACGATACTGCCCCGCCCGTAGCGGGCACGGAGATCGTCGATCGCGTTCTGGGCGCGAGCACGCCGGGCGCGGGTCGCGTCGGCGAGATCGTCGCGGTCGGCGAGGGCCCCGTCCACGAGCGGCCGCGCGGTCAGGCCGACGAGCCGGAACGCGGTTCCGTCGGCTTCCGCCCGGAGCAGCGGACGTGCCGCCTCGAACAGGGTCTCGGCGAGCGAGGTCGGGGCGGCGAGCCGTCCCGCCCGCGTCCGCGTCGCGAACCGGCTGGTCTTGAGCTTGAGCGTGAAGCCGCCGGCCGCAACGCCGTCCCGACGCAGCCGGCCGGACAGCGTCTCCGCGATCCGCCACAGCACCGCCTCCAGCTCCACGAACGAGGCGAGATCGGTCGCGAACGTGGTTTCGGTGCCCGCCGATCGGGCCGCACCCCCGGGCGCCACGACGGCATCCCCGTGGCCCCGCGCACGGTGGACGAGCGACCGGCCGTCCGGTCCGAGGGAAGCGATCGCCGAGCGTTCGTCGAGCGCCTGGATCTGTCCCAGCGTGAAGAAGCCGCGTGCGTGGAGCCGGCGCTCCTCGGCGGGACCGATCCCCGGGAGCAGGCGGACCGGCTGGCCGGCGAGCCAGGCTCGGGCGTCCTCACCGAGCACCGAGAAGCCGCGTGGCTTGTCACGCCCGGCGGCGAGCTTGGCG
The DNA here is from genome assembly GCA_964249405.1 of uncultured Acetobacteraceae bacterium. Lineage (GTDB taxonomy): Bacteria > Pseudomonadota > Alphaproteobacteria > Acetobacterales > Acetobacteraceae > CAXTPV01. Next base: position 16,904 of record CAXUBX010000035.1, on the reverse strand, counting down.
AGCAGCCGGTTCGGCGCGAGCCCGATCGAGACCGTGACTCCGAGCTCGCGCTCCACCCGGATCGCGAAGCGCGCGAGCACCACGGCCGGCGGGGCGGCATGCAGCGCCTCGGTGCCGGCCAGATCGACCACCGCCTCGTCGATCGACAGCGGCCGCACGAGCGGGGTCAGCGTCTCCAGCATGGCGCGGATCCGGCGCGACACCGCCCCGTAGGCGGCGAAGTCGGGCCGGATCACCACCGCGTCCGGACACAGGCGGAGCGCGGTCCGCATCGGCATCGCGCTCCCGGCACCCGACATCCGGGCGACGTAGCAGGCGGTGGTGACCACGCCCCGCTCGCCGCCGCCGACCAGCACCGGACGTCCGGCGAGCTCGGGCCGTCGCGCCTTCTCGACGGAGGCGAAGAAGGCGTCGCAATCGACATGCGCGATCGCGAGCCGGAACAGCTCGGGGTGGCGCACCACCCGTCGCGAGAAGCAGGTCGGACACGCCGCGCCGTCGCCGCGGAACGGACCGGCGCAGTCGAGACAGAGCGTGTCCGCGGTCAGTCCGACGGCGGCCATAGCCAGGCGGCCCCCCGCACCCCCGAGCTATCGCCGTGCATGTTGCGGACGACGGGGGTCAGCAGGCGCTCGCTGACGACGTGCCGCCCCATCTCCTCCGGGACCTGGGTGTAGAGATGCTGCATGTTAGACAGCCCGCCGCCCAGCACGATGACGTCGGGATCGAGCAGGTTGACCACCTGCGCGAGCGCCCGGCCGAGCCGGTTCGCGTGGATGTCGAGCGCGTCGCGCGCCCGGCGGTCGCCGCCGATCGCCCGATCCGGCAGTCCGCTCGCATCGCGGTGACCGGGTCCGTCGCAGAGCTCGGCGAGCGACGGTCCGGCAAGGAAGCGTTCGATGCATCCCTCGTTGCCGCAGAAGCAGGACGGCATCGGGAACTCCTCGAGGCGCGGCCAGGGCAGCGGGTTGTGGCCCCATTCCCCCGCGATGTGATGGTGGCCGGTGAGCAACTGGCCGTCCACCGTGATGCCACCACCGACACCGGTCCCGAGGATCACGCCGAAGACGACCCGTTGGCCGGCGCCGGCGCCATCGGAGGCTTCGGAAAGCGCGAAGCAGTTCGCGTCGTTCTCCACCTTGACCACGCGGCCGAGCGCGTTGCCGAAGTCGCGGCCGAACGGACGCGCGTTGAGCCAGACCGTGTTGGCGTTCTTCACCAGCCCGGTCGCCGGACTGATCGCGCCGGGGATGCCGACGCCGACGCTGGCCTGTCCCGACAGCTCCCGCTCGGCGTCGCGGACCAGGTCGACCAGCCGCGCGATCGCATCGTCGTAGTTTCCCGGGTTGGCGACGCGGCGGCGCAGCATCACGGCGCCGCGCCGGTCGAGCGCGATGATCTCGAACTTGGTTCCGCCGAAATCGATCCCGATCCGGAAACGCGACATGGGGACCTCCTCGCCTTTTCCGCCTCATTACGAGGCCGTGCCCCCCGTCTCAAGCTAGGCTATTTCAAGCAGGAGGTTTCGCTTGGGGCCACTCCGGACTCGGCAGGGCTTGCATCACGCACCGGTCTCCGCCATCGCACGACCTCATGACGGAGACCGTGCTCGACGCGAAGGGGCTGGCCTGCCCGTTACCGGTGCTTCGGCTCAACCGGGCGCTGCGGTCGATGGAGGGCGGGGCCAGGTTGCGGCTGCTGACCACCGACCGGGCGTCGGTGCCCGACGTCCGTGCCTTCTGCCGCGAGACCGGACACGAGCTCACGGGCTTCTCGGAAGAGGCGGGCGGGGTGTTCTCGTTCGTCATCCGCCGGCGCATCGACGAGGCGCCCTCGTGACCGCTTTGGCTCGCGACGCGAGAGGGTCTAGACCTGGGTGGCGGAACGAAGGAGCCGACCGCGTGGCGAACGAGCCCAGCAACAGTTCCGATGTCGCGTCGCGGTCGGCCCCCGACCTCGGATCGATGTCGTTCGAGGAGGCGCTCGGCGAGCTCGAGCGGATCGTGCGCGGTCTGGAGGGCGGCCAGCAGAAGCTGGAGGACGCGATTTCCTGCTACGAACGCGGAGCGGCACTCCGAAGGCATTGCGAAGCGAAGCTCGCGGAAGCCGAGGCGCGCGTGGCCGCGATCGTCGAACGTGACGACGGCACGCTCGGCACGCAGACGCTCGCCACCGCCGAGAAGGTCTGACGAGCATGGCCGACACCATGATGACCTGTTCCATCGGAACGAGGCCCCCCGACACGCTCCCATGGCTCGACGGGCCGGAGGCAGGCCGGCTCCGCGAGGCGCTGGCGGCACGGGCGGTGGAGACCGAAGCCTGCCTCGACGAGCTGCTGGCGCCGGTCGAGGGGCGCGAGGCGCGGCTGATCGACGCGATGCGCTACGCGACGCTCAACGGCGGCAAGCGGATGCGCGCGTTCCTGGCGATCGAGGTCGCCTCGCTGTTCGCCGTCTCGCCGCCCGCGGCGATCCGGGTCGCCGCCTCGATCGAGATGCTCCACGCCTATTCGCTCGTCCATGACGATCTTCCCGCGATGGACGACGACGATCTCCGTCGCGGCCAGCCCTCCTGCCACCGGCGCTTCGACGAGGCGACCGCGATCCTCGCCGGCGACGCCCTGCAATGCCGTGCCTTCGAGGTGCTCGCCGACCCCGCAACCCATCCGGACCCTGCGGCCCGGATCGAGCTCGTCGCCGCCTTCGCGTCCGCCGCCGGCGCGCGCGGCATGGTGGCCGGCCAGACGGTCGACATCGAGGCCGAGCGGGCTCGGGCCCACGGCGAGGTGGTCGGCATCGACGAGGTCGCTCGTCTTCACGCGCTCAAGACCGGGCGGTTGATCGGATACAGCGCCGAGGCCGGGGCCATCCTCGGCCGCGCGCCGCCGCCGGTCCGCTCCGCGATCGCGGCCTTCGGTCGCGACCTCGGCAGCGCCTTCCAGGTCGCCGACGACGTGCTCGACGCCACCGCGAGCGCGGACCAGCTGGGCAAGACGGCCGGCAAGGACGAGGCGAGCGGCAAGGCGACCTTCGTCTCGCTGCTCGGCGTCGAGCGGGCGGCGGCACAGGCGCGCACGCTTGCCGACCAGGCCGCCGGCCATCTTGCCGGGTTCGGGCCGGAGGCCGACCGGCTTCGCGCGCTGGCGCGGTTCACCGTCGAGCGCCGGAGCTGACGGTGGTGACGCGGGAGGCTATGGCGCGGCCGTGATCCAGCACCTCGGAAGGGCGTCCGGCGCCTGACCGCGAAGCCGGGGCGCCGGAGGGCCGACCAGCTTCTCGTCGACCGTGGCCTGGTCGACAGCCGCACGCGCGCCACCGCCCTGATCCTCGCGGGGCAGGCCTGGAGCGGCAACCGGCGGATCGGCAAGGCCGGCGAACTTCTCCGCGACGACGCCGCGCTCTCGCTCAAGGGTCAGGACCATCCCTACGTGTCCCGCGGCGGCCTCAAGCTCGCGCACGGGCTCGATCATTTCGGGTTCGCCCCGGACGGCAGAACGTGTCTCGACATCGGCGCCTCGACCGGGGGCTTCACCGATGTCCTGCTCGCGCGTGGTGCCGCGCGTGTCCATGCGGTCGATGTCGGCCACGGCCAGCTCGCCTGGAAGCTCCGCTCCGACCCGCGGGTGGTCGTGCACGAGCGCGTCAACGCCCGCCATCTTCAACCGGGGGTGCTCGGCGACGATGCCGGCCGGATCGGCGCCCTGGTCTGCGATGCGAGCTTCATCGGGCTGCGGACGCTGCTGCCGGCGGCGCTCGCGCTGGTGTCACAGGATGCGTTCGCGGTGGCGCTGATCAAGCCGCAGTTCGAGGCGGGACCGGCCGACGCGCCGAAGGGCGTGGTCCGCGATCCGGCGGTGCATCAGCGGGTCTGCGACGGCATCGCGCTGTGGTGGTCGGGTCTTCGGGGGTGGCGGGTGCTCGGCATCGAACCGAGCCCGCTCACCGGCCCCGAGGGGAACCGCGAGTTCCTGCTCGGGGCGGTCCGGGAGCCGCGCTGACCGGCTCAGAAGATGTCCTTGATGATGTCGTCGCCGATCCCGAAACCGGCGCCCATCGCGACCGCGCGCCCGAGGCCGGAATTGAGGAAGCCGCCGAACAGCCCGCCGCCCTGGGCCGGCTGCGACTGACCGTAACCGGGCTGCGGCGCGTAGCCCGGTTGCGGCTGCTGCATGTAAGGCGCCTGCTGGGAAGGCGACTGACCCCAGCCGCCTCCCGATGCCTGAGGCTGCATTCCGGCGCCGGTCGCGACCAGACCGTGGATCGACTGCAGCAGCGCGCTGGTGTGGTCCTGCTCGGCGCGGAACGACAGGGCGAGCTCACGGAGATCGAGCAGCCATTCGCGCGCCTGCTGGTCGCCGTTCTGGGCGGCGGCCTGCAGCTTGCCGCCGAGGGTCTGGAGCTGCTGGATGGTGACCTGAGCCTGCGACTGCAGTTCGCCGTATTGCTGGTCGATGGTCTGGACGTCCATGGCGGAGGATCCCTCAGAGGGGCGCCGGTCAGGCGCCGAGACCGGCTTTGTCGGACCTCGACGCGAGAGGTGCAAGATCGACGGCATCCCGGGCTGCGACCTCGGAGAGGAGCGCCCATACCCGTGCCGGGTGCATCGGCGCGTCCGGGTCGTTGAGCAACCGGTCCAGCTCGTCGAGCTTGGTCTCGAAATCCCGTTCCGTCATGGCGCCTCCGATCCGGTCTCGCGTCGCGGTTTGATCGTCGCAGCCTCGACCTGAAAACGAGCCGAAAGATGGCAGCAGCGCGCGCCCCGGTGCCCGATTGCTGGATACCCGCTTCCCCGCCGTGTCCGAGCGACCCCTCACCCGCTCCAGCAGGCCGAACTGGTCGACGAGCCGAGCGGATCGGCACCCGGCTGCCTCCGGTGGGAGGCGTTGCGGAACCTGTATTCCCGGCCTTCGTCGTTCGGATCGAAAAGCTCGTGGCGCGAGGTGCAGGCGACCGTAACCACGTGCCGCGCGGCCGCCGTGGTCAGGAACTGCCTCGTCTCGCCCTCCAGCGACATCTCCCGCCCAAGCCGACGCCATTCGGCGAGCCCGATATCCTCGACGAACATCGCGAGGATGCCGGGAACCGTGCCGGTGAGCCGCGAGCCGGCGATCTCCGCCATCCGGCGGCGCACCGCCGCCGGGACGTCGTTGTCGCCGCCGGCGTGAGCGGCCATCGCGAAGACGCCGCTTCCGCACACGGTGACCGAAAGCTGGGTCTCGGGCCCGAACTGGTCGCGGAGCATGGAGATCACGCCGGGCTCGACGGGCCTCGACATGTCGACGACCAGAGGGTCGAGCCGCATCACCGCGCGCTCGTCCTGGGCGACGCGACGGCGCGCGGCGAGCATGTCGGTGATCCGGCTCCGGAGTGAGGCGAGTTCCGAGGACGCTTCGGTCGTGCCGTCGCCGGGCACCCGCAGCCCGGCCGGCAGCGTCATCTTCAGCAGGTAGCGCCCGGGATGCGCGCCAAGCCAGGTCCGAAGGTCGGGGTTGACGAGATCGACGAACCGGGACCAGGCGCCCTGATGGACGCCGCGCCCCGCTTCCGCCGAGACGGTGTCGCAGGCGATCTCCGCCCGCGCGCCGTCACGCGAGACCACGAGATCGAAGGGTGCGCCGTCGGCCAGGCCGGCGAAGCCGACCTCGTGGCCGCGGCTTCGCTGCAGGAACGCGGTGCGGAGAAGGTGGAACAGCCCGGTCAGCGACTGGCCGCGCAGCATGGCCGCCTCCAGGCGCTCCTCGAACCGGCGACGCCCGGCGGGCGCGAGGCCGGCATGAAGCCGCAACGCCTCGGTGGCCAGCGAGACGATCCTGGCGTCGACCACCTGAAGCGGCCGGGCCGAGCGCCGCCGGTGCCGCTCGATCGCGATCTCGACCGCGTGCCGCTGCAGCACATCCCGGCCGGAGAGGCTCTGCCGCATGCCGGGCAACGGCTGGGACTGCACGATCGCGTCGATCCTGGCCTGCCACGCATCGTGGCCGACCAGATCGACGAAGGCATCAAGGTCGGCGTTGCGATCAATCATGTGCATGTCCCAATAAAGGAATTGCCGCCCCGACGGGACAAGGCGACGCGCCCTCACGCGTCCTCTCTCGCAAACGTGACGGCAGCGGCCTCCGAGGGCGGCGCTCGGTTGTTGTCGCGGCCGACGATCCGTATGTGTGCGCGATGTTGCGCGACTTCCTGGTCCCGGGCTCGATCCCGCTCTGGTGCGGCGCCGCGCTGGTCGTCGCGGCGCTGGCGCTCGCCTCGCCGCGAGGTTCAGCCGCGACGCGAGTCCCAGGATCTCCCACGACGCGAGGCATCGTCGCGCCGACGCTGGTCGGGGTGTTCGGATCCTGGCGCGCGGTGACCCATCGGGCCGCCGGGCGACTGGTGTGTTACGCCTACACGAGAAGCCTGACCTCGACCCCGCATCTTCCTGGCCGGGGCGACGTCGTGCTCAGCGTGACCGAGCGCGAAGGCGCGCCGCGCGACGCGGTGGCGCTCAGCGCCGGCTTCCGATACCCGCAAGGGTCGGACGTCACGGTGACCGCGGGGACGGCGCATCTCCGCTTCTACACCGGCGACCGCTCGGCCTTCGCGCGTTCCGGCGCCGGCGCGATGCGGGCGTTCGACGCGGCGGATCGCGCGGTTGCCCGATCGCCGGCACCGCGCGGCCACGTGGTGACCGACGTGTTCAGTCTCGACGGGTTCCAGGCCGCCCACCACGCGATCCAGAAGGCCTGCCCCTCGCGTGCCTGACGGGTCCACCGCCGAGACGCCGATCGGGTCCCGCCCGGCCGAGGGCGGACTGCCACCCGGGCTCGACGGTCGCGAGGCGTCCCGGATCCTCGCCAAGGCCGCGCTGTTCGCGCCGCCGCCGCCGACGCTGGCCGACGGGCGGCGCGATCTCGTCGGGCTGACGCGGAGCGAGCTCGCAGCCGTGCTGGCCGAGGCCGGCGAGGCGCCGTTCCGCGCCAAGCAGATCTGGCACTGGATCTACAACCAGGGTGTCGCCTCGTTCGACCGGATGACCACGATCGGCCGCGGGCTCCAGGAGAAGCTTGCGGAGCGCTTCGTGATCGGCCGGCCGGAGGCGGCGGCCGTGCAGACCAGCACGGACGAGACGCGGAAGTTCCTGTTCCGCTTCCGCGACGGCAACGAGGCCGAGACGGTCTACATCCCGGACCGGCAGGAGGACCGCGGCGCGGTCTGCATCTCGTCTCAGGTCGGCTGCACGCTGTCCTGCCGGTTCTGCCACACGGGAACGCAACGGCTGCTCCGCAATCTCGGTCCCGCCGAGATCGTCGGACAGTTCATGGCGGTGCGCGACAACTATGGCGACTGGCCGTCCGCGGGCAACCATCGCGCCGGCGCCCCCGGATGCGGGCCCCGAAGCGAGACGCCGCGGCTGCTGTCGACGATCGTGCTGATGGGAATGGGCGAGCCGCTCTACAACTACGAGAACGTGGCGGCGGCGATGCGGATCGTGATGGACGGCGAGGGGATCGGGCTGTCGCGCCGGCGGATCACGCTCTCGACCTCCGGCGTGGTGCCGCTGATGGACCGCTGCGGCGCCGAACTCGGGGTCAATCTCGCGATCTCGCTGCACGCGGTCAGCGATGATCTGCGCGACGAGCTGGTGCCGCTCAACAGGAAATACGACATCGCGGAACTGATCGCGGCGTGCCGCCGGTATCCCGGCTCGTCGAACGCGCGACGGATCACCTTCGAATACGTGATGCTGCGCGGGATCAACGACAGCGACGCCGAGGCACGGGCCCTGGTCCGGCTGATCGCGGGCCTGCCTGCCAAGGTGAACCTGATCCCGTTCAATCCGTGGCCGGGCAGCACCTACGAGCCGAGCACGAACGCGCGGCTGCAGTCGTTCTCGCGGATCGTGATGGATGCGGGATTCGCGTCGCCGGTCCGGACCCCGCGCGGGCGCGACATCCTCGCCGCCTGCGGGCAGCTCCGGACCGAGAGCCGACGCGACTAGGGAGGACGGGCGATGGCGACGAAGGCGGTGAGGAAGGTCGTGCTCGCCTATTCGGGCGGGCTCGACACCAGCGTGATCCTGCGCTGGCTCCGCGAAACCTACGGCTGCGAGGTGGTGACGTTCACCGCCGATCTCGGCCAGGGCGAGGAGTTGGAGCCGGCGCGTCGCAAGGCCGCCGACATGGGCGTGCGGGAGATCTTCGTCGAGGACCTCCGCGAGACCTTCGTGCGGGATTACGTGTTCCCGATGTTCCGGGCCAACGCGCTCTACGAGGGACAGTATCTGCTCGGCACCTCGATCGCGCGACCGCTGATCGCCGAGCGGCAGATCGCGATCGCCGAACAGGTCGGCGCCGACGCGGTGGCGCACGGAGCGACCGGAAAGGGGAACGACCAGGTCCGTTTCGAGCTCGCCTACTACGCCCTGAAGCCGGACGTGACGGTGATCGCGCCCTGGCGGGAATGGGACCTCACCTCGCGGGAGCGGCTGCTCGAGTTCGCCGATGCGCACCAGATCCCGGTCACGCGCGACAAGCGCGGCGAGAGCCCATTCAGCGTGGATGCGAACCTGCTGCATTCCTCGTCCGAAGGCAAGGTGCTCGAGGACCCGGCGCTGGAGGCCGAGGAATACGTCTTCCAGCGGACGATCAGCCCGGAGGACGCGCCCGACCGTCCCGAGATCATCACGATCGATTTCGAGCGCGGCGACCCGGTCGGGGTCGACGGCGAGGCGCTGTCGCCGGCCGCCCTGCTCACGAGGCTGAACGAGCTCGGGCGGCGGAACGGGATCGGGCGGCTCGACCTGGTCGAGAACCGGTTCGTCGGGATGAAGTCGAGGGGGATCTACGAGACGCCGGGCGGGACGATCCTGCTGGCGGCGCATCGGGGGATCGAGAGCATCACGCTCGATCGCGAGGCGGCGCATCTGAAGGACAGCCAGATGCCGCGCTATGCCGAGCTGATCTACAACGGGTTCTGGTTCAGCCCCGAGCGGCGCATGCTGCAGGCGCTGATCGACGAGAGCCAGCGCTCGGTGAGCGGCCGGGTTCGCGTCAAGCTCTACAAGGGCAACGCGACGGTGATCGGACGGGAAAGTCCGTCGAGCCTCTACGACAGCCGGGTGGTGACGTTCGAGGACGATCGCGGCGCCTACGACCAGCGTGACGCGGCGGGGTTCATCCGGCTGCAGGCGCTCCGGCTCCGGCTCGGCGCCGCGGTGGGGCGGCGTGGCGGCAGCCTGTAAAGGCGGCATCCGGGGCGTTGCCCCGGACCCCACCAGGAGCCTGGGGCTCCTGGACCTCCATCCGCCGCTTTCCTCGTCGCATCCGGCGGGAGATCCCGTTTTGCGGCACGAACATTGCTCGCTCGGGACGACACGTCGCGAGCCAGGATCGTCGCCATGCCCGAACGCCTTGCCGCCGTCGCAGCCCTGGTGCTGGCGGCGGGACTGAGCCCCGAGATCGCCGATGCCCAGGTGGGGACGAGCAATGTCGCCTCGATCGAGCCGACCTCGATCGCGCACCCTTCGACCACCCCCTGCATCGTTCCGCTCTACCGGGGTGCCACGTTCGGCGGCAACGCGGTCTCCTACGCCTACACGCCGCCCGCCGCCTGTCCCGGACCGTGGGCGAAAGTCGTGCTCGCGGTCGACATCTCGCTCGACGCGGGCAACCAGTATGACCGGACCGGCACGATCTGGCTTGGCGGGGTCAATCTCTGGTTCGGGACCACGGCGGAGCCGCGGGCGGCGCTTGCGCCGAGCTGGCACGTCGAACGCGACGTCACCGACGACACCGCGTTGTTCGAGGGTCCGAACAGCGGCCAGGTGCTGATCGCGAACTATTTCGATGCCGCCGACACCAGCACGATCACGTCGAGCGCGAGCCTCGTGTTCTACCCGGCGGACGCCGCCAATCCCGCGCCCCGTGTGCCGGACCTGGTGATCCCGCTCGGCGGCAGCGCGAGTGCGACGACGTCGCTGGCATCGGGCAGCGACACGCTGAGCCGGACGCTGACGCTGCCGTCCAACATCGAGCGCGCGGTGTTCGACACCGTGCTGCAGGGGCAGTCCGACGACGAGTTCTGGTACAGCAACGTGCCGGACGCGCTGACGTCCGAGCTCGACGAAGAAGGCGGGGGCGCGTTCCGCGAGGGCGAGCTCGCGATCGACGGCAGGAACGCGGGGGTGGCGCCGGTCTATCCCGCGATCTTCACGGGCGGCATCGATCCGTTCCTGTGGGAGCCGACGCCCGGCGTGAGCACGCTCGATCTGAGGCCGTTCCGGATCGAGCTGACGCCGTTCGCGGGCATGCTCGACAAGCCCGGCCCGCACACGATCTCGCTGTCGGTGTTCGGGGCGGCGAACTCCTTCTCGGTCGAGGGAACGCTCTACCTGTATCTGGACCGGGCCGCGCGATCCGACGTCGGTGCGCTGACGACCGACACGCTCGTCCCGCCGACGCCGACGCTCGCGAATTCGCTGACGGGGACGACCGACATCGAGGGTGCGCTGGTCACGGCCTCGACGCACGCCTACCGGCTCGCGGGCACGCTCGCGACGTCGCACGGCACGGTGACGACGACGGTCGACGCGCGTTCGGTGTTCAGGAACACGCAGACCTACGCGATCACGCCGTCCAGCTACGTCCAGGACATCGTGCAGAGCACGGAGACCAGCACGGCGGTCACGACGAAGAGCGCCGCGGGCACGTCGGTGGCGAGAAGACACTTCTCCTATCCGCTTGCGGTCGACGTCTCCGAGACCGGCACCGATACCGACACCATCCCGCAGACCACGAAAGTGGCCCAGGGGCTGTTGATCACGTCGGCGGGTTCGGCCGGCTCGCCATCCGGATCGCTGCTCGCGGAGGCGATCGTCTCGGAGGACACGGTCCCGTTCGTGATCGATCCGACCACCGGAAGCGTGACGCTCGGCGCCAACTCGGGCGCGTCCAGCCTCGCGTTCTACGGATCGACGGGCTCGGCCGGCTGCGCGGACCGGCTGCTCGCCTCGACGGCCAACGTGCTGACCGTCGAGGAGCAGGCGAGCGACTGCTCGGCGGCGTCGGTCGCAACCGCGATGAGCGGCGTGATCGCGAGGAGCGGACGCTGAGCGCGGATCAGAACGCCGCGATGCAGGCGAGGCCCGCGACCATCAGCACCGCGCCGACGATCCTGCCGATGCCGGCCGGATGCTCCTTGAAGCCGACCCAGCCCATGTGGTCGAGCAGCAGGGAGCACAGCACGGCGGCGGTCACGGTCAGGGTCGTGAACACCGCCGAGCCGAGCTTGTCGGGCATCGTCACCATCGCCAGTGCGTAGAGCGCTCCGAACAGGCCGCCGGTCCAGGCCCACCAGGGAACGGCGGCGAGGGTCGGGCGGTCCGGCAGGGGCGCCCGGGCGAGCAGCGCCAAGGCGAGCAGCACGGCGAAGCTCACCGCGCCGAAGGTGGCGGCCGGCCACCAGAAGTTCTTGAGCGACTTGGTGAGTTGGGCGTTGGCGCCGGCCTCGACCGTGGTCAAGGCGCCCGCGCAGAGGACGAAGAGGATGCCGAGCAGGCGCATGGCGCAGTCTCCCCGGGCGGCGGCGGAGACCGCTCCCGATGGGGACAAGATCGTGCGTGATGCCGATGCGACCACCCCGACGGGGTGATCCGCCACTCGCGCCCACCAGCACCGCAGCTTCGAGCGCCACGACCATGCCGACCCCGTCCCCGCCCGCCGATCTTCGATCGTCCGCGCCGACCCGCCGGCTCGGGCCGCTCGGGGCGCCCAACTTCGCGCTCTTCGCCACCGGCTACACGCTGTCCGTCACCGGCAGCGCGATGGTCGCGGTCGCCCTGTCGTTCGCGGTCTTCCGGCTCGGCGGGGGCGCCGGACAGGTGAGCGCGGTGCTGGCCGCGGAGTCGCTGCCGACCGTGCTGTTGCTGCTCATCGGCGGCGTCATCGCCGACCGGCTGCCGCGGCGCACGGTGATGCTCGCCGCCGATCTCCTCCGCGGCGCGAGCGAGGCGACGCTGGCGGCTCTGCTGTTCACGGGCCACGCCTCCGTCGCGTCGATGATGGCGACGGCGGCACTCATCGGCGTCGGCGAAGCGTTCTTCATGCCGGGTCGGAGCGGCCTCGTGCCGCAGCTGGTCGAGCCGGCCCTGCTGCAGTCGGCCAACGCCGTCCTGTCGGTCGCGAACTCGTTGGGAGGCATCGTCGGGCCGGCCGTTGGCGGATTGCTGGTCGGCGCGGCTGGTCCGGGATGGGCCTTCGCGGTCGACGCGACGAGCTACGCCGTGTCGGCCGCCTGTCTGCTGCTCATCCGCGTTCCCGCCCGGGCCGCAACCCCTTCGGAGAGCCTCGTGCGCCAGCTCGCGACCGGTTGGCGCGAGTTCCGCTCGCGCCTCTGGCTCTGGCTGGTGGTGGCGCAGTTCGCCCTGGTTCACCTGGTGGCCTTCGGTCCGCTGCTCGTGCTCGGTCCCCTCCGGTATCGGCACGTGGCCGGCGGGGCGACCCTGTGGGGCAGCCTGCTCGGCGCGTTCGGCGCCGGCGCCCTGCTTGGCGGGCTGCTGGCGATGCGCTTCCGGCCGCGCCATCCGCTCCGTGCGGCCCTGCTGCTGTTCCTGCTGTTCGGCGCGGCGCCGGCGATGCTGGCCTGGCCGGCGCCGTTCCTCCTGCGGATCGCGGCGTTCGTCGCCGGCGGCCTCGGCATCGCCATCTTCGGCGTGCTCTGGAACACGACGATGCAGCGGGAGATCCCGCCCGACATGCTGTCCCGGGTAAGCGCCTACGACATGGTGGGTTCGATCTGTCTCCTGCCGGCCGGATACCTGCTCGCGCCGCCGATGGCGGCGGGCCTCGGCGTTGGCGGGGCACTCTGGCTGGCCGCTTCGTTCACCGTGGTCTCGACGCTCGCCGTGCTGGTGCCGCGCGGCGTGCGCGGTCTCCGCTCCGGCGGCCCGTAGTCCGAACGAGGCCGCAGCGATCGGACCGTTCAGGAACCCGCACCCGGTGCCTGCTGGAAATCCAGCGCCCTGCCGCGCGTCTCGACGCCCGCGAAGATCATCGGCAGCGGCATCAGCGCGAGAAGCACCAGTTGCAGGATCCACCAGGTGTTCCAGCCGAAATCCGCCTGGACCAGCGGTCCCCAGCCGGCGGACGCGGTGTAGCCGAACAGCCACCCCCCGACCCAGGTGATGCCCATGCCGGTGCCGCGCAGCCTGGTCGGGAAGAGCACCGGGAAGTAGCCGGCGACCACGGCCCAGGCCGCCTGCCGGCCGAAACCGGCGAAGAACAGGATCACCGCCTGCCACAGGAAGCCACCGAAATGCGAGGCCCGCCAGATCAGGATCGTGAACGGAACCGACAGCCAGACCACCGGCATCAGCCATCGGGTGGAATACCGGTCCATGAACCAGCCCGCCGCCAGGGTGGAGACGATGATGGCGAGCTCGTAGGCGTAGGTGATCGACGGACCCGACGTCGCGTGTCGCCCGAGCCGGCTGTACCAGGTCGGATAGAGGAAGTCCCACGATCCTTGCGGCTCGCCGATCGCGACGAACAACCCGATCGCAAGCAGGGTCAGTCCCAATTGCCGGCCTCGGAACAGATCCCCGACATTGCGACGGACGTCGCTCACCGCGCGACGATCGCCGCCTTGCGCGACGGCACGCTCCCAGTGCGGCGATTCCTCCACCCTCACGCGCACGACATACGTCATCGCGGCGAAGCCGAAGGAGGCGAAATACGCCCAGCGCCAGCCCGCCGCCGTCGGAGCGGCGAAGGTGGCGGCGAAGATGTTGGCGAGGCCGTAGCCGATCCCGACCCCGGCCTGCGTCGCCGCCAGCATCAGCGAGCGATGCCGGACGGGCGCCACCTCGGACAGGATCGACAGCCCGAGGATCCATTCTCCCCCGGAGAACACACCGGCGAAGAACCGGACGATCGCGAACTCCCACCCGTTCCGCGCGAAACCCGTCACGCCGGTGAGGATGATGGTGCCGAGGATGCTGTAGAGGAACGCCTGCTTCCGCCCGATCCAGAGATCGCTGAAATAGCCGAGAACCAGCGCCCCGATCGCGAGGCCGAGCGCGAACACGAAGAACACGTTCCCGACGAAGGTCGGCCCGACCCGCAGGTCGTGCGCGATCTGCGGTTGCAGGAAGGCGGAAAGCTGAAGGTCGAGGCTGGTGACGATCCAACCGAGCACCGTCGTCGCGAACACCACCCAGGCCTGCGCCGGGATGCCGCCGCCGACATCTCCGGCGCGAGGAGCAGGGCCTGTCTCGGTCATCTCCCGACGTGAAAGCCTGACGCGCCTGCCCGTTCCTCGGCAACCGTTGGCCGAGATCGACCTTGACGGTTCTCACCCGAAGGAGCGAACAGCCATGGCCGACAGCAACGTGACGAAGACCGAGGTGGCGGAAGCGCCGGAGGGCCCGCAGGGGCAGCGCTATCTCGCCCACGGCCGGGCGATCTCGATGCGCCTCTGGGACAAGGTCGCCCCGGACGATGCCAGCCCGGCGGTCCGGCGGGACTACGAGACCGTCGGCTACGTCATCGCCGGTCGCGCGGAGCTGGTCCAGGAGGGCACCACGGTGGCGCTCAAGCCGGGCAGCTCCTGGATCGTGGCCCGGGGCGTGGAGCACAGCTACCGCATCCTCGAGACGTTCACCGCGATCGAGGCCACGCATCCGCCCGCGGAGGAGCAGCACCGGGACGCCGCTCCGACCTGATCACGGCACCGGTCTCGTGCGCCAGCGGCCGAACCGGTCCCCCGACCCCGCCGAGGGGGCCGGATCGTTCTCCGGCGTGGTCGCGCCGGTGGCGGGGCCGACGAAAGCCTCGGGACGTCGGGTGGGCGGGTGAGGCCATGCGGCGAGACTAGGCGTGTCCTCGGGGGGCAACTTGAAATTCGATGTACGATTCAAGTTGGCATGGTCGGAGAGCGGTGCGTGGTCGGGCCGGGACTGCCGGGTCGTTCACGGCTCTGGCGTGGCGGTTCGCGGAACGGCTCCAGACCGCTTGCCTTCCCGAAGCCAGCCATACTGACGGGGCGAACAGCCCATCACGCGTTTGAAGGCCGCGCTGAACGCGCTCTCGGATTCGTAGCAGAACGACCGGCCGATCGTAGCGATGGCATCGCCGGAATGCCTCAGCCGGTCCGCGGCAAGACGCATGCGCCAACGGGTCAGATACTCCATGGGAGGCTGGCCGACCTTCTCCTTGAACCTGACGGCGAAGGCGGTCCGCGACATGCCGGCACGCGCCGCGAGAGCCTGCAGCGTCCATCGATGCGCCGGCTCGTCGTGCATGGCCTCGAGCGCCGCGCACAACGGCCTGTCGCCCAGGGCGGAAAGCCAACCCGTGGTGCCGGCTCCCGCAACGTCGAGATGCAGCCGCAGGGCCTGCACGACGACGACCGTCGCGAGCTGCTGCGCCACCAGGACCCCTCCCGGCCGGGGCTCGCGAAGCTCAAGCATCAGGCGCTCCAGCGACCAGCGCATCGCTGCGCCGTCCGACGCGCTCCGGACGTGCATGATCGGCGGCAGCACGCCGAGCAGAGCGTCCGCGGGTGAATTCGCGAAGGTGACGTGGCCGCCGATACTGAAGCTTTGACCGCCGCCATTGACGACCCGGACGCCGCCATTCGGCGGATGCCGCATCAGCGCGCCGGCGTCGCTGTCGGCGAGCGACAAGTCGGTCGCGAGACGAAACGGTCGCCCTGTCGTCAGCAGGAAGCAATCCCCGGCGCCGACGTGCGCAGGCTCCGGCACGCCGTCGACGGCGACCCAGTACTCGCCTGAGAGGACGGCGAAGAACTTGATGCCCTCGAACGGGCCGAAGCGGAACGACCAGAACCCGCCGATGTCGAACCCGCCGGACATGTGGCTGCGCAGGCTGAGCAACGAGAGCACGTCGGAGAGCGGATCCATGACAGCTGAACGATCGCGACATTCTTAAGGACGATCCAGCGTAGGTCGTTCAGAGCTGCTCGTCTACGCTCCTGCCGCACGATGCTTCCGATCCGACGGGGAACGACGCATGACCATCCTGACGATCGCCGTCCTGGGCACCGGCCGGATCGGCAGCACCTTCGCCGACCGGCTGTCCAGAGCCGGCCACGACGTGACAGTGATCGCGCGCCCGGGGTCGGCACGGCTCGCGCAGCTGCGTCGGGACGGCGGGATCGTGCTGAAGAACGGCGGGTGCACGGCCGTCGCGGTGGCGGATCAGCTCGACGAGGAGGTCGCCTACGACCTGGTCGTGGTCACGATGTACGACTTCCAGGTCGGGGCGGTGCTCCCGGCATTGCAGCGGAGCAAGGCCAGGGCGATCCAGTTCATGTTCGTCACCTTCGATCCGCGCCGCCTGGAAGCCGCCGTGGGCGCGGAGCGCTGCAGCTTCGGCATGCCGGCCGTCATGGCGCGGCTCGACGGGGACGGGCGGCTCAGCCCGACGATCAGCTCGCGGCAGAGGACGCTCCATGGCGATCGCCGCTGGATGGAGGTGTTCCGCGAGGCGGGCGTGCCCTCGGCCCACGACCCGGACATGGCGCTCTGGCTGCGCTGCCACGTTCCACTGACCGCCGCGATGGAGAGCATCTGCGTGGCCGCGGTCCGCAGGAACGGGGCCGCCTCGTGGCGCGAGGCCATGACCGTCGCGCGCGGCCTCCACGCGGGCTACGCCATCATCAGGGGTTCGGGCGACAGGGTGTATCCACGGTCGAAGCGTGTCATCGGCGCCATGCCGACCTTCGTGGCGGCCGGCCTGCTCCGGTTGCTCTCGGGCATGCGATCGTTCCGCGAGCTGCTGGCGCAAGGCGAACGCGAAGCCCGCGCGCATGTCGAGGCAATGACGGTCGCGGGCGCCGGTGCGGAGCCGCCTCTCGCGGCTGCCGTTCGCGCGGTGCGCGCCATGGGTCCGGCGGTCGCCCCGG
>CAXUBX010000034.1:0-32490 GCA_964249405.1 uncultured Acetobacteraceae bacterium | reverse complement strand
TGGTGAGCCGGGTGGGGATCGAACCCACGACCATCCGATTAAAAGTCGGATGCTCTACCGCTGAGCTACCGGCTCGCCGGACGAGGCGCGAGCGACGCCCCGAGCTCTCACTTCGCTTCGTCGCTCTCCATCCGCATGGAGATGATCCGGGTCGGGTCCTGTACCATGCCGCTCGGCCCCGAGCCGCGCTTGATCTTGTCCACCGCGTCCATGCCGGAGATCACCTGGCCGACGATCGTGTATTGACCGTCGAGAGACGGGGCCGGTCCGAACATGATGAAGAACTGACTGTTGCCGGAGTTCGGGTCGGCGGTGCGGGCCATTCCCACGGTGCCGCGGACGAAATTGACGGAGTTCGTGAATTCGGCCGGCAGGTCGGGGAGCTTGCTGCCGCCCTGTCCCGTGCCCGACGGATCGCCGCCCTGGGCCATGAAGCCCTCGATCACGCGATGGAACGGGGTGTTGTCGTAGAAGCCCTGCCGGATCAGCGTCTCCATCTGGGCGACCGACTTCGGCGCCAGATCCGGGCGGAGACGGATCACCACCTTGCCCGCGGGCAGTTCCATGTCCACGAGATTGGCCGTGCTCCCGGCTGACGGTGTGACGGCCTCTCCGTCTTCGGCGCGAGCGGGATCGGACATGGTCACTCCTGATGCGATGAGGGCGGCGGCCGCGACGCAGAGCGCGGACATCACGCGACGTGTGGGACGGATGGACACGATCCCGGAAACCTCCCTGTGACTGCTGGTCGTGACTGGCTGGTCGAGCGGGCCGGCAGGCCGGTCAGCCGCGCAGCCGGGCGAGCGTCCGCTCGAGCGTCCTCGCCGGCACGAACGAGGAGATGTCGCCGCCGAGCTCGGCAATCTCCTTGACCAGGCGGGATGCGACCGCCCGGAAGCGCTCCCCGGAGACGAGGAAGACGGTATCGATCGCGGGGTCCAGGCGGGCGTTCATGCCGAACATCTGGACCTCGTAGTCGAAATCGGCAACCGCCCTGAGGCCGCGAAACAGCGTGCGCGCACCGAAACGATGGGCGAACTCGACCAGCAGCCCGTCGAAGCCGTGGACCTCCACGGGACACTCGAGGTCCCCCGCAATGGCGTCCACCTCGTCGCGGACCAGGTCGATCCGCTCCTCGAGCGAGAACAGCGGCCCCTTCCCGGCATTGGCCGCCACCGCGACCACCAGCCGGTCGGTGAGGCGGCAGGCGCGCCGGACGATGTCGAGATGGCCGAGCGTGACCGGATCGAAGGTCCCGGCGAAGATCCCGGCCCGGTCCGGAGGGTGACGGGTCGCGGACGGAGCACCGTCAGACATCGGGATCCACCGGTCCGTCCGGACCGATCGCGTCCGAGGGATCCTCGTCGCCGTCGGCGTCCTCCGGCTCGATCTCGACGCCCGCGGCCGACGCGCCGATGTCGGCCGCATCGCTGTTTTCCGACCCGTCGATCAGCGGCTCCTCCAGCACGGGGAAGGCCGCGATCACACGCTCGCCCGCAGCGAGGCGGAGCAGCGTCACGCCCATCGCGTGCCGCGCGGTGATCCGCACCTGGTCCGCCGGAACCCGGATCAGGCGGCCGTTGTCGGTGACCAGCATCACGTCGGTCCCGTGGCGCACCGCGAGCGTCGCGACCGTGGTCCGGCCGGTACGCGGGCTCAGCGTGATGTTCGCGATCCCCTGCCCTCCTCGCCCGGTCACCCGATACTCGTAGGCCGACGAGCGCTTGCCGAACCCGCCGTCGGTCACCGTCATCAGCACTTCCTCGCCTCGTTCGAGGGCGAGAAGACGGTCCGCGGTCACGGCCCGCTCGGCCCCCGCCATGTCCGCGTCCTCCACCTCGGGCTCGTGCTCGATCTCGGCTGCCGCCTCGGCGATGTCGCTCTCCTCGGTGGAATCCATCACCCGCCGGCTCGCGGCGGAAAACTTCAGGTAGGCGGCACGCTCGGCAGCGGTCGCCGCCACATGCTCCAGCACCGACAGCGAGTTCACCCGGTCGCCCGTCGCGAGCCGGATCCCGCGCACCCCCGTGCTGTCCCGTCCGGCGAACACCCGAAGGGTCTCGTCGGTGATGCGGAACCGGATGCAGCGGCCGCCGGCGGTGGCGAGCAGCACGTCGTTGCCGTCCCGCGCGGTGTCGACGCCGATCAGCCGGTCGTCGGCGTCGAGCTTCATCGCGATCAGCCCCGACGCGCGGACGTTCCGGAAGTCGGACAGCCGGTTCCGACGCACGTTGCCGGCCGCGGTCGCGAAGACGAGATGCAGGCTGTCCCAGAGGCTCTCGTCCTGGGGGAGCGGCAGCACGGCGGTGACCTCGTCGCCGCCGAGATCGGGAAGCAGGTTGACCAGCGCCCGGCCTTTCGCGGTCGGCGCCGCCTCGGGCAGCCGCCAGACCTTCTCGCGGAAGGCCTTGCCGCCCGACGAGAAGAACAGCACCCACTGGTGCGTGTGCGCGATGAAGGACCGGGTGACGATGTCGTCGCCACGCCTGCCGGCCGCCGTCCGGCCCCGGCCGCCGCGGTTCTGGGCGCGGAACGTGTCGAGCCCGGTGCGCTTGATGAAGCCGTCCCGCGTGATGGTGACGACCATCCGGCCCGGCTCGACGAGGCTCTCCTCGTCCTGGTCGGCGATCCCTTCGACGATCTCGGTCGCCCGCGGCGTGCCGATCGAGGCACGAACCTTCGACAGCTCGTCGCGCATCACTTCGAGGCGGCGCGGGCGGCTGCCGATCGTGTCCAGCAGATCGCGGATCTTCTCCGCGAGTTCGGACAGTTCGCCGGTGATCTTCTCGCGTTCGAGCCCGGTCAGGCGCTGCAGGCGAAGCTCGAGGATCGCGCGCGCCTGGGGATCGGTGAGGCGGATCCGCCCGTCATGCACCGTGTTGCCGTGGTCCTCGATCAGTTCGAGCAGCGGCACCACCTCGGCGGCGGCGAAGTCGCGCTCCATCAGGTTCTCGCGTGCCGTCGCGGCATCGGGCGAGGCGCGGATGATCCGGATCACCTCGTCGATGTCGGCGACCGCGATCGCGAGCCCGACCAGCACGTGCGCGCGCTCGCGGGTCTTGCCGAGATCGAAGCGGGCGCGCCGGAGGATGACCTCCTCGCGAAAGACGATGAAAGCGTCCAGTGCCGCGCGCAGCGGCAGCAGGCGTGGCTGGCCGCGATCGAGCGCCAGCATGTTCACCCCGAACGAGATCTGCAGCGAGGTGAACCGGTAGAGATGGTTCAGCACAACCTCCGGCGTCGCATCGCGCTTCAGCTCGATCACCACGCGCATGCCGGAGCGGTCGCTCTCGTCGCGGATGTCCGAGATCCCCTCGATCGTCTTCGCGCGCACCAGCTCGGCCATCCGTTCGAGCAGCGTCGACTTGTTGACCTGGTAGGGTATCTCGGTGACGACGATCGCCTCTCGGTCGCGGCGGATCTGTTCGATCGCGGCGCGCGCGCGGATCACGATCGAGCCGCGCCCGGTCTCGAAGGCCTGCCGGATGCCGGCGCGCCCGAGGATGAGACCGCCGGTCGGGAAATCGGGACCGGGAATGATGGCCATGAGCTCGTCGAGCGTCAGGTCGGGATCGGCGAGCAGCGCCAGCGTCGCGTCGATCACCTCGGTCGGGTTGTGCGTCGGGATGTTGGTCGCCATGCCGACCGCGATGCCCTGCGCGCCATTGACCAGGAGGTTCGGGAACGAAGCCGGAAGGACCGACGGCTCCTGCTCGCTCTCGTCGTAGTTCGGCCCGAAATCGACGGTGTCGCGGTCGATGTCGTCGAGCAGGAACATCGCCGATCGGGCGAGCCGCGCCTCGGTGTAGCGCTGGGCCGCCGGGCTGTCGCCGTCGATCGAGCCGAAATTGCCCTGCCCGTCGATCAGCTTGACGCGCATCGACCAGGACTGCGCGAGGCGCACCAGCGCGTCGTAGATCGAGGCGTCGCCGTGCGGGTGGAACTTGCCCATCACGTCGCCCACGATACGGGCCGACTTCCGGTAGGCGCGATCGGGCGTGAACCCGCCTTCGCGGGCGCCGTAGAGGATGCGGCGATGAACGGGCTTCAGACCGTCGCGGGCGTCCGGCAAGGCGCGGCTGACGATCACCGACATCGCGTAGGCGAGATACGAGGACCGCATCTCCTCCTCGATCGTCACGGGAAGGCGGTCCTGCGGGGTCGAGGCGTCGCTCACGTTCTGCTTTCGTCTGCTCTGTCAGCGGTTCGCGCGCTGTCTATCACGCACCCGCACCCGGTGCGAATGCCGCGATCCGGCCCCGGACCCGGATCGCGGGCCGGCCTTCGGAGAAGCGACCGATCACGGCGGCCGCCTCGTGGCCGTGCGCACGGGCGGCGGCGAGCACCGAAGGCGCCGCCTCGGGCGCCACGGCGACGAGAAGGCCCCCGCTGGTCTGAGGATCGGTCAGCACCGAGCGGCAGAGCGGCTCGGACGCCATCTCGATCGCCTCGCCGTCGCTCGCCCAGTTGCGGCCGCTCGCGCCGGTGACGAAGCCCCGCGCCGCGAGATCCGGAATGCCGTCGAGGAGCGGCACGGCCGCGGCCTCGATCTCGAGGCCGAGGCCGGCGCCCCGGCAGAGCTCGAGCGCATGGCCGAGCAGACCGAACCCGGTGACGTCGGTGACCGCATGGATCGCCGCGTTCGTCCCGAGGGTCGCGCCCCAGTCGTTCAGCCTGGTCGTGCTCGCGATCATCCGCTCGTAGCGTCCGGCATCGAGCGCGCCCTTCCGGAGCGCCGCGCCGTAGATCCCGACGCCGAGCGGCTTGGTCAGCAGGAGCGCGTCGCCGGCCCGCGCCCCGCGATTGGTCAGCACCCGGTCGGGAGCGACGAGGCCGATCGCGGCGAGCCCGTAGATCGGCTCGGGGTTGTCGATCGAGTGGCCGCCGGCGACCGGCACGCCGGCCGCGCCACAGGCCTCCGCACCGCCCGCGACGATCGCGCTCGCGACGGCGAGCGGCAGGCGCTCGCGCGGGAAGCCGAGGAGGGCGAGGGCGAGGATCGGGCGGCCGCCCATCGCGTAGACGTCGGAGAGCGCGTTGGTCGCGGCGATCCGCCCGAAATCGCGGGCGTCATCGACGATCGGATTGAAGAAATCCGTGGTCGCGACCAGCGCGGTGCGCTCGTCGATCCGCCAGACCGCGGCGTCGTCGCCGGTCTCCGTGCCGACCAGGAGCGACGCGAAAGGGCCGACCTGCTGCACACCGGACAGCACCTCGCGGAGCACGGAAGGGGAAAGCTTGCAGCCGCAGCCTCCACCATGGGCGAACTCCGTGAGGCGGATCTTCTCGGCCATGGCGTTGTCTCCCGGTTTCCGAGCTTCGATACTCTCCTCATGCGCGATGCTTCAAACGACGAGGGAACGGCCCGGCTCAGGGCGTTGCCGCAGGTCCAGCGGCTCCTGGAGCACGAGGACGCGCAGGCGCCGATCGCGTCCACGTCGCGTCCGGCGATGACGGCGGCCCTGCGGCGGGTGCTCGCGGATGCACGCGACGCCCTCCGGCACGGCACCGCGACGGCCGCGCCCGACGCGCCGGCGCTGATCCGACGCGCGACCGAGACGCTCGGCGAGGCGGAACGTCCCGGTCTCCGCGCCGTGATCAACGCGACCGGGATCGTGCTGCATACCAATCTCGGCCGGGCGCCGATGGCGCCCGAAGCGGTCGCGGCGGCCGCCGAGGCCGCGTGCGGCTATGCCAACCTGGAGCTCGACCTCGCGACGGGCGGACGCGGGCACCGGCTCGGCGCGGTGGAGTTCCTGGTCCGCGAGATCACCGGCGCCGAGGCCGCGGTGGCGGTGAACAACGGTGCCGCCGCGGTGCTGCTGGCGCTGGCCGCGCATGCGCCGGACGGCGGCGAGGTCGTGGTCTCACGCGGCGAACTCGTCGAGATCGGCGGCGGCTTCCGGATCCCCGAGGTGATCGCGCAGGGAGGCGCGAAACTGATCGAGGTCGGGACCACCAACCGGACGCGCCTCGCCGACTACGAGACCGCGATCGGACCGCGTACGCGGATGCTGCTCAAGGTGCACCGGAGCAATTTCCGGATCACCGGCTTCACCGAGGAGGCTGCGCCGGAGGCGCTCGCCGGGCTCGCCCGCGCGCGCGGCCTCGTCCTGATGCACGATCTCGGCTGCGGCATGGTGGCCAATCCCCGACCCGACCTCACGCGCGGGACCGACGAGACCACGGTCGGGAGCGCGATCCGCGCCGGATGCGACCTCGTCGCGTTCTCGGGCGACAAGCTGCTCGGCGGTCCGCAGGCCGGGATCGTCGCCGGAAGCGAGGCAGCGGTCGCCCCGCTCCGACGCCATCCGCTGATGCGCGCGCTCCGGCTCGACAAGATGACGCTGGCGGCGCTCGACGCGACGCTCCGCCTCCATCGGGGCGGCACGGACCCGGGAGACGGCGGGACCGGGCGCGACGCGATGTTGCGCGTGCCGGCGCTCCGGATGCTGTCGCAGCCGATCGCGGTTCTCGAAGCGCGGGCCGAGCGCCTGTGCGAGGCGCTGATGAAGGCGGCAGCGCGACCGGGCGCCTCGTCCGGGCCGCTGATCCAGGCCGCGATCGAGCCGAGCGTCGGCGAGGCCGGCGGCGGCGCGCTTCCGGGGCTCGCGATCCCGTCTCGCGCGGTCGGCGTCTCGGTCGGGCGGCTGACCGCGGAAGGGCTGCTTCGCGCGCTCCGCGGGGCCTCGCCGCGTCCGGTCATCGCCCGCATCCAGGACGGCCGGGTCGTGCTCGACATGCTGACCGTCGGCGACGACGCGCTCGACACCGTGGCATCCAGCCTGCGCGAGATCGCGTTCGGAGCCGGAACGGCGTGACCGGCGCGGTCGTGGTCGGCGTGATCGGTCACGTCGATCACGGCAAGACGACGCTCGTCCGACTGCTGACCGGGACCGACACCGACCGGCTCGCCGAGGAGAAGCGGCGCGGCATCTCGATCGCGCTCGGCTTCGCCCATCTCGCGGCCCCGGACGGCGGTGTCGTCGATCTCGTCGACATGCCGGGCCACGAACGCTTCGTGCGGACGATGATCTCCGGGGCGACCGGGATCACGGCGGCGCTCCTCGTGGTCGCCGCCGACGAGGGGGTCCGGCCGCAGACCGTCGAGCATGTCGAGATCGCCGCCCTGCTCGGGATCCGCCACGCCGTGCTCGCGGTGACCCGCGCCGACCTCGCCGACGGGGAGCGGGCATCGGCGAGCGAGCGGGATGCGAGCGCGCTGCTGGGCTCGAACGGGATCGCCCGGCATTCGGCGCACCGGGTCTCCGCCGTGACCGGCGACGGCGTCCCGTCGGTCGCCGCGGCGCTCGGGCGGCTCGCGACCCTCTCGCTGCCGGAGGAACGGCCGGACGATGGCTGGGCGTTCCTGCCGGTCGATCGCGCGTTCAGCCTCGCCGGCGCCGGCACGGTGGTGACCGGAACCCTCCGGCGCGGCACGATCCGCGAGGGCGACGAGCTGGAGGCGCTGGTGCCCGGCGCGCCCGGAGGTCCGTTCAGGGTCCGCGTCCGCGCCGTGCACACCCGTGGGGTCCGCGTGGCGGCGTCGCGGCCGTGGGTCCGGACGGCGCTCAACCTCCGCGCGATCGAGCCCGGGCGGGTCCCGCGCGGCACCGTGCTCGCGACGGCGGGCATGCTGGAGCCGTCGCGACGGATCACGGTGGCCTTGCGGGCCGCCGCGAGCGCGCCGGCGCTCGCCGACGGCACGGCGCTGGTGATGCTGGCCGGAACCGACGAGGTGCCGGCCCGGCTCCGGCTGCTCGATCGCGATGCGCTCAAGCCCGGAGAAGTCGCTCCCGCGCAACTGGTCGCGGCGCGACCGGTCGCGGTGCCGGCGCGCGAGGCTGTCGTGCTCCGGGTCGCGTCTCCGGCGGCGACCGTCGCCGGCGGTCCGGTGCTCGAGACCGGCGAGAGGCGGCTCAAGCGGCATCATCCCGCGACCCTGGAGCGCCTGGCGGCCCGCCAGGGCGCGAGCGCGGGCGCGATCGTCCTCGACGCGCTGAGCCGGGCCGACGACGCGGGAACGACGCTCGCGGCACTCGGGCGCGCGGCGGGTGTCGCGCCGTCACGCGCCGCAGCCCTGCTCGATGGCAGCCGGGCGAAGATCGCGCGGCGCGGCGGCGGCGTCATGTCGCGGGCCGGCTGGGAGCGCCTGCTGAGGCGCCTCCCCACCCTCGTCGCCGCCGGCGTGCCGCCCGACCCGGCGCGGATCCTGGGCGAGGAGGCCGTGGCAGCCCTGGTCGAGGCGGGGGTGCTCGGCCGCGACGGAGGCCGGCTGTTCGTCCGCGATGCGCGACGCGACGCGGCCCGGAAACGCAGCGACGACGAGGCCGCCCGCGTGATGCTCCGTGAGGTCCGTGCCGGCGGGCTCACGCCGCGGCCGCTCGCCGAGATCGCGCCCGACCCGCCGGCCAGGCGCCTGCTCGACCGTCTCGCCAGGGCCGGGGCCGTCGTGTTGGCGGCGGACCGCGTGCAGAAGCGCGACTGGGCGTTCGCCACGGACCACGTCGAGGCCGCGCGGGCAGCCCTCTCTCGCGCGCTGGCCGAGCGGCCCGGCGGCATGCTGGTCGGCGAGGTCGGGATGGTGCTCGGCCTGACCCGCCGGCATGCCGTCCCGCTGCTGGAACATCTCGACGCATCCGGGTTCACGCGACGGGTCGGCGACCGCCGGATCCTCGCCGCGCAGGCACGGCGGGGTCCGGCGGATTGATTGTTACGGTAGCGGACGAGTAAACCGGATCCGTGGTCAGGAGTGCATCGGATGGAAGCCGCCCGGCTCGGCATAGCGATCACCACGTTCAACCGCGTCGCCGTGCTGGAGGAGCAGCTCGACCGCCTCCTCCGCTTCACCTCGGTGCCGTTCGACCTCGTGGTGACGGACGACGGATCGACCGACGGCACCGCCGAGGCGCTCCGAAGGCGCGGCGTCGCGCACGTCGCGGGCCGCAACAAGGGGATCGCGTGGAACAAGAACCGCGGCCTGTTCCACCTCATGCACCGCACCGACGCCGACGCGATCCTGCTGATGGACGACGACGTCGTCCCGCTCACCTTCGGCTGGGAGCAGGAGTGGATCGCGGCGGCGAGGACCTACGGACACATCAACTTCGTGCCGCGCCATCTCCGCAGCCTCGTGCTGACCGGCGACTGCCGGGCCGGGAATCCGGGCATCACCCATGTGATCGGCGGCCAGTGCCTCGGGTTCACCCGCAACGTGCTCGTCAATGTCGGCTATTTCGACCCGCGGTTCGGTCAGTACGGTCACGAGCATTCGGACGTCTCCTTCCGCTGCCAGCGCGCGGGGTTCGGGGCGTTCCGCAGGCCCTATGGCGAGGAGCCGCGCACCTATTTCTTCGTGATCGACAGCGGGCTCGAGCTCCGCGACGTGCCGAGCCACTCCAACCTCGAATGCCTCGACCGGAATCTCGGCCTCCTGTTCGACGTGGCGAACGACCCGATCCACCGCCTCCCGTGGCGGTCGGACGGGGAGAGAGCCGAGTTCCTGGAGGAGTTCCCGTCGTTCGGCCCCTCGGGCTGTCCCGGCATGCGCTTCCCCGAGCGCTTCGACCCCGACCGCTACCTCGCCCTGAACCCGGACGTCGCGCAATCCGGACAGGATCCGTTCGCGCATTTCGCGGTGTATGGGCGGAGCGAAGGGCGGCGTGTTGACTGAGGCCCGAGAAGGCGAAGCCGAGCCCTGCGCGTTCCTCACGACGCATGGCAGCTTCGTCGCACGGGACGCGGACGGCCGCCTCGCCCACCATCCGGTGGACGGGCCGTCGGATGCGACCGGGCTCCTCGTGATCGATCGTGCCCGGGGGGTCGTCCAGGGCACGGACGAGCCGGTCACGCTGCGACCGCACGGCCGCGGTACCGTCGCGATCGAACGCGACGGCCGCCTCCTGTGCGCCGGCCCGCAAGGTGGTGCCGCGGTCTGGAACCCGCCCGGCGCCCCGTCGGGCGAATGGGAGCGCCTCCTCCCCGTCCCGGCCGCGACGCTCGAACGGCTGCTGGCGATCCGCGACCGCAGCTGGATCATCCGGTCCCGCCTGATGATCGCGAGCGGGAAGCGGGCGCGCCTTCGTCCCGACTTCGGGATGTCGCTCGGCCCGCTCACCATCTCGCTTCTCGACAGCCTGCCGTTCCTGACGGAGGAGCTCTGGCCGTTCCGGTTTCCCGTGATCACCACCGACGGCCGCGTCGACGAGCTTCTGCTGTTCCGCCCGCTGGTCTTCACGGTCGCCTGCCGATCGCCGCTCGTGCACGCCCAGGCCTTCCACTGCCTCCAGAGCCTGCACGAGTTCGGGTCCTATCGGGGCGACGTCCACGTGATGACTGATCTGCCGCCCGACACCCTGTTGCGGGAGGTGCCGTCGATGCCTCCGCATGCCCTGTCCGTCTCGGACCCGGAGCCGTCCGACTTCGTCGGCTTCGTCGCGGCGAAATACCTGATTATCGAGACGCCGGTGGCGGCGGCGGCCCAGCCGATCCTGTTCGTCGATCCGGACATCGTCTTCAACGCCCCGATCGAGCGGATGCTGATCGCGATCGCCGGCGCCGACACGGTCTCGGCGCCGGCCGACTCCGTCAACCCGATGCGCCGCCACGACGGCGTCGGCGCCGACCTGTTCCGGACCGACGGGATCGAGCCGCGGTTCACGCGCGGCTTCAACGCGGGAACGCTCGGCATCCCGAACCTCCGCGATCACGGCGACACGCTGGCCCTGATCCGTCGCGCCGTCGCCGGCCACGCCGACGCATGCGGACGCGCGGCACTCCGCTGGGTCGACCAGGAGATCGCGAACTATGTCGGGTTCCGGACCGGACGGATCGACATCGCCGCGATCACGCGCTTCGTGCGCCACGGGCGGATCTCGGACGCCGAGACCCCGGGATCGCGCGACGGACTGGTCCATTTCTGGGACACGCCCAAATGGACGCGCCACCTGCTGATGGGAACCTATGTCGAGGCGCTCCGGGAGGCGCGCGACCGGGAGGCAGCGGCGACGGCCTGACGCGTCCGCCCACCCGACCTTCGCCCGCGGCACGCACGATCGTTGCAAATCCGGACAGCTCGTCTATTGCTGTCCCGGAACGGAACGGGCGGCTGGGCGGATGCTGTGGACGTGGCGGCGCGGCGGGCGGGAGATCGAGCAGCGGCTGTCCGAGCTCGAGGACGAGAACACGCGGCAGGCGGCGAGCATCGCGCGCCTCGAAGCCGCGGTCGCGGCGCTGACGCCGCGGCGGGAACCGGACGCCGACGGTCCCGACCCGTCTCCGGTGATCCACACCCGGGCGATGGGCAACCTCGCCAACCGCATGATCCAGCACATGGCGTCGCTGGCTCTCCAGGCCCGCATCCCCGGATCGCGCCTCTCCAACGTCCGGCTCCCGGAATGGGGCGTCGTCCATGAGGAGATCGCGCTCACCGAGCCGGTGCTGCGGTGGCCGGGCGAGAACGTCGGGATCGAGCGGACGGCCGCACGGGTGCTGTCCGGCGAGTTCCGCGACGTCTCGCTGGCCGGCTATCTCCAGAACGTCGGGAACCTGCTGCCGCCGGACGAGTACCGGGGCCACTACCGGAACGGGCCGCCGCCGTTCCTTCGCGTCGCGGCGGACGAGATCCTGGTCAGTCTCCGGATGCGGGAAGTGCTGACCGGGTTCTATCCCTTCTACACGCTGCTTCCCGTCGGCTTCTATCGCGGGATCGTCGCGCGTACGGGATTGCGGCCGGTGTTCTTCGGTCAGCTCACGCCGTGTGGCTATCTCGACGCGCTTCGCAGCGCGTTCCCCGACGCACGGTTCGTCGACGGACGCGGCGCGATGGAGGATTTCGCGGTGCTGCGGGCGGCGCGACATCTCTGCCTGTCGGTCAGCACCTTCTCCTGGGTGGCCGCCTATATCGGCGAGGCCGAGCGCATCGTCCTGCCGATGCACGGTCTGCTCAGCCCGGCCAGCTGCGCCTCGTTCGGCACCGATCTCGACCTCGTGCCGCGCGACGATCCCCGCTACGACCACGTGCTGTTCCCGGTCGACTACGCGGTGCCCGCCGAGCGCGTGCTCGACCATCACGCGACGCTCGAGGGCCGTTGGCGGCATGTCCCGGCCGACGAGATCCGGAGCATTCTCGACGGAAGCTTTTGCGCGCCGAGACGGATCGCCGATTACGAGGCGCTGTTCGACCCGGACTACTACGCGCGCACCCATCGCGAGGTCGGCCAGGCGGTGGCGGACGGGAGATACGGGCAGGCCGGCCACCACTACGCGCTGCATGGCTTCGAGGAGAACCGCGCCTGCTTCGCGCTCGATCCCGCCTTCTACGCCTCGTCGTACCCGGAGGCCGCCGACGCGGTCGCCGGCGGCCGCTTCCTCGACCTGCACCATTTCCATGCCGCGACGGGTCGCGCGCGCGGTTACCGCACGACACCCCGTTCGCTCGGGATCGCCGCGTGAGCGGCGGCGGCCGGATCGTCGGGCACGTGGACGGCGTCGGCGAGAACGGGATCACCGGCTGGATCGCCGATCTCGACCATCCGGCCAGCCTGGAGCCGATCCGTTGCGTCGGCGCGAACGGGAGCGCGGTCGTCTTCAAGGCCTGCCATTTCCGCGAGGACGTCCGCTTCTGGCTGCAGGTCGAGGGGCGTTTCGGTTTCGCGATCCCGGTCTCCGCCCTGGCCGGTCTCGGAGCCAGCGTGACGCTCCTCGACCGTCACGGCGGGGTGCTTCCGAACGGCGCGTCGGTGGCGCTGCCGCCGACCTCGCCCGCCTCGGACGGCACGGTACGCGAGCCGATCGTGCTGCTCCACATCCCGAAGACGGCCGGCACCAGCCTCCGGAACGCGGCGTTCGCCGCCATCCGGCCGGGCGAGCGACTGTTCCTCTATCCCGGGCTGTTCGGCCTCGCCGTTGCCGAGCTCGCCGCCCTACCGCCGGCGCAGCGGGATGCGGCATGGGTCGTCTGCGGCCACACCTCGTTCGGGATCGACCGCTTCCTCGGCCGGCGCGCCCGCTACGTCACCGTCCTCCGCGAGACCGCGGACCGGCTTCGATCCCACGTGGGCCACCACGCCTCGGCCGGCACCGAATTCGGTCTCGAGGGGCTGAGACTTCCTCTCGCGGTGGTCGTGAACGAGGGGCTGCACGCCGAGTTCGACAATCTGACGGTCCGGATGATCGCCGGGCTCGACACCCAGACCGCGCCGCTCGGAACGATCGACGAGAACCACGTCGCCCTGGCGGTGTCCAACATCGAGCGTCATTTCGCCCTCGTCGGTACAGTCCAGACGCTCGACGAGGACGCGCGACACCTCGCGGCTCTCCTCGGCCGTCCGGGAACCCGACCTGCGGTCGAGAATGTCGGCGGAAGATCGATGGCCGGCGTCGAGGGTCCGAGCCGGCGGATCGACTGGGATCATGTCTGCCGGCGGAACCGGTTCGACACGCTTCTCTACGAACACGTGATCGCTCGGCAGAAACGGCGCGCAACCCGGGTCCGCCTGGCCGGCTGACATCCGGTCGGGGGGGGGGTCCCACGAGCTCGTTATAATTTTGACAGTGTGTCGGTTTCTGGACGATTTGACGGATCACGCGGCGAAAAGGGCATCGATGTGCGGGCATCAACGCTCCACGGCCCTGGCCGGGAGCGAACGCGACGAGAGGCCGCGCTCGAGATGAGCACCGGGACGATCCCGCCGGGTGGACTGCCCGTCGAGGCGGCCAGGATCGTGCCCCGTGCCGCGTCAACGAGGGGCCCGCTTGACCCGCCAGGGCAAGCGGGACAGCCGCACCATTACGACTGCCTCGACGCGGTTCGCGCCATCGCCTGCAGCGTGGTGGTGATCGTTCACATCTTCTTCCTTGACGATCACGTGTTCGCCGGAACCACGGACCAGTGGTCCGGAGCAGGCTGGCCGAAGCCGCTCTGGCCGGTGTTCTACCTCCTCGACCGTGCGGGGCCGGCCGTCTGGATCTTCTTCTCGATGAGCGGTTTCGTGCTCGCGCAGAGGAGCCTGGCCGGACGATCGCTCACATACCGGATCTACGTGCTGCGACGACTGACGCGTCTCGCCGTCCCCTCGATCATCACGTCGATGTTTGCCCTCACGCTCTATGTTCTCTCCGTCGATCATCCGGTGCATGGAATCGCGGCGGACGTGGCGGCGCTGGGGTGGAACCGGGTACCCGCGACGGCGCTGCTCGCGCAGGAACTGCTGCCGCTCGCCGCCTGGCACGTCACCAACATCCCGCTCTGGACCGTGATCTACGAGCTCAGGATTTCGCTGGTGTTTCCGATCCTGCTCTGGGCCCCACGCCGTCTCGGCCTTCCTGGCGTGGGTCTCTCGCTCGGCGGCCTCCTCGTCCTCTACCTGCTGACCCACGAGACCAAACTCCCGGCCGCCTTCGTCGACGACCTCGGACCGACCGCGGCGATCGGGGTCGTGGTCCTGGCAGGTGCCGGGATCGCGTTCCGCATGGATCAGATCCGTCCCGTCGCCCGGAGGCTGGGTCGGCTCGGCCTCGGGGCGGTCATCATCGGCGGACTGGCCGTCGCCAGCCTGCCGGGCTCGGACCGTTTCGACACGCGCGGGATCCTGTTCAGCGGCCTTGCCTGCTCGGTGACCCTCGCCGCGACCCTCTGCAGCCCGGGCATCGCCGCGTTCGCCCGGCGTCGCGCGGTGCGGTGGCTCAGCCGGATCTCGTTCAGCCTCTACCTCGTGCACTGGCCGGTCATGATCTTCATGGTCAGGATCTCCGACGGCGTTCTTCCGCATCTCGCGGCCCTGCTGGTCGCGGCCGGCCTGTCGCTCGGCATCGCCGAACTCGGCTATCGGTTCGTGGAGGCGCCGTCGCTCTACCTGTCCCGTCGGTTCGGACGCGCCGCGCCGGTGGTCTGATCCCGAGGCCGATCCGGCAGGTTGTCGGGCTGGGCGAAACGGAACGAGATGTTCGGATCGCGGGCGGACACGTCGCCGGCCGCCATGATGGACACCCGGAACAGGCCGCTGCCGGCGACCGACAGGGCCGAACCGACACCTGAAAGGACACGCCCGCGTCGCGGGCCGAGCAGGACGGAGACGGCCTTGAGGCAGGCCGGCAGCAGAGTGCCCGCGACATGCGCGCCCCAGTACTCGATCCGGCCCGGCGTGCTCCGGAGCGCCTCGCCGACCCCGCACTGTTCGCACCGACGATGCGACACTTCGGCTGCCACCGCCTCAGTGGCGAGCGCCGCGACGGCCAGGACGTCGAGGGCGCGACGGGTCCGGGGATCTCCCTCGCCGAGGCCGAGTGCGCCGGCGCCGGCCGCGATCGAGGAGCTTGCGAACCGGACCGCCAGCGCCCGTGGGGCGGCGGCCCAGAGCGGCGTGCTGGTCGCCGCCAGCAGGGCCGCGGTGTAGGTGCCGAGCCCGGCGCCGAACAGCGAGGCCGGCACCGCGGCGAGACGGGCGACGCGGCGGATCGCGGACGGCCAGGGCGTCCGGTCGGCCGCGACCTCGGCCAGAGCGGCCGGCATCGCGAAAGCGGAGAAACCGAGCAGGATCCAGGTGCCGATCGACATCGGCGACGTCCGCTTGGCGACCCGCATCATGTTCATGAAGCGCTGCGGCGTGTGCAGGTCCCAGACGAGGACAGCCGAACCGAGTGTCGGCGCAAGCGTCGCGAGCAGGCGCCCACGCCGTCCGACGGCCCCACCGAGCCCGCCGTCCTCGCGACGCCCGTGGCCGGTGAGCTCGGCGACCGTCGACACCAGCATCGATCCGCCGGACAGGCCGGCGAGGAACACGTAGCCGCCGACCGCGAAATTGTTGAAGGGCGCGGGCTTGAGCTGGCTCCTTCCGTAATAGGTCGGACCATTCCAGGCCCGTGCCTTCCGTGCCGGGTGCGATCCGTCCGGCATCAGCGTCGAGCTCCGGAGCGGCCGGCCCCGAGGGCCAGGATCCCGGCCGCGGCGATCGCGAGACCGGCCATCGTCGAGAGCCCGGCCGCGAAGGCCGGCGCGACGCGACGCGAGCCCCGGGTGGGTGCGGAAGGCAGGTTGTAGATTTCCGGCCGGTCGGTGAGCAGGAAGAAGGCGTTGAGGTGGCCGAGATCGCCGGTCGCACCCGGGCTGTCAGGCACGCCGTAGAGGTAGGCGTCGCCGCGTCCTTGCTCGTGGAGGGAGGCGACACGCCGCCTGGCCCGCTCCTGCAGGACCGTGACCTCGCCGAACTGGATGCTGTCGGTCGGGCAGGACTTGGCGCAGGCCGGCTCCAGACCGCCTTTCAGGCGGTCGTAGCAGAGCGTGCATTTGTGCGCCTTGCCGTCGATCTGGTTGAGGTCGACGACGCCGAACGGACAGGCCGGAATGCAGTAGCCGCAACCGTTGCAGATGTCCTGCTGCACCACGACCGTGTCGAACTCGGTCTTGAACAGGGCGCCCGTGGGGCAGGCCTCCATGCAGGGCGGATTGTGGCAATGCTTGCAGACGTCGCTCATCATCAGCCAGGCGCTCTGGAAGGCGCCCTGCTCGTTGCCGCGGACGCCCGTCGCGCCACCCTGCTCGATGAAGCTGACGTGCCGCCACGTGTTGGCCGAGAGCGCGCCGGTGTTGTCGTAGCTCTCTCCGGTGAGCCCGACATGGTCGGCCGGAAGGTTGTTCCACTCCTTGCACGCGACCTCGCAGGCCTTGCAGCCGATGCAGACCGTGGTGTCGGTGAAGAAGCCGTACGACTTGCCGGGCTCGATCAGCACTCCGGCGGTCAGCTCGCTCTCGTTCGGGATCGGCCCGTGGAACTCGCTCTCGCCGTGCTCCCGCACGCGCGGGTTCATGTCCATGACCATCCGGACCTCCTCAGGACGCGGCTTCGACCGCGATCGACTTCGCGACGAACCCGATGACGTCGGGTGCCTTGGCATAGCGGATCCGCACGCGTGCCTGCCGCCGCTGCAGCTCGGCCAGCTGGTGCGGCTCGGCAAGCGACGAATGGCTCAGGATGAACAGATGACCCGCGCCGTCGTCGTCGACGAGACCGAGCCGGCCTTCCTGGACGATCGCGACCGTTCCGCTCATCGTCGTGCCGGCCCTCGGCTTCGGTCTGCCCCACATCAGCCGAGCGCTCCCTCCGGTCCGCACCATTGTTGGCCTTGTTTCGTGCTTGTGAAAGGGGAGCGTCCCGCTCGCGGTTGCGGCTTCCGCCCCCGACGCGCAATTAAGCGGAAGCGGTCCGGGAGGTTCGGGATGAGGAAGCTTCACGAGGGTGTGGGCGCGCGCGCCAAGGCCTTCCTCCGCGACTGGACCCTGCCGCGTCAGCTCCGCGGCGAGAGCCCCTACGCCGGGGGGGCCAGGAGTGCCACCTCGCGCGATCTTCGCCCTCGACTGGAGCAGGCCGACACGGTCGGGACCTCGGTCTGCCCGTTCTGCGCCGTCGGCTGCGGGCAGCTCGTCTATGCGAAGAACGGCAAGCCGATCCACATCGAGGGCGACCCGCGCTCGCCGATCAACCAGGGCACGCTCTGTCCGAAGGGCGCCTCCATGCTCGGCGTGCTGATGAGCCCGGACCGGATCAACACGGTGCGCTACCGGGCACCGCGCTCGCGCCATTGGGAGGATCGGCCGCTCGACTGGGCGATGGACCGGGTCGCCGAGCTCACCAGGAAGGCGCGCGACGAGACCTTCGTCGAACGGCTCGCCGACGGACGGATCGTCAATCACACGCTCGGGGTCGGATCGCTCGGGGGCGCGACGCTCGACAACGAGGAGAACTACCTCATCAAGAAGCTGTTCTCCGGCGGCCTCGGGATGTCGAACGTCGAGAACCAGGCGAGGATCTGACACTCCTCCTCGGTCCCCAGTCTGGGGACCTCCTTCGGACGTGGTGCGGCGACCCTGCCGGTCTGGGACGTGGCGAATGCCGACTGCGTCCTGATCATGGGCTCGAACATGGCGGAGAACCATCCGATCGCGTTCCGCTTCGTCCTGCAGGCGAAGGAACGCGGCGCCGCGGTGATCCATGCCGACCCCCGCTTCACGCGGTCGAGCGCGCTCGCCGACCTGCACGCGCCGCTCCGCTCCGGATCCGACATCGCCTTCCTCGGCGGCGTGATCCGATGGCTGCTCGCCGAGGACCGCTGGTTCCGCGACTACGCGATGAACTACACGAACATCGCGCACATCATCGAGGACGGCTACGTCGACGCCGAGGCGCACGACGGGCTGTTCTCGGGATACGATCCGGCGACCGGGGTGTACGACCAGGCGTCCTGGCAGTATGTCGGCAAGACCGTCCCCTCCTCGATCGCCGAGCATCGCGTCGCGACCGCCGAGGGCGGTGCCGAGGCCTACCAGTCGATGGCCAAGAGCCCGGCGAAGACCGATCCGACGCTCCGCGACCCGCGCTCGGTCTACCAGATCCTGAAGCGGCACTACGAACGCTACACGCCCGAGATGGTGGAACGGATCTGCGGGACGCCGCAGGAGACGTTCCTCCGGGTCTGCCGGAGCCTCGCCGACAACTCCGGTCCCGAGCGGACCGGCACGATCTGCTACGCGGTCGGCTGGACGCATCACTCGGTCGGCGTGCAGATCATCCGCGCGGCGTCGATCGTGCAGATGCTGCTCGGCAACATGGGCCGTCCCGGCGGCGGCATCCTGGCGCTGCGCGGCCACGCGTCGATCCAGGGCAGCACCGACATCCCGACGCTCTACAACATGCTGCCCACCTACTTGCCGCAGCCGAACGTCTTCAAGGACCACGCGACATTCGACGCCTACGTCGCCGCCGAGACGCCGGCGACCGGCTGGTGGCACAATTTCCCGAAATACGCGGTGAGCCTGCTCAAGGCCTGGTACGGCGAGAACGCGCGCGCCGACAACGAGTGGGGCTACCAGTTCCTGCCCAAGCTCACCGGAGACGTGTCCCAGCAGGTGATGACGCTGGCGATGGCCGACAGGCTGATGCGCGGCTGGTTCATGATGGGCCAGAACCCGCTCGTGGGCGCGGTGAACGCCGACCTCGTCGAGAAAGGGCTCGGCCAGCTCCAGTTCCTCGTGGTGCGCGACATGGCGGTGACCGAGACCGCGAACTTCTGGGAGAAGGGCCGGCTGGTCCAGAAGGGCGAGGTTCGGCCCGAGGACATCGAGACCGAAGTGTTCTTCTTCCCGACATCCCTCTCGGGCGAGAAGGACGGCACGGTCACCAACACCAACCGTCTCGTGCAGTGGCACGACTCCGTGCTGGTGGCGCCCGGCGACAGCCGCTCCGATCTCTGGTTCATGTACCATCTCGGGAAGCGGCTGAAGGCGCTCTACGCCGGCAGCACCGAGGAGCGCGACCGGGCGATCCAGGCGCTCACCTGGGAGTATCCCGAGCGGGGCGACAACCAGGAGCCGGACGCCGAGGCGGTGCTTCGCGAGATCAACGGCTACACCGTCGCCGACCGCAAGCAGATCGCGTCCTACCAGGAGTTGCGCGACGACGGCACCACCGCCTGCGGCGGCTGGATGTATTGCGGCATCTATCCCGAGGCGGGCCGGAACCTCGCGCGGTCACGGCGGCCCGACCTGCCGGGCGAGGGGAACACCAACCATGCCGGCTGGGCGTTCGCCTGGCCGTCCAACCGGCGCATCCTCTACAATCGCGCGTCCGCCGACGTCGACGGCAGGCCGTGGTCGGAGCGCAAGAAGCTCGTCTGGTGGGACGGGACCGACCAACGATGGGTCGGCGACGATGTTCCCGATTTCATCGCGACCAGACCGCCGTCTTACCGGCCCGACTTCTCGACCCAGCCGCAAGGCATGGATGCGCATGGCGGCGACGACCCGTTCATCATGCAGGCCGACGGCA
Source organism: uncultured Acetobacteraceae bacterium (assembly GCA_964249405.1). Taxonomy (GTDB): domain Bacteria; phylum Pseudomonadota; class Alphaproteobacteria; order Acetobacterales; family Acetobacteraceae; genus CAXTPV01. The sequence goes on along the minus strand of CAXUBX010000034.1, from coordinate 12,670 downwards.
AGGCAATGGTGTTCGTGCCGTCCGGTCTGAAGGACGGTCCGCTGCCGACGCACTACGAGCCGCTGGAGGGCCCGGTCGCCAACCCGCTCTACCGGACGCAGGGCAATCCGACCGCGCACCGATGGGAGCGGCCCGGCAACGAGCTGCACGAGCCGGGCGATCCGGCCTATCCCCACGTGCTGACCACCTTCCGCCTCACGGAGCTCCATTGCGGCGGCGTGATGAGCCGGGTGGCGCCCCATACGGCCGAGCTGCAGCCGGAGGCCTTCGTCGAGATCCCGCCGGAGCTCGCGGACGAGTTCGCCATCGGCAACCGCGACTGGGTGGTGCTGTCGACGAAGCGGGGCGAGATCGAGGTGCGCGCCCTCGTCACCGAGCGCCTGCGACCGTTCACGATCGACGGGCGGCGCGTCTACCAGCTCGGCATGCCCTGGGTTTTCGGTCGGGAGGGCTTCGCCACCGGCGCGATCGCGAACGTGCTGTTCGCGATGACCGGAGACGCGAACACCTCGATCCACTCCACCAAGGCGATCACCTGCGGGCTCCGCCCCGGTCGCCTGCCGCCGCCGAAGGTGCCGCCCGGGATGCGAGATGCCGCCGACTGACGCCGAACTTCGCGACAGGGTCGACGCGGTGCTTGCGGCGAGGCCGGACATCCCGTCGCACCGCTGCGCCGAAGCCCTCCACGCCCTCGCGACCGCACGCGACGCTGAGACCGACGCCTCGAGACGCGGCGGGCTCAATGTCCTGATCAGCCTCGTGATGGGCGTCAAGCACCCGCTCGGAGAGCCGCCCTGGGACGCGCTCGCGGCGGCGCGAGACGCCGCTTTTTCACCCTCCGGAGAACCCGCGAATGCCTGAGACACTGTCCTACCAAGCGGACGGACTTGCGATGAGAAGCAGGCTGTTCCTTCCGACGACGGCCGGGAAGGTTCCGGGGGTGCTGGTGTTCCCGGAGGCGTTCGGCCTCAGCGAGCACGCCCTCGGCCGCGCCGAGCGTCTCGCGGGCATGGGCTACGCGGCGCTGGCCTGCGACCTGCACGGGGAGGCGCATCTCGAGGAGGATCTCGAACGCGCGCTGGGGCTGCTGAAGCCGCTGTATGCGGACCCGACGAAGACGCGCGCGCGAGCGAGAGGAGGTCTCGAGGCCCTTCTCGCCCGACCGGAAGTCGAGGCGGGGCGGATTGCCGCGATCGGCTTTTGTTTCGGCGGCACCATGGCGCTCGAGCTCGCCCGCGACGGGGCGGAGATCCGCGCCACGGTCGGCTTCCACAGCGGCCTCGGGAGCGCGGCCCCGAAGGAGGATGCCAAGCGGATCAAGGGCCGCGTGCTCGTCTGCATCGGCGCCGACGACCCGATGATCCCGGCCGACCAGCGGGCCACCTTCGAGACCGAGATGCGCGAGGCGGCCGTCGACTGGCAGATGCACCTCTACGGCAACACCGTCCACAGCTTCACGAACCGGAACGCCGCGAAGCGGAACATGCCGGATGCGATCCGCTACTCGCCGGAAGCCGACGAGCGATCCTGGGCGTCGATGACGGCGCTGTTCGAGGAGGTCCTCGCCTGAGGCCGGTCGGAGGGCGCCCGCCCCTCATCGCCGCATCGAGTGGACGGGGCCGCCACGTTTCAAGACGGCGAGGACGGCCGCCCGGCGGCGACCGGCTTCAGGGCCAGATCGTCGATGATAGGGCAGTCCGGCCGGTGGTCCCCGTTGCAGGCCTCCGCGAGGTCGCGCAGCGTCGCGCTCATCGCCTGGATGGCAGCCGCCTTGGCGTCGAGCGCCGCCACGTGCGCCATCGCCATCCGTTTCACGTCGGCGCTCGACCGGCCGGTGTCCCGCCACAACGTCAGCAGATCACGCATCTGGACCATGGAGAAACCGAGGTCGCGGGCGCGACGCAGGAAGCGCAGCGTGTGGATCTCCGCCTCCCGGTAGCGACGATAGCCCGCGTGGTTGCGCTCGACCTCCGGGAGCAGACCGACACTCTCGTAGTAGCGGATCATCTTGGCCGAGACGCCGCTCGCCTCCGAGGCCTTGCCGATGTTCATGCCTCTTCCCGGTGCCGCGACGGCGGGCGCCAGCGTCGCAGCAGCAGGGCGTTGCCGACCACGCTCGCGCTCGAGAACGCCATGGCGGCCCCGGCGAAGACCGGGCTCAGCAGGCCCGACGCGGCGAGCGGGATGCCCACCAGATTGTAGGCGAAGGCCCAGAACAGGCCCTGGCGGATGCGGCCGTCGGTGCGCCGCGAGATGTCGAGCGCCGCCGGCACCAGCATCGGATCGCCCCGCATCAGGGTGATCCCGGCCGCCGCCGCAGCCACGTCGGTGCCGGTCGCCATCGCCAGACCGAGATCGGCAGCGGCCAGCGCGGCGGCGTCGTTCACGCCGTCGCCGACCATCGCGACCGCACCGTCGGACCGCAGGCCGGCCACGAGGGCCGCCTTGTCCTCCGGCAGCGCCTCCGCCCTCACCTCCTCGATCCCGAGAAGACGGGCGGCCGTCTCGGCGGCACCCCGGTTGTCGCCGGTCAGCAGCACGACCCTGAGACCAGCCGCGCGCAGTCGCGCCACCGCCGTCACGGCCCCGGGCCTGAGCGCGTCGCCGAACGCCAGCAGACCAAGAAGCCGGCCGTGCTCGGCGAGGTAGGAGACGGCGCGCCCTTCCGTCCCGAGCGCGGCCGCCTTCGCGCGGAGCGGCACCAGGTCGATCCCTGCTTCCTCCATGAGCCTTGCGCTGCCGAGCAGCAGGCGGCGTCCGTTCACCTCGCCTTCCAGACCCCGTCCCGGGAGCGCGCGAATACCGGTCGCTGGCGGGACCTCCATCGTTGCCGCACGAGCGGCGACGGCGCGGGCGAGCGGATGCTCGCTGCCGGCCTGCAAGGCGGCCGCGAGGCCGAGCACGCCGTCGGCGTCGAGGCCGGACGCCGGACACAGCGCCACCAGCTCCGGCATTCCCTCGGTCAGCGTGCCGGTCTTGTCGAACACCACGGTGCGGATCGCGCGCGACCGTTCGAGCGCCGCGGCGTCCCGGATCAGGATGCCGTGCCTCGCCGCGATGCCGGTGCCCACCATGATCGCCGCCGGCGTCGCCAATCCCAGTGCGCACGGGCAGGCGATCACCAGGACCGCCACCGCATCGACCAGAGCGGGCTCGACCCCGGCGCCCGCCGCCCACCAGCCGACGAACGTGGTGGCGGCGATCGCCATCACCACCGGGACGAACACGGCGCTGATCCGGTCCACCAGGCGCTGCACGGGAGGCTTGGCGGCCTGCGCATCCTCGACCAGCCGCACCATGCGTCCGAGCCGCGTTTCGGCGCCGACCGCGGTGACCGCCGCCACCAGCAGCGCCTCGCCGTTCAGCGAGCCGCCGGTGACGCGGCTGCCCGGCTCCTTCGGGACCGACAGGCTCTCGCCGGTCAGCAGGCTTTCGTCGGCGCTGCCCACGCCCTCCCGCACCACGCCGTCGGCGGCGATCCGCTCGCCGGGACGGATCACCAGCAGGTCGCCGGCCACGAGCCCGGCTGCCGGGATGTCGCGCTCGGCGCCGTCGCGGCGCACGCGGGCGCGCTCCGGCCGCAGATCCTCGATCGCGCGGATCGCCGCCCCGGCCTCCCGCCGGGCCCGGCCTTCCAGCCACTTGCCGAGGCGCACGAGGGCGATCACGACGGCGGACGCCTCGAAGTAGAGCGGGCCGCCCCGTCCGCTCGCCAGGCTCCAAAGGCTCAGCCCGAAGGCGGCGCTGGTCCCGAGGGCGACCAGCGTGTCCATGTTGCCGGTCCCGGCCCGCAACGCCTTCCAGGCGCCACGGTAGAAACGCGCCCCGAAGACGAGCTGCACGACCGAGGCAAGCGCGAACTGCGCCGGGCCGGGCAGCTCGACGTGCACGCCTGCAGGCCGCAGCAGCATCGGCGTCACGAGGGGGAGCGCGAGAGCGCACGCGAGCGCCGCGGATGTCGCGTCCCGGCGCGCCGCCCGCGCCCTTGTTTCCCCCGCCGCGGCCCGGCTGTCGTCGGCACCGGCCGTCTCGACGACGGCGTAGCCCGCCCGGCGCACCGATGCCGCGAGTGCCGCGGGGCCCGCGGTGCCGGCCAGGGCGCGTACCCGGGCCCGCTCCGATGCAAGGTTCACCTCGACGGCGATCACGCCCGGCACCGACGACAACGCCCGCTCGACCCGGCCCGCGCAGGACGCGCAGGTCATGCCGGCAATCGCGAGCTCGACCACGTCCTCGGCGGCCGTGTAGCCGGCCGCGCGCAACGCCTCGGCGATGGCCGCCGCCTGCAATCCGTGTCCGCGGGAGACCGAGGCACGCCCGGTCGCCAGATTGACCACGACGTGATCGACGCCGGGAACCCCGGCCACCGCCCGCTCGACCCTGCGCACGCAGGCGGCGCAGTTCATGCCGCCGACCTCGAACTCGAGCCGTCCCGCCTCGTCCACGGTCGACCGATCACCCGTGTCGCGCTCGATCAACGCCTGATCCATGCCGGTCGCTCCAACGTCCGACGGCACAGATGGGGCTTCCCACCGCGGGAAGGTCAAGGGGAGCGATGGTGCCGGTCGATGGTCTCCCGGCGGCTCAGTCGAGCGCACCCGCCGCCTCGATCGCCCGCGCCGCCTGAAAGAGGGCCTGGTCGGATCCACCGGGCCCGGTCAGCAGCAGGCCGGCACCGGCGCCGAGCGGAAGCGTCAGCCCCGGCATGCCGAGGAAGCTTCCGATCATGGTGAGCCGGAGGGTCGCGGCATTCCGCTCGGCGAAGGCCGCCGGCTCGTCGACCTCGGCGAGGCGCGGCGGGGCGTGCCCGACCGCCGGCATGAGGAACACCGCGTCCGTCGCCTCGGCGTCGAGCCGTCGGGCGAGCGCGTCGCGTGCCTGGTAGAGCCGGACCACGGCGGCCAGCCTCATCGCGCCGCCGCGCTGCAGCCGCGCGCGGATCGCCGGATCGAGACGCGGCGCGTCGGGGCCGGCCAGCAGAGCCTCGTGGGTCGCGAACGCCTCCGCCCCGCCGAGCCAGCCATCGCGTTCGAGGACGAGCGCCGCTTCGCTGAGGATGGTCGAGCGCCGCCGTTCGAGCGTTGCGCCCGCCCGGCCGAGCGCCTCGAGCGCGCGTTCGACGGCGTCCCGGATCCCGGCCTCGACACGCGCATCGGCGAGAATGGCCTCGTCGACGATGATCCTTCGGCCGTCCGGCGGGACCGGCGGTTCCGCGCCGGCTGCCCGGCCGGTCAGGAGCGCGTCCAGCGCCACGATGTCCCGGAGGCTGCGGGCGAAGGGTCCCGCGGTGTCGAAGCTCGGCGCCAGCGGGAACACGCCGTCGAGGCTGAGGCGGCCGATCGAGGGACGATAGCCGAACAGGTCGTTGAAGGCGGCCGGGATCCGCACCGAGCCGGCGGTGTCGCTGCCCATCGCGAGGGGAACGATGTGGCGGGCGACCGCGACGGCGCTGCCGGAGGACGAGCCGCCGGGCACCCGGCCCGCGTCCTTCGGGTGCACCGGCGTGCCGAAATGCGGATTGATGCCGAGCCCCGAGAAGGCGAGCTCCGTCAGGTTGGTCTTGCCGATCGCCACCAGCCCGGCACGGGCCGCATCGGCGACCAGCCTGCAATCGGTCGCCGCGGGCGCGACATGGCGCCGGAATTCGGCTCCGGCGGTGGTCGGCAGGCCCGCCATGTCGAACAGGTCCTTCCACGCGATCGGCACCCCGTCGAGCGGGCTCGCGGGGCAGCCATCGCGGATACGGAGGCGTGCGGCCTCGGCTTCGCGTCGGGCGCGTGGCCCGGTGACCGCGATGAAGGTCGGGCCGTCGTCGACGGCCCGGGCCAGCGCCTCCTCCGCGATCTCGACCGGATCGAGGCGCCGGTCCCGGATCTCGCCGGCCAGGCCCACCGCGTCGAGTTGCCACCAGTCCTCGCTCATCGGAGCTGCACCTCGTCGGTCGAGATCATCGGAACCCTCCCGGCCGCGAGCGGTTGTCCGGATCCTGATCCCGAGGAGAGAAACCATGGCCGGAACCGGCAAGGAAGAGGCGACCAGCAGAGAGGGCGGGGTCGACCGCGCGACCGAGGCGAAGGATCTCGCGACCGATGCGGTCGAGGCGGTGGAGGGCGGCGACAAGGACGAAGGGAAATTCCTCGCCGACGCCGCGCGTGATCTGGACCGCAAGGCGGCCGACGAAGTGCTGAAGGGGAAGGCCTGACCGGCTCAGGCGTCTTGCAGCGCCGCGTCCAGCAGATCCTGCAGCCCCGGATCGCGATAGTCGTCGATGATCAGCGTCGCGCCGAGACCCCGCAGCGTCTCCCGATCGAGCCCGGTCGTGAGCGCGACCGTGCGTAGGCCGGCCGCGACCGCCGAGCGGACACCGGAACGGCTGTCTTCGAAGGCGATGATCCTGCCGACCGGCAGTCCGAGCCGTTCGGCGCCCGTCGCATAGGGCAGCGGATCGGGCTTCGCCCGCGGAAGCTCGTCTCCGGTCACGACGCCGTCGACCAGCGCATGGAGGCCGAGCGCCCGCAGCATGTGCTCGGCGTTGAGGCGAGGCGCGTTGGTGACAGCGCCCACCGCGACCCGATGAGCGGACGCCCAGTCGAGGATCGCATGCAGGCCCGGGATCGGATCGAGATGCGGCGAGGCGGTGCGGAACATCGCCTCCTTGCGATCGGCAAGTTCGCCATGCTGCGCGACGTCGAGATCCGGGAACAGATCGGCCATCACCGTCGCGTTCGAGCCGCCCATGATCCGGGCCTTGAAATAGTCGAGCGTGATCGACCGCCCGTGCTCCGCGAGCAGCGTGTTGAACGCCTCGAAATGGTAGTGGTCGGTGTCCACCATCGTGCCGTCGAGATCGAACAGCAGGCCGAGCGGCGCGCCCGGGAACCGCGTCGAGGCCACCCGGTTCTCGGTGCCGACTTGCGTCGCCGCGACGGGGTGGATCGGATCGGGGGTGGGGTCGCTCATCGCCGGTCCGTGTCGCCTCGTCGGGCGGACACGTCAAGCCGGGCCGGGAGAGCGACGGGATGGACGGGATGAACGCGATCATCGCCGAACGCGACGGGACGGTGGTCCGTGTCACCGCGAGCGATCCCGGCGCGATCCGGGTCGAGCTGTTCCCGTCCGGCGCCGCAGCCCCGGAACCTGCCTCCTGGGCCGTGCTCCCCGAGTGGTGGTCGCGCGAGATCGAGGTCGAGCGGACCGGGCCCCAGGCGTTCCGAACCGATCTGCTGGACGTGTCGCTCGATGCCGGAACGCTGTCGCTCACGATCGCCGACCGGAATGGTCGGATGCTGGTCCGCGGACATGCGCGCGACCCGGTCCGCAGCGACACGCCGGGGTTTCGCCTCCGCCTCGAGGCGCCGGCGGAGACCCGCTACTACGGCCTCGGCGACAAGCCGGACGGCATCGAGAAGCGTGGCCGGGCCTACACGATGTGGAACTCCGACAGGTACGGGTTCGGCGAGAGCTGGGATCCGCTCTACAAGACGGTGCCGTTCCTGCTCGCGGTCGACCGCGAGGGCGTCGCCGCGGGTCTGTTCGTCGATTGCACGTACCGCACCGGCTTCGATCTTGCCGCGACCGAGCCCGACGTGCTCGCGATCGCGGCGCCTTCCCCCTCGCTCCGCTATCACGTCATCGCCGGGCCGCACCCGAAGGCGGTGCTCGAGCGGTTCACCGCGCTGGTGGGACGCGCGTCGCTGCCGCCGATCTGGTCGCTCGGCTACGGACAATGCCGCTACAGCTACGACAGCGCGGCCCGCGCGATCGAGGTCGTGCGCCAGCACCGGGCGCGATCGATCCCGCTCGACGCGATCTGGCTCGACATCGGCTACCAGGACCGCAACCGTCCCTACACCACCAATCCCGATACCTATCCCGTGCTGGCCGACCTGGTGGACGACGCCGCTTCGCTCGGCGTTCGCGTGGTGGTGATCGCCGACCTCCACGTTCCGAGCCTGCCGGGCGAGCCGTATCCACCCTACGAGGGCGGGATCGAAGGCGATCATTTCGTCAGGACGGCCGACGGCAGCACCTATACCGGCGAGGTCTGGCCAGGACCCTGCCATTTTCCGGACTTCACGCGGAGCGTCACGCGGGACTGGTGGGGCACGCTGGCCGCACGGTTCGTCGCCGACGGCGTCGGCGGGTTTTGGAACGACATGAACGAGCCCGCCGTGTTCGACGGACCGGGCAAGACGATGCCGACCGACCTGCGGCACCGGGTCGAAGAGCCCGGGTTCGCGACGCGCTCGGCCTCACACGAGGAAATCCACAACGTCTTCGGCATGCAGAACGCGCGGGCGACGCATGACGGGCTGCTCGCGCTGCGCCCGGATCGACGGCCCTACGTGATGACGCGCGCCGGCTACGCGGGAACGCAGCGCTATGCCGTGACCTGGACCGGCGACAACACGAGCAGCTGGAATCATCTCAGGCTGTCGACACCTCAGCTGCTCAGCCTCGGTCTCAGCGGCTTCGGGCTCGCCGGCTGCGACATCGGCGGCTTCAAGGGCAGCCCGTCGCCGGAGCTCCTGACGCAATGGATCGCGACCGGAGTGTTCAACCCGCTGTTCCGCAACCATACCGATCTCGGCTCCCGCGATCAGGAAGCCTGGGTGCACGGCCCCGAGCACGAGACGATCCGCCGACGCGCGATCGAGACACGCTACCGGCTGATGCCTTACATCTACACCGCCATCGAGGAGATGACGCGGACCGGCATCCCGATCATGCGGCCCATGTTCCTCGAGTTTCCCGATCCGGCGCTCGCCTCGGTCGACACCCGGTTCATGTTCGGTCACGCGCTGATGGTCGCCCCACCGCCCGACGAGACGCTCGACGACCACGTGGTCGCGTTCCCCGCCGGGACGGACTGGTTCTCGCTCTGGTCAGGACGAAAGATCATCCCCGATGCGGAGCGTCAGATGGCGCTCGGCAAGCGGATCGGGTTCGTGCCGGCATTCGTTCGAGCGGGCTCGATCATACCGATGGGCAAGCCGGTCGACAGCCTGGCGGCGCGCCGGGGGGCACTCCGCCTCCACATCTATCCGGGCCCCGATGCCGACGGCTCCGTCTACGACGACGACGGCGAGACGTTCGCCTACCGTCAGGGGCGGTATCATCGACAGCGTTTCCGCTACGAGGAGGGCGTCGTCACCGCCGGGATACCCGAGGGGCAGGTCGCCCCGTACTGGCGTCGGATCCGCGTCATCCTGCATGGCCAGGCGACGCCACGCCCGGTGCGGGACGAGGGCGGGCAGGCCATCGAGACGGTGCACGATCCGATGGCGCAGACACTCCGTTTCCGCATACCGGCCGGTCCCGGACGCTACCGCGTCGAAGGGGCTTCGGGCCTTGACCCGGCGACTGCTCCGGGGAGAGCCTGACAGTCCGACCCGTTCCTGCCGGAGTTGCCGCCATTCCCGACGCGATCGCACGACTGGACGCGCTCCGCACCGTGCTGCGGGATCGCGCGCTCGACGGTTGCCTGGTGCCGCGATCGGACGAGCATCTTGGCGAGAACGCGCCGCCATCCTCCGAGCGGCTTGCCTGGCTGACCGGCTTCACCGGCAGCGCCGGGATCGCGGTGGTGCTGACCGACCGCGCCGCGGTGTTCTCGGACGGGCGTTACGTCCTGCAGCTCGCCGCCGAGACCGACGCCGCGCTCTACGAACGGCTGCACGGCGGCGAGATGCCGCCCGGCGACTGGCTGCGGGCCCGCGCCCGAGACGCCGGACGCGAGCTGACCATCGGCTACGACCCGAGGATCATGAGCGAGGAGGAGATCGGGCGCTTTGCCGGCGTCGGTCTCAGGCTGGCGGCGCAGGAGACGAACCCGATCGACGCCGTCTGGCGCGACCGGCCCGCGCCGCCCGCCACGCCGGCCCGCCCGCACCACGAGCGGTTCTCCGGCCGGGCGAGCATCGACAAGCGGGACGAGATCGCGGCCCTGCTTCGCTCGGCCGGCGAGGACGCGGCGGTGGTCACCGATCCCGCGTCGGTCGCCTGGCTGCTCAACATCCGCGGCGGCGATCTCGAGACGACCCCGGTGGCCCTGGGCTTCGCCGTCGTCCATGCCGACGGCGCCGTCGAGCTGTTCATGGACGGACGCAAGCTCGACGAGAGCACGCGGGAGTGGCTCGGCAACGGCGTGTCGGTCTCCGAGCCTGCGGCACTCGCGCTCCGCCTCGCGGCGCTCGGCGGCCGGACCGTTCGCGTCGACCGGGCGGCGAGTCCGGCCTGGTTCGCCGATACCCTGCGCCACGCCGGCGCCACGGTCACCTCCGGTTCCGATCCCTGTCTCGCTCTGAAGGCGCGGAAGAACGCGGCGGAAATCGAGGGCGCGCGCACGGCGCACCGTCTCGATGGGGTCGCCGTCAGCCGCTTCCTCCATTGGCTCGCCGAGGAGGCCGGCGCCGAGACCGAGCTCTCCGCGTCGCGGCGACTGCTCGCGTTCCGGCGCGAAAGCCCGGCTTTCCTCGGCGACAGCTTCGCCGCGATTGCCGGCGCCGGCGAGCACGGCGCGATCATCCATTACCGGGTGACCGAGGCGAGCGACCGGCCGATCCGGCGCGACGAGCTGTTCCTGATCGACAGCGGCGGCCAGTACGAGAGCGGGACGACCGACATCACCCGGACGATCTGGACCGGACGCGGCACCGCTCCGGAAACGATCCGGGACCGGTTCACGCGCGTGCTGCGAGGGATGATCGCGCTCAGCACGATCACCTTTCCCGAAGGCGTCACCGGTCACCGGCTGGACGCGCTGGCCCGCGCGCCGCTCTGGCGTGCCGGTCTCGACTACGATCACGGAACCGGCCACGGCGTCGGCAGCCTGCTCGGTGTCCATGAGGGGCCGGTCAACATCTCGCCCGTCCCTCGCCCGGCGAAGATCGAGGCCGGCATGATCGTGTCGAACGAGCCGGGCTACTACGAGCCGGGCTCGCACGGGATGCGCATCGAGAACCTGATCCTCGCCCGACCCGAGCCCGCGCGACCCGGATCCGCCAAGCCGTTCCTCGGCTTCGAGACGCTGACACTGGCGCCGATCGACCGGCGCTGCATCACGGCCGACCTGCTCCTGCCGGACGAGCGCGCGTGGCTCGACGCCTATCACGCCCGCGTGCTCGGAGAAATCGGGCCGCATCTCGACGGAGGCGCGCGGGCTTGGCTCGAGGCTAGCTGCTCGCCGCTGCCGTAGGCGACCGACAAGGAAGGATCTCCATGGATCTCGGCCTGAGGGGAAAGATCGCCGTCGTCACCGGCGCGAGCGTTGGGATCGGCCTCGCGGTCGCGGAGGGTCTGGCGGCGGAAGGCGCCGACCTCGTGATGGTCGCACGCGAACCGGATCGGCTGCGGGCCGCAGCGGGCCGGATCGCGGCCGATCACGGCGTGTCGGCGTCGCCCGTCGCGGCCGACATCGCGACCGCCGACGGGGTCCGCGCGGTGCTGGAGATGGTGAGCAGCCGGGACGGTGCCGACATCCTGATCAACAACGCGGGCGCCGGCTCGAACGAGACGATCGAGACCGCGCCGGACGAGAAATGGCAGTCCTACTGGGACCTCCACGTGATGGCCGCGGTCAGGCTCGCGCGCGGCCTGATCCCGGTGATGCGCGCCCGCGGCGGCGGGGTGGTCCTACACAACGCCTCGATCTGCGCGGTCCAGCCGCTCTGGTACGAGCCGATCTACAACGTCACGAAGGCGGCGCTGATGATGTTCAGCAAGGCGCTCGCCGACGAGGTCGTCGGCGACAAGATCCGGGTGAACTGCGTCAACCCCGGCCTGATCCTCACCCCGGACTGGATCAGGACGGCGAAAGAACTGACGGCGGACAAGGGCGGAGACTGGGAGGCCTATCTGCAGGAGGTGGCCGACCGTCACGCCACGATCAAGCGATTCGGCACGCCGGAGGAACTTGCCAACTTCTTCGTGTTCCTCTGCTCCGACAAGGCGACATACAGCGTCGGATCCACGTATTTCGTCGATGGCGGGATGCTGAAGACGGTCTGATGGAAGCCGGGCACGAGGGGCTCCCGACGGATTAGTGACGTCAGGCCGTCTTCTCGAGCTCGCGGGCGACGCTCTCGCCCATCACGGCGGTGGAGACCTCGGCACAACCCGGCGCCATGATGTCCGCGGTGCGGAGCCCGGTCCGCAGCACGGTCGCGATCGCGCGCTCGATCAGGTCGGCCTCGGCGGGAAGGTCGAGGGAGAACCGGAGGGCCATCGCGAAGCTGGCGATGGCGGCCAGAGGGTTCGCGATCCCGCGTCCGGCGATATCGGGCGCGCTGCCGTGGATCGGCTCGTAGAGGGCGGGACGGCGGCCGTCCTCGCGCGGCGCGCCGAGGGTCGCCGACGGCAGCATGCCGAGGCTTCCGGTCAGCATCGACGCGAGATCGGACAGGATGTCGCCGAACAGGTTGCCGGTCACGAGCACGTCGAACTGCTTCGGCTCGCGCACGAGCTGCATGGCGCAATTGTCGGCGTACATGTGGTGGAGGGCCACATCCGGGTAGTCGACGCGTCCGAGTGCACTGACCGTCTCGCGCCAGAGCAGCCCGGACTCCATCACGTTCGCCTTGTCGACGCTCGTCAGGCGTCGCTGGCGGAGGCGTGCGAGGTCGAAGGCGACGCGCGCGACCCGCTCGATCTCGCCGGTCGTGTAGATCTC